>JBEVDW010000384.1:0-5810 GCA_040513115.1 Steroidobacteraceae bacterium | reverse complement strand
CGCCGGCCGAGGACCAGCGGACGAATGCCGTGCGGATCGCGGAACCCGAGCAGACCGTGACCGACGATCATCGCGACAGCCGCATACGCGCCGCGCGAGCGGCGGTACACCGCAGTGAGCGCGGTGAAGATGTCCTGCACGTTCGCATGCGGCTTGCCGAGGCGTGCAAGCTCGCTCGCAAAGACGTTGAGCAGCACCTCGGAATCGGATTGGGTATTGAGATGGCGGCGATCTTCGCGGATGAGCGTTTCAGCCAACTCGGCCGCGTTCGTCAGATTGCCGTTGTGCGCGAGGCAAATGCCATACGGCGAGTTGACGAAGAAGGGTTGCGCCTCGGATGAGCTATCGCAACCGGCTGTCGGGTAACGCACGTGGCCGAGACCGATGTTGCCCTTCAACGCCATCATGTGGCGATGCTGGAATACATCGCGCACGAGCCCGGTGGTCTTGCGCAAGAAAAGCTGGCCTTCATGGCAAGTCATGATGCCGGCGGCGTCCTGGCCACGGTGTTGCAGCACGGTGAGCGCATCGTAGAGCTGCTGGTTCACCGCGGTATGGCCAACGATGCCGACGATTCCGCACATGTGTCAGGCCCTCACCGACTTACGATCCGCATCCACGACATCCAGCCCGGTCTCTGCGAAATTGCGGATCCAGCCCGCGAATTCAACGGCGTACGGCAACAACCGCGAGCGTTGCCACCAGTGCACCTGATCGAGCCGCACGAGTTGCGCCAGGATCACGAAGACCGCAACCGCAACCGCGCCACGCAGCACACCGAACAGCATACCGAGCAAGCGGTCGACCATGATGCTCAAATTGGAATGATGCAGCGCGTACGCCAGCACACTGGACACCAGCCAACCGAGGATCAGCACGCCGAAGAGAATGATGGCGCGAGCGGCCCAGGTCTGAATCGGCTCGCGTTCGAGTAAACCGCCCAGATAGGGCTCGAGGAGCGGTGCGTAGCGCCAGGCCAGCCATAAGCCGCATAGCCATGCGATGAGGGCCACGGCCTCGCGCAGGAAACCGCGCAGCATGCCGATCACCATCGAAAAGACGAGCACGCCGAGAATCAGGTAATCGGCAGCGTTCATGCAGTCACGATTGAGTTCGCCCTTAAGCAGGCTTGAGTGGGCGCGGATTCTACCAGCCGCTCTCCCCGACTGCGCACTGCACCAGGGAAAGTCTTAGACCGGCACCTGCATCATTGACGCGGGCCACCGCGAGTGCTTGTCAGGGCTGCGAAACCACCGCAGCACCCTTCGCTTCGCCGGCGACGCGCTTGAGGGCAGCCTCGGCTTGAGCGCGCTCGCCATACGGGCCAATGCGCACGCGCTGCAGTGTCTTGCCGTCTGCCCGACGCAGCGGAACCAGATAGGCGTTGTGACCCGCAGCGCGCAACCGTTCGACGAGATGACTGGCGCGCTCCGCGTCAGCGAAGCTGCCCAACTGGACCGCCCAGCCGGGTGTGCTGGCTGCAGAGGATCTTTGGGCGGGTGCAGGCGGCGGATTGGGCGCTGGCGCTTTCTCTGGCGACGGCTGTGGGCGCGGTTGCTCTTCTGCCGGCGGCACCGCTTCGCGCTCAGGCTCCGGGGTGACGGGAGGTGGAGTAGCGGCCGTCACTTCGGCGGCGGGTTTTGCTTCTGACTCTTTTTCCGGCTCGGGTTGCGGCGTCGATAGTTCAGGCGGCGGTGCTGCCGTGAACTGGCCGCTCGAGCGGGGTTGATTCAAATCGAATTGGTAAGTCTTGATGCCCTGCTCGTTGCGAGTTGGCGTAGCAGCCGGCGGTCTGTGCTCCGTGCCGGGGCCGGACAGCAGCTCGGGAATCAGAATGACCGCGATGGCAACCAGTACCGCAGCCCCGATCAACCGTTCTTTGACTTGTCTTTCCACGGGCGAAGTATAGGAGGTTGCGCTGAGCGGCGGCATTGGCGCGAGTTCATCGGCGCACGATCAATGCCCAGTGTTGAATGCCTTCTCTATCCACTCCAAGGCCGGTCCCACCGTCGAAAACGAGCCGAACACGATCACGCGGTCGCCCGGCCGAGCCTCTGAACGCGCCAGCTCGCAGGCCTCCGCGACTGTGGATGCCGTTCCGGCGACTGCTGCTCCGACGCTCGCAATACGCCGCGCGAGCTCTGCGGCAGTCAAGGCGCGAGGCGAATTCAATCCCGCGACGATCCAGTGTTGAACATGCGCAGTGAGGATGCGCACGACACCCTCGATGTCTTTGTCGCCCACGATGCCGCACACGGCGATCGTGCGGCCAGCGCTCGGCGCTGCCAACCGTGCAGCCAGCGTTTCGGCTGCTGCCGGGTTGTGGGCGACATCGAAGATCCACGTGACCTTCTGCAGGTGCTGAACTTGAAAGCGACCGGGCAGCTGCACGGCACGCAAGCCGTTGGCGATGGCATCTGCCGTCAACGGCAACCGTCGCTGCAACGCTTCGAGAACGGCAAGCACGGCGGCAGCGTTGTCGAACTGCACATCGCCGATCAATCCGGGCACCGGTAGCGAGCAGCGCTCACTGGCAAATCCGCGCCAGTGCCACGCGTCGTCCTCACGTGAGTAATCGAACTGGACACCCAGACGCCGCAACTCCGCGCCGCTCTGGCCCGCAGTATCGGCGATCGAACGCGGCATCGCACGCGAGCCATAGATCGCCACTTGATGCGGACGGAATATGCCGGCCTTCTCGCGGCCGATGGATTCCAGGTCCGTGCCGAGATATTCACAGTGATCGAGGCCGATGGAAGTGATGAGCGCAACGTCGGCATCGACGAGGTTGACGGTATCCAATCGACCGCCCATGCCCACCTCCAGCACGGCGGCATCGAGACCCGCGGTATCGAAGATCAGCAGCGCCGCGAGCGTGTTGAACTCGAAATAGGTGAGCGATTCCTCGCCACGCACCGCCTCGATGCGCTCGAATGCCGCGATCAGCGAAGCATCGGAAATCTCACGGCCGTCGATCTGTATGCGCTCGTTGTAGCGCAACAGATGGGGCGACGTGAACGTACCGACGCGATAGCCGCCCGCACGAAGAATGCTCGCGAGCATTGCCACACACGAGCCCTTGCCGTTCGTACCGCCCACCGTGACGACGGGAAATTTGAACGCGGGCAATGCTAGACGCTCGTAGACCCGCAGCAGACGCGTGAGGCCGAGATCGATCGAACGCCAGTGCAGCGACTCCTGCCAGGCGAGCCAGTCGGCTAACGAATCGCGGTTCATGGTGGGAAGGCCCTGGGCACGGAGGGCGCTGGGCAAGGAGGGTTCTGATCAGACCCTAGGGCCTAAACCCTTCATCCGCCCCAAACCTCACGCAACCCTCGTGTCCGCCTGCGGCGCTGGACGATGGGTAAAGATCGTCAGCAGGCCCCCAACTCGATCGCGCATGTCGCGACGATCGACGATCATGTCGAGCGCACCATGCTCGAGCAGGAATTCGCTGCGCTGGAACCCTTCGGGCAACGTCTCACGCACGGTTTGCTGGATGACGCGCTGGCCCGCAAAACCGATCAATGCCTTCGGCTCGCCGATATTCACATCGCCGAGCATTGCGAGGCTCGCCGATACGCCGCCCGTCGTCGGATCGGTCATCACAGAGATGAACGGCAATTTGGCTTGCGACATGCGCGCGAGCGCGGCACTCGTTTTCGCCATCTGCAGCAACGACAGCAATGCTTCCTGCATACGCGCACCGCCGCTGGCAGTAAAACACACGAGCGGCTTGCGATGCTCGAGGCAGTGCTCGACCGCACGCACGAAGCGCTCTCCAACCACAGAGCCCATGGAACCTCCCATGAACTCGAAGTCGAACGCGGCAGCGACGACGTCAATGCCCTGCAGCGTCCCGGCAAGAACAATCAGCGCGTCCTTCTCGCCGGTGGCCTTCTGCGATTGAACGAGGCGGTCGCGATACTTCTTCGTATCGCGAAACTTGAGCGGGTCTTCCGGCTCGATGTTGACGGCCAGCTCCGTGTAGCTATCGATGTCCAGAAAGCGTTCGAGCCGATCGCGCGCCCGGATGCGCATGTGATGCGAGCACTTCGGGCAGACGTGGAGATTGCGCTCGAGCTCGGCCCGGTACAGTACGGCGTCGCACGCGCTGCACTTCATCCACAACCCTTCCGGCACGGAACGCGTCCGGCGCTCGGTCTTGATGCGGGAGGGGATGATCTTCTCGAACCAGGTCATGGGATGCTCGATGCAAACACTCGGGGGCGGCATCTAAACGCATCGGCTGGGGGGCGGCAAGTCCCGGAGCCGCTGGTTGGCTTGCTCGCCAACGGGTCCGTTGGCCAGAACACGACGATGCTCAACGATCCCTCTGGCCAGCCGACCCGTTGGCCAGCCGACCCACCAGCCTCCTCTCACCCCGGCAGCATGTACGACGGCGGCTGAATGACCGACTGGCCGATCGCCCCCAGCCAGTTGAAGGGCAAGTGGTAGACGATGATGAACAGGGCGCCGCAGGCCCCCACCACGGCAAGCGTCCGCAGCGGCATCTGGTATCGCGGGCTGACTCGATGGATGCCACGCTCGACGATGGACAAGCCGTCGGGATGATCCATCGCACTCAGGCGGATGAGCGTGAATCCGAGGCTCACACCGGCGGAGAAGAGGCTTTCGTAGAACGGAAACTGGTAGATCGAACCGGCGAACACCGTCAGCGGCGCGTAGGTCTTCGTGTACATGTAGGCATCGGTCAGGCGAATGATCGTGTTCTCGAGCAGGAAGTCACCCACGACGAACGCGACATAGGCGACCGCCAGCGCCGCTGCGTTGCTGATGCCCGGATAACTCCGACGTAGCTTCGACACGATGGCACACCCCACGAGGCTGGCGGTGATACCGAAGTAGACATACATGGGGAAGCCCCACAACAGCGACTCGGCATAGCGCGCAGGCCCGCTCGTGTAGAACGGCATGAACGAGGTCCACACGCCGAGATTCACGCTGTGGGCATTGAAGGCAAACAGCAGCTCGTGCAGATTCAGCAGACTGTCGGCGCTGAAGCCGACGACGCCGCCCAAGAGCAACATGCCGTCCAGGCCGAACTTGCGCTCGCGCAGCCACGGCTTCAACGCGCACTGCCAGGCACACTGCAGCACCACGAGCGTGCTTACGACTTCGAGCACACGCAATGCAATCAGGCGTCCTGGCTCTATCGTGTCGCCCGGCATGATCGGCGCCGGACCAAAGAGCGTGTCGGATGTGATCCAGCGAATCCAGGCATTAACTGCGATGGCGGTCCAGATGACGCCCCAGATGCCCCACGCCACGACACCGCCAGTGCGATCTCTCGTCGCAGTCGACGCAAGTCGTTCGGCGGCATGTTTCTCGGCGGCGAGGTAACCGGCATCTGCTACGGCTGTCTTCATGTCAACTTCTCCGAATGCTCAATGCGTCAGGACTTGTTGCGCGCTTTGGTGACCCGCGTTGCGGCCTTGGATCGGCCCGCGCGAGCGGGCGGCGAATGGAAGAATGCACCGATGCTTTCCAGCTGATCGAGCGCGGTGGTCACGCACTCCGCCAACGTTCGCTTCTCATCCGCGACGCGAACGCGCCACGCCGCCGCAAATGCAGACACAGCCGCACCAGCGATCACGTTGGCGAATAGATCACGATTGGGATCCGTACGCAGGTCCGCAGCGATGAGCTGTGCCATCGCCACCTCCCAGTGCTTCGACTTCGCGAGATATCGCGCGTGCAGCAAGGGCTCGTCGTGGAACAGTCGCGCCCGCCGTTGACCCAACTCACCTTCGTCGACGTCCCAGCGATGCGCATAGTTGATGAACATG
>JBEVDW010000383.1:0-3390 GCA_040513115.1 Steroidobacteraceae bacterium | reverse complement strand
ACGTTCGTTGTCAACCGGCGTTGACTAAAAGTCCGGGATGCTTGACTATTTCTGTGCGCCGGACTTCTTGATCAATGCGCCGCAGCACATCACCTGTGAGGGAATTCCAATGAGCAGTGTGGAGGCCAAACAGACTTCGGGCGCTCAGGAGAGCACTCTTTTTGTGAGCGCCGATGCCCATGTGGTGGAGCCCGCCGACTTGTGGACGTCGCGGTTGCCCCAGAAGTTTCGCGATCGGGCATTGCGGCTCGATCATCATGGAAACTTCGTCGATACGATCCTGCCAGGGCTGGTAAACGTCACTTCGCGGAAGACCAAGCACATCGACGGCAAGTACTTCGACGATACGGACACGCTGGAGAGCCGACAGCGCGATCTCGATGCTGACGGTGTCTGGGGCGAAGTGATCTATCCCAATTACGCTCTTGCGCTGTTCATGCCCGATCATGAAATGTGCATGGCTCATGCACGCGTCTACAACGACTACATCGTCGAGACCTTCGGCCAGCAGCTTGATCGGCGTGCGCCCGTCGCCCTGATTCCCCTCACTGATGTGGATGATGCAGTGGCGGAAATCGAGCGCGTAGCGAAGTGCGGCCTCCGCGCCATCAATGTGCCGTCGATGCCTCCACGGCCGTACAGCACCGATGCGTACGAACGCGTCTGGGCAGCAGCGCAAGCGCAGGGCATGGTCGTGACGATTCATGTCGGAACGGGATTTGAAGCCGGTAAGTCGACGATCGGAGAAGTGTTCGCGTCGATGACGGGAGCGCACGCGGGCGGCATCGAGACACCGATTGCGCGGCGTTTGATCGAGTACCACGGCGCGCAGGTCGCAGCGGAGCGCGCCTTGATCGGGCTGATCGGCTCAGGGGTAATGGAACGCTATCCGCGCTTGCACTTCGTCATGGTGGAGTTCGACGCACACTGGCTGTCTGCAATGATCGCCACGATGGAACAGTGCTTCGGACCGTTTACGGGCGCGGACATCGAGCAGGAGATCGGCGAGTATGACCATAGCCGCCCCGAACACGATCAGCCTCGGATGAACAAGATCTACGCCGTGAAGTGGCCGTATCCACTTCGACCCGGTGACTACGTGCGGCGCCAGGTCCATGCCACGTTCATGCATGACCCCTCCGCGCTGGCGCTGCGGCATGTGATGGGGACCGAGGCGATCCTGTGGGGCAACGACTATCCGCACAACGAGGGAACGTGGCCGAATAGCCGGAAGGTGACGCAGGAGCTCTTCGCAGGTATTCCGGCCTCGGAGCGAGCAGCCATCCTCGGCGGTACCACCGCCAAGCTCTTCGGTCTGAAGCCACCTCTCGTGGCAAGAGCAGAACTCTAGAAGATCGAGGCCTGCGAGCGCGTGCAAGGAGCGTAGCGTCCGCTCTCGCAGCGCGATTTCATGCGGACATGAGATCGCGGACCGTCGCGCCCTTCACCCATTCGCCTTCTTGATCAGCCGGCATGCTTCCAGTCGGAAACCCTGGTCACCGATCCGTGGTGAGCAGGGGATTCCGTTTGCTACCGGACCGTGGGTACCGGCAACGGTCTCGTCGGCGGTGGGAAGGGCAGTGGCATCCCAACCGGTAAGCCGTATTCGTCGTAGCCGCCAGGAACTGCCGCCTCGCGTGCGCGCGTGAACGCGGGTCGTGAGCGCACGCGCTTGACCCAGTCCTGAACGCGCTTGAAGTTCACTGGATCGAATCCAGCCGTCAGTTTTGCCGACGGCACGGAAAACTCCATCATGATGTCTGCGGTCGAGAATTCCTTACCGCCGAAGTACGGGTATCGTGAGAGGTAGTCCTCCATGAAATCGAACACTTCCTGCATGCCCACCAGCTTGAAGCCTTGGAACTCGCTCGGGATCTGATCCGCCGGCACGCCGGAGATCATCGAGGCGAATCGAATCGCCCACCCTCGATACTGGGAGGTGGCCTCAGCAAAGTGCAGCCACTGGAGATGAAACGGATAGTCCTCCGAGTCCACTGCGGGGGCGAGGCGGCCCTTGCCGTAGCGTTGCTGAATCAACTCGACGATGGCGCCCGACTCCACGAGGACCTGTCCCTGGTACTTGACGGTCGGCTCCATCGGGATGATGGGATTGACCTGCTTCAGCAGCGCCATCGAGCCCATCAAGTCCCCCGGCTTGAACACGAGATCGTAAGGAACCCCCAGCTCCTCGCACGTCCAGATGACGCGGAACGAGCGCCGGCCTTCAATGTGATAAATGGTTATCTCGCTCATATCGTCCCCTACTGAGTTGGCGGTTGGACTTCCTCGACCCGAGGAATTTGCCAAAGCGTAGTGGCTGGAGGGCAGCTTAGTCAACGCGCGTTGACACAAGGCAAATTGGCCGGTGTCTCTGCGCGTGCCGGATGCAGCTGAACGGCAACGAAGCCGAGTTCTCTGAGCTTTGAACGCGAACACCGCGCCGCGGATCAATCCTTCTCAACCAGCGCAACGACGCGCACCGGTCCGCCCGACCCACCAGCGATCTTCATGGGAAGTGCAATGACGGTGAATCCTGTCTCGGGAAGTGATTCGAGCGCCGTCAGGTTCTCCAGGCCGCCTACGTTTCGCGCTGCAGCGATCCGGTGCACGATGAAGTCCTTCGAGCGACCATAGTCGATAGATGCGGTGTCCACACCGAGCATGGCGACTTGTCGCTCTTCCACCAGCAGTCGCGCGGCTTCCTCTCCGTAGCTGGGAAACTGCAGGCGACTTGCGTCTTCTGCAGAGGCATCGCCGAAGTACTGTTCACGGTTTGGCCAAAAGCGGCTCCATCCCGTGTGCAGCAGCACGATGGTTCCGGGTTTGATTCGGCCGACCCGCTTTTCGAACTGCAGGACCTCGTCCCGCGACAAGCGGTAGTTGCGATCGGCCTGTGCCTGCCTGGTCACGTCGATGCGCACCGCCGGTGCCAATAGCTTGTCGAGTGGAAACTGTTCGGCTGTCTGGCCGCGTTCGTGGAAGTGGATGGGCGCATCGAGGTGTGTGCCGCCATGCTCGGGCGTGCACACGCGGTTCGCCGAATAGAACCAACCGCCAGGCGTCACGCCGGACGCGAGCTGCTGCAGCTCGAAGTGCATCGGCGGGCGGCTGGGCCAGTACAGTGTCTTCGAGTCGTACGCGTGGGAGAGGTCGACAATCTGATAGTCCTGCAACTCGAGTGCTCCCACTGACGTTGTCACGAGGAGCGCGAGAAGACCGTAGATAAAACGCCTCAGAGCTTTCACGGCCATCCCCTTGCAGATGTGAATGGCGCGCGATTGTAGGATGGGTATTGCTGACCCGCAGTCGAGACTTACCGATGATGCAACGACGTCAAGTGCACGTTCTCTGGACAACAGTACTGCTGATGGTTGGATGCAAGCCGTCACC
>JBEVDW010000382.1:0-4471 GCA_040513115.1 Steroidobacteraceae bacterium | reverse complement strand
AAAGCGGATTGGTGGATCCGGGCGCCGGACCGCAAGAACTGGCCGAGCAACAGCTCACACAGGAGCGGGTGCTCGCAGTTTGGCCGCTGCTGAGCGAGGAACACCGCATCGTGCTGTCGATGCACGACATCGAGGACTTCAGCTTGCCCGAGGTGGCGCAGATACTCGAGGTGCCGATCGGCACATTGAAGTCTCGCTTACACCGTGCACGTGCGCGATTGCGCGAGCTGCTGTCGGAGGAACGTTCAGCGCGCACGGAACGTGTATGACGATGAGAGCCAACGAAAGCTTCGAGCGTGGATAGCAAACCCGATACCACTCTGACCGCAGCGCTGAAGCGCCTGCCCGTGCCCGAACCCCGGCCCGGGTTCGTCGATCGCGCGTTGACGCGAGCGGTCGCACAGCGCGAGCAGCCCGCTGCTCGAAGTGAAGGGCGATCGTTCCTGCTGAAGTGGGAAACATGGGCGGGAGCCGCACTTGGAGGCGCATTCGCGGCAGCCATCGTGCTCATGCTCGTGCGCCCTGGCGCGGATGTTCGGCAGGCGAAACCGGTATTGGCGCTGGCACTCAATGAAACGCGCGACATCGATGTGCTCATCGATTCGGAGCGTGAGCTGCAAGATGCCACGATCCACATCGTGGCGAGCGGCAGTGTCGTGCTCTCCGGCCTGGACGACGAACGTGTCATCGAATGGCAGACGGATCTCGACCGAGGCAGTAATCTGCTGACATTGCCCGTTGCTGCGCGGGCGACGGGCAACGGCCAGCTCGTGGCGGTGATCGAACACGAAGGCCGCACGCGTCGCGTTGCGATCAACATTACGGTACTACCCGACGCCACACGGTCATGAGATCAGTTCAACCCCTGCTCTTGCCATCCCCTCTTGCGCACACGATCATGCGCGCTTGCAAGAGTTTCGCGGTGGCGGCAGTGCTGAGTTGCGTGGCTCAGGGAGCGATGGCGCAAGAACAGCCTGCACCTGCGCGCGACGATCTCGACGTGACGATGCAGATCATCGTGGATCCGGATGCCAAGCTGCCCGACGAAGTTGTTCGCAAGATTCCACTGCCAGCTCGTGCAACCACTGCAAAGAGTCAGTCGGGACAGAAGCCTGCAGATGCAGCGGCCAAGGGTCAGGCGCGAGCCGCAGCAGCCCGAGAGCTCGACAGCAACATCTCCGAGCGCGCGAAGGAACGCGGGCAGGATGCCTCGGAGCAACGTGAACAGGCCGGTCGCTCGATGGCTGAAGAGCATCGCCGCAATCCGCCGAAGCCCGAAAACCCGCGTCCGACTCCGCCCGCACATCCTTAGTCGCCTGTGTCTTGCGCTCCCAGCGGTACTGCTGAGCGGTGCCGCGGTCGCCCAATCCGATTTGGCGCAGCAGCACTTTCAAACGGGCCGACGCGCCTATGAGGCGCAGAACTTCCAGGCAGCGTTCGAAGCGTTCGATGCCGCTATCGCCGCCGGCATGGCGGGTCCCGCCATTCACTTCAACGTCGGCGTCCTTGCCTATCGGCTCGGCCGTTACGAACGGGCCGTCACTGAATTCAACAAGGTTGCTGGCACGCCGTCGATGGCGGCGCTCGCGCACTACAACCTCGGGCTCGTCGAGCTGAAGCGTGGACGCACTGCTGCGGCAAGAGGTTGGTTTGCGCGCGCCCAGGAAGAAGCCGCCGATGAGCGTTTGCGCGAACTGGCCGCGGCACAGCTCGGGCAGTTGCCGAGCCCCACCGTGGGACGCAACTGGATAGCGTATGGCGCCGCTGGACTGGGATACGACGACAACGTCGCGCTCGTCAGTGACAACGACGTGCTGGGCGTCAGCGATACGGCCGATGAGTTCACCGAGATCACGCTCGCCGTCAGCGGCCCGTTGGAGCGAGCGTGGCGTCTCGATGCGGGAGTATTCGCAACCCTGTACCAGTCTCTGAATGAATTCGATCAGCTCGTCGCGCAGGGCGGCGCACACTATCGATTCGATTACGCAACGTGGACGAACGAGGCCTTGCTCGAGCTCAGTCACACACAGCTCGACGCCACGGGTTTCGAGAATCGGCTGCTGGTTGGATTGCAGGGCATTGTCGACATATCCCAGCAGTGGAGGCTGCGGCTGCGCTATCGCTACACCGATGTCGATGGCTTGAATGAGTTCAATGGCTTGGATGGCACGCGACACGATGCACAAGCCCGAGCGCAGCGAGAATGGGGGTCATGGCAGCTCGGGTTGCAGTATGACTTCGAGAGCAACTCCTACAGTGATGAGACGCTGTCGATGCGACAACACAAGGTCAGTGTGGTCGGTGAGCGCGGCCTCGCGCGTGGCTGGTGGACGGCGGTCGAGGCGGCGCAGCGCTTCAGCGACTACAAACTCAGCACTCATGGTAATGAGGATCGCTTCGAAGCCGGCATCGCGCTAAAAAAGCAATTGAGTCCCTCGTGGCGCCTGAGCGCGCGATACGACTACGCAAAGAATGCAGCGAAGCTGGCCGACTTCGACTACCGGCGCAATCGCGTCTGGGTGGGTGCAGAGGCAACACTTTAGAGCTCAGCCGAACGGAACAGCGGCGGTCTCCCTTACACTTGCGCCTCCCGTACCCTGCCGAAACTGCTCATGAGTCAGGACAGCTCCACATCCACGAGCGCCCGCGAAACCTTACGACAGGCGGCGCTCGACTACCACGAACTACCGACGCCCGGAAAACTCTCGGTCACCGCGACCAAGCAGATCACGAACCAGCGTGACTTGGCGCTTGCGTACTCGCCGGGCGTCGCCGCGGCGTGCGAAGAGATCGTGGCCGATCCGATCAACGCGCTGCGCTACACGGCACGCGGCAACCTGGTCGCGGTGATCACGAACGGCACAGCGGTGTTAGGACTGGGTGCGATCGGCGCCCTCGCGGCAAAGCCCGTGATGGAAGGCAAGGCCGTGCTGTTCAAGAAGTTCGCCGGCATCGACGTGTTCGACATTGAAGTGAACGAGCGCGATCCGGATCGCCTGGTCGACATCATCGCGGCCCTCGAGCCGACCTTCGGCGGCATCAACCTCGAGGACATCAAGGCGCCGGAGTGCTTCGAGATCGAGCGCAAGCTGCGCGCGCGCCTGCAGATCCCTGTCTTCCATGACGATCAGCACGGCACGGCCATCATCGTGGGCGCGGCCGTGCTCAATGGATTGCAGGTGGTGGGCAAGCCGATCGACCAGGTGAAGCTCGTGGTCAGCGGTGCCGGTGCCGCGGCACTGGCGTGCGTCGAGCTGCTCGTGGATCTGGGTTTGCCGCGCGAACACATCTGGCTCACGGACCTGGCGGGCGTCGTCTATCAGGGCCGCACGGAGCTGATGGATCCCGACAAAGCGCGTTTCGCACAAGCCACGAGTGCGCGCACGTTGCACGAAGTGATCGAAGGTGCGGATATCTTCCTGGGACTCTCGGCGGGCGGCGTGCTCAAGCCGGCAATGCTCGCGAAGATGAATGCGAAGCCGCTGGTTTTCGCGCTCGCGAATCCGACGCCGGAGATCCTGCCCGAAGAAGCGAAGGCGGCACGGCCCGATGCCATCATCGCCACGGGTCGCAGCGACTATCCGAATCAAGTCAACAACGTCCTGTGCTTCCCGTACATCTTCCGCGGCGCGCTCGATGTCAGTGCCAAGACGATCACGCGTGCGATGGAGATTGCGGCCGTGCATGCGATAGCGGGACTCGCACGGCAGGAACAGAGCGACATCGTCGCGAGCGCGTACGGCACCGATAACCTGAGCTTCGGACCGGAGTATCTGATCCCGAAGCCGTTCGATCCGCGCTTGATCGTGAAGATCGCACCGGCAGTCGCACGTGCCGCCATGGACAGCGGTGTTGCCATGCGACCCATCGCCGACTTCGAGGCGTACACGCAGAGGCTGCTGCAGTTCGTCTATCACAGCGGCACGTTCATGAAGCCGGTGTTCGATGCCGCGCGGAAGATTCCGCCGGCTCAGTCGCGCATCATCTTTTCGGAAGGCGAAGAGGAGCGCGTGTTGCGAGCCGCGCAGGTGCTGATCGATGAGCACATCGCGCGTCCCATTCTCGTGGGGCGTCCCGCGATCATCGAAACGCGCTTGCAATACTATGGTCTGCGTCTGCAGCCGGGCGTCGACTTCACCATCGTGAACCCGGAAAGCGACCACCGGTACCGCGAGTACTGGGAGGAGTACCGCAATCTGCGTGCCCGGCACGGCGTATCGGCGCAGTTCGCCAAACTGGAAATGCGTCGGCGTACGACGCTGATCGGCGCCATGCTGTTGCGCAAGGGTGAAGGCGATGGGTTGATCTGCGGCACGATCAGCACCCCGACCGCGCATCTGCGTTACATCGATGAGGTGATCGGTCGAGCGCCTGGAGCGACCGTGTATGCGGCGATGAATGCCTTGCTACTGCCCGGCCAACAGGTGTTCATTGCCGATACGCACGTGAATCTGGATCCCACCGCTGAGCA
>JBEVDW010000381.1:0-5418 GCA_040513115.1 Steroidobacteraceae bacterium | reverse complement strand
CGTAGGCCTGTTAGAGACCGCTGGGAGAAGCAGGACAACGTCTAGAGTTTGATCGCGTGGCGCGAGTTAATGTGAGGAACGCTGGTCCGTTGGCATCAATACGATGAAAGCTGGCCGCCACACAGGCGACACGCTGCAGCAGTATGTGGTAACCGTCCGGGGAAGTCATCTTGTTTGGTTCCGGTGGGTTAAGGAGGATCGTGTCCACTTAAGTTTGAGGTGGACACGTGGACACTTCCGAGAACGGTAGGGCGCCGAGGCGTCGGCGACGCACGCATAGCGCCGGGTTCAAAGCGCAGGTCGTGGCGGCGTGCCGCACGCCGGGAGTGTCGATCGCCGCTGTCGCGCTCGAGCACCGCTTGAACGCCAATCTGTTGCGGCGCTGGGTGACAGAGGAGGAACGAATCCGCGAGGCCGGGCTGATCGCGGCCGGTAGTGGTTCGCAAGTACCGTCGATCGCCGCAAACACCGCGTTTGTTCCCGTAGAACTACCGAGGCCGTCCGTGGCGACAGCGCAGGAGATCGTGATCGAGTTGCGCCGCGGGACGACGCTGGTGAAGGTGAGTTGGCCCATAGAGGCAGCGCCGGCCTGCAGTGCGTGGCTGAGGACGTTGGTGCGGTGATCCGCATCGACGCGGTATGGCTGGCGGTCGAGCCGCTGGACATGCGCGCCGGAACCGAAGCGACATTGGCACGTGTGGTGCGCGTGTTCGGCGAAGCGCGTGCGCATCATGCCTACCTCTTCGTCAATCGGCGCAGCAACCGCATCAAAGTGCTGGTGCACGACGGGCTTGGCATCTGGCTCTGTGCACGCCGGTTGCACCAGGGACGGTTCATCTGGGCGAGTGCCGAATCGGGTATCAAGGTCACGATCAACCACGAGCAGCTGCAGGCGCTGGTGGTCGGTTTGCCCTGGTGGCGCATGGGGGCTGAGGGGTCGATCCGCGTGGCGTGAAACGGCTGTACTGAGACGAGTCGCTGTGGCACCATCGTGCGCATGCCGATGCCTGATCAGCTCGCTGCGATGGATGCGCAGCAATTGCGCGAGTTTGCGGCTGGCCTGCTCGAACGCATTGCTCGGGACGAACACGAGCTTCAGCACAAGCAGCTCAAGATCGACCAGCTCACCCATGAGATGGCGCTGCTGAAGCGCTGGAAGTTTGCCGCACGCAGCGAACAGTGGCGCGGTGTGCAAGGCAGTCTTCTCGAAGAAACCATCGAAGCCGACTTGGAGGCGATCGCGGTGGAGCTCGCGGCGCTGCGACCCGATCACGCCCCAGGGCCGAAGGACAAACCGAAGCGCAGCCCGCTGCCAGCGCACCTGCCGCGGATTGAGGTACGCCACGAGCCAGGGCAAACCACGTGCGGGTGCGGCGCGGCGTTAAAGCGCATCGGGGAGGATGTGAGCGAGAAGCTCGACTACACGCCGGGCGTGTTTCATGTCGAGCGGCACATTCGGGGTAAATGGGCGTGTGCCCAATGTCAGGTGCTGGTCCAGGCGCCAGTGCCTGCCCAGGTGATCGACAAGGGTGTGCCGACGGCCGGATTACTGGCGCAGGTGCTCGTCGCGAAATACGCCGATCACCAACCACTGTATCGACAGGAAGCGATCTTCGAGCGCGCAGGAGTGGCGATTCCGCGCTCGACGCTGGCGCAGTGGGTCGGTACGTGCGGAGTACAGTTACAGCCGCTGGTCGATGCCCTCAGAGCGGCGCTGCTCGGACGTCCGGTCCTGCACGCGGACGAAACACCGGTGGCGATGCTGGTGCCGGGCAAGGGCAAGACCCATCGGGCCTACATCTGGAGCTACAGTTCGACCGCGTTCGACGCCTTGCACGCGGTGGTTTACGACTTCGCCGAGAGCCGCGCCGGCGTACATCCCCAAGCCTTCCTTGAGGGCTGGTCGGGGAAGCTCGTGTGCGACGACTATGCCGGTTACAAGGCGCTGTTCACCGCCGGACGCACTGAAATAGGGTGCCTGGCGCATGCACGCCGGAAGTTCCACGACCTGTGGACGCATCACAAAAGCCGGGTGGCCGAGGAAGCGCTGAAGTTCTTCGCCACACTCTACGAACTGGAACGGCAGGCGCAGGCCCTCAGCACCGGGGAGCGACAGCAGCTTCGCACCTCGCAATCCCGGCCAATCGTGGACAAGCTGCACGAGTGGCTTACCCTGCAGCGAAGCCGAGCAACCGACGGCACAGCCATCGCTAAGGCGATCGACTACAGCCTCGGGCGCTGGCCGGCGCTGATCCGATTCCTCGACGATGGCACGCTGCCCATCGACAACAATTGGGTGGAGAACCGGATCCGTCCGATCGCGCTGGGACGTTCGAACTGGCTGTTCGCCGGATCGCTGCGCGCGGGAAAGCGGGCTGCGGCCGTGATGAGCTTAATCCAATCGGCCCGACTCAACGGACACGACCCGTACCGCTACCTCAGGGACGTGCTCGAGAGATTGCCGACGCATCCGGCCAGCCGCATCAGCGATTTGCTGCCCCATCGTTGGCGCCGTCAATAAGTCCGACCTGATTCAGCGCGCGCGGGCAAGATGCGTTGCCCGGACGCTTACGGTAACCGTCCGGTGTGCACCCTCTTGAGTGGCTAATCGTTGGCGCCGAAGATGATGTCCGCCATGAAGATCGCGGACACCAATTCGAAGACGCCATTTCGGGTGCGCGTCAATCGTACGGGACGACGCGCCTTCTCGCGCGAGTATAAGCTCGAGATCATTCAGGAGTGCAGCACGCCTGGCGTGTCGGTCGCGGCGGTCGCACTGGCTCACCGCATCAACGCCAACCAGGTCCGGAAGTGGATCGTACAGCATCGGGCTGGGTGTCTTGGTCCGAGCACGACTGTTCCGACGCTGCTGCCGGTCAACGTAGAGAACACAGGGCGGGGGACGCTGTTGGCGAGGCCGGAGCTGGGTGTTGATCGTTCGCCGCGTGGTGCTGTCGGGTTTATCGAGATCGAGTTGGAATCTTCTCGGATTCGGATTCGTGGCAGCGTGGATGCCCAGGCGCTGCGCACGGTGCTCGAAACACTGGCCCAGCGATGATCGGATTGCCGGCGGGCATCCGCGTGTGGCTCGCCGCCGGCGTGACTGACATGCGTAAAGGCATGGGCAGTCTCGCGGCGCTGGTACAAACGACACTCGAGCTCGATCCGTTCTGCGGGCACCTGTTCGTGTTCCGTGGCCGTCGCGGTGATTTGGTGAAGGTGCTGTGGTGGTCGGGCGACGGGATGTGTCTGTTCATGAAACGGCTCGAGCGCGGCCGTTTCGTGTGGCTGCAGGCAACCAGCGGCACGGTCGTGCTGTCTGCGGCACAGCTTTCGATGCTCCTGGAGGGCATCGATTGGCGCAGACCGGTGAAGACCTGGCAGCCGGAGGTGGCGGCCTGACGGTTGTACAAGCCGTGTCAGTGCGTTAGTCTCGGCACATGGTGCGCGAGGATTTACCCAACGATATCGAGAGCCTGAAGGATCTGGTTCTCGCGCACTCGACCGAAGTCGAGTACCTGAAGCTCGTCATCCAGAAGTTACAGCGGCTTTCGTTCGGGCGCCGCTCCGAGAAGCTGGAACACGAGATCGAGCAACTGGAGTTCGGGCTCGAGGAACTGCAGATCGCCGAGGCACCGACAGCCCGGATTGCGTTGGAGAAGTCGCCGGCGCCAACCCCGGTGCGCCGGCCGTTACCCGAGCACCTGCCGCGCACCCGCGTCGAGCACATGCCGGGGTGTGCGTGCCCGGACTGCGGGAGCGCGATGCGTAAGATCGGCGAAGACGTCGCCGAGATGCTCGAATACGTGCCGGCGCGCTTCCGCGTGATCCAGCACGTGCGTCCCAAGCTCGCCTGCCCTGAATGCGAGCGGATCGTGCAGATTGCAGCGCCCGCGCGCCCGATCGAGCGGGGACTTGCCGGTGCCGGACTGCTGGCACACGTTCTGGTCGCCAAGTATGCGGACCACCTGCCGCTGTATCGGCAGGCGCAGATCTACGCCCGTGAAGGTGTTGAGCTGGAGCGCTCCACGATGGCGGAATGGGTGGGCGGTTGCTTCCGGCTGCTCGAGCCGCTGGTCGAGGCCTTGGCGCGTTATGTCGTGGCAGCCGACAAGCTGCACGCCGACGACACGCCGGTGCCGGTGCTCGATCCCGGGCGTGGTCGCACCAAGACTGGCCGGCTGTGGACGTATGTGCGCGATGATCGTCCGGCGGCCTGCACCGAAGCGCCGGCCGTGCTGTTCCGCTACGCGCCCGATCGCAAAGGCGAGCGGCCACGTGAGCACCTGAAATCCTTCAGTGGCATCCTGCAAGCCGATGCCTATGCGGGCTTCGGCCACCTCTACGGCGAACGCATCCGGGAAGCTGCCTGCTGGGCGCATGCCCGGCGTGCCTTTTATGAGCTTCACCAGGCGACGAACTCACCGATTGCAGCCGAAGCGTTGGAGCGAATCGGTGCCCTGTATGCGATCGAAGCCGAGATCCGCGGCCGCCCGCCCGCCGAGCGCACCGCGATCCGGCAGGCACGTGCCGGGCCACTGCTTGAATCACTCCGCGAGTGGCTGGGTCACACCCTCTCGAGGCTGTCGAAGAAGTCCGAGCTCGCCAAGGCGATCGGCTACGTGCTCACGCGCTGGACGGCACTCACCCGTTACCGTGACAACGGACAGATCGAGATCGACAACAACACCGCCGAGCGGGCGCTGCGAGTGGTGGCACTCGGACGCAAGAATTATCTGTTCTGCGGCTCCGATGCAGGTGGGGAACGCGCCGCCGCCATTTACAGCCTCATCGGCACTGCTAAGCTCAACGGTTTGGATCCCGAGGCGTATCTGCGCTACGTCATCGAACGCATCGGGGAGCATCCGATCAATCGCGTTGAGGAGCTGTTGCCGTGGCATCTCGCCAGCATCCCCGAGTCCCACCTGCGCGAAGCGGCATAAGCGACAAGCGCGAGGCGTTCCTGCCGAACATTGCCGCCCTGATCGACAGCGGCGGTCAGATCAGTGTGGGCGGTATCGGCCCGATCAAATGTGCAGCCGTAGCAAACGACGACGACCAGTGCTTGGCAATGCTGCAGCGTAGACCCGGAGAAACGCTGCAGCAGCTGCTCGAGAGGCTCGATTCTGCGATCGACACTGCGATCACGACCGAAGAGATGATCGACGAAATCAACGCGCCCGTCAGTACCACGCGCAAGGCGTCAAGACGGCCCTGACTGGACGCTTACTGCTCTCTGAATACGACGAAGGGTGCATCCCACTTCCCGAGTGGCGCGACCGCGAGCGAGCGGTACGTGAAGCAAGCCGTGTCGTGATTGCAAAGGCAAGACATGGACGCCTCGTCGCCCGTCAACGCTTGGCCGGTTGCAAGTGCGAGATCCAGAGTGACGCGCCGTTGTGCGCTCACGAACCCGGG
>JBEVDW010000380.1:0-13662 GCA_040513115.1 Steroidobacteraceae bacterium | reverse complement strand
TCTTTCAACATGAATCAAGTTTCGTGAGCAATGGACAACACGTGGAAAGGCACGAGGTGCCTCCACGAAGGGCGCGAAGGGTAGCAGGTTGGGGGTGTGGGGCGGCTTGCAAGAGTGCCGCTGCTTGCTATCTGCCACTCCAAATCCTGGCGCGCCACTTCCCTCCGATCGTCCCCCGCTTCGCAGGGGAGGGGGCGGAGGGGAATGCGAGAAGAGGGTCAGCCTAGAAGCGTGCGATCGACTCCCTCCCCTGCGAAGCGAGGGAGGGGTGGGGTGGGGGCAAGAGCGGAGCGGTCTTCAGCCAACCGCTACAGCATGGATGACCATCTGATTCTCGAAGTACACCACGAACCCCGGATACTCCCAGCGTGTGATCGGTGGTTGACCCACGGCCTCCAGCCGCTTGGTGGGCTCTCCGTATCGGGACTCGACGGTGTGCATCGACATGCCGCGGCTCGGGCGATCCGCTGCGGCAGTCGCTTCCGGTACGGCAAGCTCTTCGGCACGGGAAATACTGGCGGCAAGCGCGGCAGCCAGCAGGCAGGACAAGGTCAGTGAGCGCAGCATTTGAAGTCTCCCTGGAACGTCGGAGCCACTATAAGCAGACGCTGACATAAGGGCCAAGCGACATGGGCTAATTTGTTGTCGCAGTTCACATTTTGCGGGCCGGGCCATGGATGGCCCGGCGCAATCGGGCGCGGTCCTCGCGATCGATTTCGGGAGCGCGTGAAAACCACACTTTTCGCAAGCGACGTCGAAAGCAGTCCACGGATGGACTGTCTTTCGACAAGTGGAGATCGTGTAGGCTTGCCGCCCCTATGTTCCACCCCCTGCCGCTCTTCGTTGGCCTCAGATATGTGCGCACCCGACGGCGTGGGTTCTTCGTGTCCTTCATCAGCTGGGTGTCGATGCTGGGCATCTGCGTGGGTGTGGCGGCGCTGATCACCGTCATTTCGGTAATGAACGGTTTCGAGCGTGAGTTGCGGACGCGCCTGCTGAGTCTTGCTTCGCATGCCAGCCTGTCGGCCTCGCCCGATCGACTGCGTAATTGGCCTGACCTGATCCGGGAAGCGAAGACGGTGCCGGGCGTGGAGGGCGCTGCGCCCTATGTCGAGCTGCAAGGAATGATCGGCAATGGGGTGTCACTCCATGCCGCGATGATTCGGGGCATTGTCCCCAACGTCGAAAGTAACGTGTCTCGCTTTGGTGAATACATGGTGGCGGGCTCGCTCGATGAGCTCACGCCGGGCTCGGGGCATGTCGTCCTCGGTGCAGGACTCGTCTGGGCGCTCGACGCCCGTATCGGTGATGAGCTCACGGTGCTCGTTCCGGTTGCGGATCACTCGGGCGGGATGCTCGAAACGGGTTTGCGGCCCCGCGTGCAGACGTTCACGGTTGCCGGCATCTTCGAAGCGCGCGTGCCGGAACATGACAATGCACTCGTGCTCGTGCACATGTCGGATGCAGCTGCGTTGGCCGGTACGAAAGGGGCGCCGACCGGTTTACGTTTGCGCTTCGAAGACATCTTCTCCGCGCCACGCCTCGCTCCGACCGTGGCGCAGCGATTGGGCGGTGGCTTCGAGGTGAGCGACTGGTCGCGTGAGAACGCGGGCTACTTCCGTGCCGTGCGCATCGAAAAGGGCATGATGACGCTGCTGCTGATGCTCATCGTTGCAGTGGCTGCATTCAACATCGTGGCCGCATTGATGATGGTGGTGAACGAGAAGCGCAACGACATCGCCATCCTGCGCACGCTGGGATTGCGACCGCGTAGCGTGATCGCGATCTTCATGACGCAGGGAGTTCTCATCGGCGGCGTCGGCACGGTGCTCGGCGTGGTGCTCGGGCTCACGCTCGCACTGAACGTGGAGACGATCGTGCCCTGGCTCGAGCGGCTGTTCGGCCGGCAGGTCATGGATCCGACCGTCTACTACATCACCCAGATTCCCTCCGAAGTGCAGCTCCCGCAAGTCACGACCGTCACGACCATCGCGTTGCTCCTGACCGTGCTTGCGACGATTTACCCTGCACGGCGTGCAGCCGCGACCGAACCGGCCGAAGCGCTGCGCTACGAGTGAGGGCTCGCTTGAGACTGCCGTACGAATTTTTCATTGCGCGTCGCTATTTGCGCTCGCGTCGCGGCAGCCGGTTCATTTCCTTCATTTCGGTCATCTCGATGGCTGGCGTCGCGCTCGGCGTCGCCGTGCTGATCGTCGTGCTCTCCGTCATGAATGGCTTCGAGCACGAGCTGCGCACACGCATCCTGAGTCTCACGGCTCATGCCACGATCAGCGGCATCGATGGACCGCTCGGCGATTGGCGCCAGGCGCAAGGCAAGCTCGCTGCACACCCCGGCGTCGTGGGTTCGGCGCCGTACGTCGAGGATGAAGCGCTGGTGCTCGCTCGCGGCAAGAGCAGCGGCTTTGCTCTGCGTGGTGTACTGCCGCAAGACGAGATGCGCATCTCTCGCATCGGCGAGATCTCACACGGCGCGATCGAGCGGCTGCGCTCCAAGAGTTACGGCATCGTGCTGGGAGCGGAGCTCGCGAAACATCTCGGTGTGCGAGTCGGCGACAAAGTCGTCGTCGTGATACCCGAACGTCGCGTGACGGCTGCTGGCGTGTTGCCGCGCATGCGCAGCTTCAACGTCGTGGGAACGTTCTCGGCGGGTATGTATGAGCTCGACCGCAATCTGGCCTACGTCCACTTGAGTGATGCCGCACGGTTGTATCGGCTGGGCAATGCCGTTACCGGTTTGCGTATTCAACTTGCGGACATGTTCGCGGCGCCGAAAGCCGTACGCGAGTTGGCCTTGTCCCTGGGCGGCGGTTACTACATCGATGACTGGACACGTCAACACGCCAACTTCTTCCGCTCGATCCAGCTCGCGAAGTCCACGCTGTTCCTGATCTTACTGCTGGTCGTTGCGGTGGCGGCATTCAACATCATCTCGACACTCGTGATGGTCGTGAAAGACAAACAAGCCGACATTGCCATTCTCCGGACGATGGGCACGACGCCGCGCAGCGTGCTCGCCATCTTCATGATGCAGGGAACGGCGATCGGCGCGATCGGCACGTTGGCGGGGCTCTTGCTGGGCGTGATCGTCGCGGCAAATCTCGAAGCGCTCATCCACGGTCTCGAGGCTGTTCTGGGCACGCATTTCCTCGATGCCAAGATCTACTTCATGAGCGATCTGCCGGCGGAGGTGCACTGGCGCGATGCAGCTCAGATCTGCGTGACGGCGTTTGCACTGTGCTGCCTGTCGACGTTGTATCCCGCATGGCGGGCGGCCCGCACTGAACCCGCACGCGCGTTGCGGCAGGACTAGAGCATTCTCATGACCGAATCCGTTCTCGCTTGCCGCGATCTCTACAAAGAATTCCAACAGGGCGACACGCGCGTCGAGGTGTTGCATGGCGTGCAGCTCGACGTTCAGGCGGGAGAACGTATCGCCATCATCGGCGCGTCCGGTTCTGGCAAGACGACGCTGCTTCAACTCTTGGGTGGGCTTGATTTGCCGACCAAGGGCACGGTGAGCGTTACGGGCAAGAACATCAACGAGCTATCCGATGCGCGGCGCGGTGAGCTGCGCAATCAAACCATCGGCTTCGTGTACCAGTTTCATCATCTGCTGCCGGAGTTCACTGCGCTGGAAAATGTCGCCATGCCGCTGCTGGTGAGACGCACTCCGGTGGTGGAAGCAAAAGCACGCGCACGTGAGCTGTTGGAGCGCGTCGGTTTGAGCGCGCGACTCGACCATCGGCCGGGGCAACTCTCTGGCGGCGAACGCCAGCGTGCGGCGGTGGCCCGCGCGCTGGTCGCGCAACCGCGCATCGTGTTGGCGGATGAACCGACCGGCAATCTGGACGGTGCCAACGCAGCGCACGTGTTCGCGCTCATGCTCGAGCTCAACGAAGCGCTGGGTACGGCGCTGATCGTGGTGACGCATGCACCGGAATTGGCGGGACGCATGCAGCGCGTGTTGACGCTGAAGGACGGACGGCTGGTGGTGACAGCGTGAGAAGGCAGGTAAGGCAGGTAAGGCAGGGAAGGCAGGGAAGGCAGGGAAGGCAGGGAAGGCTCTAGGTTGTTGGGAAAGAGCCTAATGCCTAACGCCTAATGCCTTCCTCATTCACTCTCACTCCTCTTTCGCCGCATCATCTCCATTCTGCATCGTTGCAGAGGCTTTCATGGGCGTGGTTCCTTTGCGCTTGTGATATTTCATCACCAGGCTCAGATGCCAGATGCCGGCCAGCAAGGCATAGCCTGCGATGGCGGTGATCGTGCCCATGACGAGACAACCCAGGAGGAGCGGCTTCCAGACCGGCAGCAGCCCTGTCGTGAGCCAGTCCCAGGAGAGCTCGAATTGGAAGTGGCGCTCGCCGAGGCCCAGCAAGTGGCAGCCGAGCCGGTACGCCAGATAGAACAGCGGCACCATGGTGAGCGGATTCGTGAAGAATGCACCCGCCACCGCGGCGGGGACGTTGAGTCGAAGCGCCAGCGCCAGCACAGCTGCGAGGGCCACATGAATCGGTAGCGGTGTGAAGGACACGAACAGCCCAAGCGCGAAGGCTCGCGTCACATTGCGACGGTTCAAGGACCAATACGCCGGATTCTCCAGCAGCAACCTGAATGGCCGCATGAACCAGCGGTCCTTCAAGCGATGTCGCTGCCGGCTGATGCGTTTGAAGACTCTTCGAGGCATCCGCTACTTCGGCACGCCTCGATACGAGTCGCGCGATGGGTGTGAGGGAACCGGGACAGCACGGTCGCCGGGTGACTTTGGGGGCGCGCATTATCCTCATTCCGCAGGGAGGCGGGAATGTTACGCATCGCGATTGCGCTTCTGCTCGGCCATTGCGCCGTATTGGTTTTGCCCGAGCTGCCATCGCCGTGGCTGGGTGGCTTTGTCTTAGGTGCTTTCATGATTGCGAGCGCCCTGCTGCGTTTGCAGGCGCTCGGCGCACTGGCTGTCGGCGGCTTGCTGGCGTGGCTGGCGGGGATCAACGGCTTGAAAGGTGATCTCGCGCCGGCGCTGGAAGGTCAGGAAGTCGCAATCCGTGGGCGCATCGTGTCATTGCCCGAGCGCCATGAAGGTGGTGTGCAGTTCGATTTCGAGCTCGACAGCCGAAGCGCGGCGCACACGGATGGACTACCGCGGGTAGCGCGATTGACCTGGTACAGCTCCGCGGCTGTGCTGGAACCGGGCGAACGTTGGCAACTGCGCGTGCGCATGAAACGCCGACATGGCTTCGCCAACCCCGGTGGGTTCGATTACGAGGGTGCGCTGTTTCGCGCTGCTATCGGAGCGACAGGCTACGTTCGCGAGGACACGGCGAACATAAGGTTGGCAGCGTCTGGATCGCGCGAGCCTCTCTTGAGGTTGCGTGGTGCCATTGCAGCGACGATCGCAAAAGCAACGCGCGGCGATCCTTTCACCGGCGTGCTGCAAGGCCTTGCGGTTGGCGTTCAAGATGGCATGAGCGTCGAACAGTGGCGCGTATTCGCCATCACCGGCACGACTCACCTGATGGCCATCTCAGGGCTTCATATCGGCATGGTGGCGTCGGTGTTCGCTTGGCTCGGGGGCGTTGGCCTCGTGCGCCTGTGTCCTCAACGCTGGGGCTTCACGATCTTCCAAGGTCAAGCCGTGGGTGGCATTGCCGGCGCACTGAGCTATTCGGCACTCGCAGGGATGTCGGTGCCCACGCAGCGAACGCTCATCATGCTGTGCGTGTATCTCGTCACGCGCGCGATGCGACGTCCGGTCGATGTCACGCATACGCTGTCCATGGCGCTGATCCTCGTGCTGCTGGTGGATCCCTTTGCGCCGCTTGCGCCCGGCTCGTGGTTGTCGTTTCTTGCTGTCGCTGCGATTCTGTTCAGCACGTTGGGGCGGCGCAAACGCAGCCGTCTGTTGCCCGAGTTCGGTCGCGTGCAGTGGGCTGTCACGATTGGGCTGTTGCCAGTGGTCGTGGCCTCGTTCGGCACCGTTTCGCTTGTCTCGCCGCTCGCGAACGCCGTGGCGATTCCGGTCTTCACGGGACTGCTGGTGCCCCTGGTTCTGATCTGTACGACGGTTGCGATTTTCTCGCTCACGGGGGGCGAGCTGTGCTTCCAGCTCCCGCTGTGGTTGCTACAGGTCGCGTGGCGCGCGCTCAACGCCATGGCTCAGTGGCCGTGGGCAACGTGGCACATGCCCGCGGTTGAGCCCTGGGCCTATCTGCTGTTCGGGCTGGGCGCGCTCGCCTTTCTGATTCCCGCCATCTGGCCGGTGCGCCTGGCTGCGGGTTTGCTATGCCTGCCCGCCTTCATGAACGCGCCTCGTGCGCCCGCCCGGGGGGAAGCTCAGATCACCGTGCTGGATGTGGGGCAAGGGTTATCAACCGTCGTACGCACTCACAGCCACGTATTGGTGTACGACACGGGACCGCTGTTTCGCAGTGGGCGAGACACGGGCGAGCTCGTCGTGTTGCCGTTCCTGTGGCACGCCGGTATTCGGCAAGTCGATGTGCTGATGATCAGCCACAGCGACATGGACCATGCCGGGGGCATGCGCACGTTTCTGCGGGAGATGAGCGGCGCGCAGGTGCTGCATGGGCCGTCGTTGCCTCAGCGGTTCGGTTCTCAGCGCTGCACGAGTGGACAACGATGGGTGTGGGATGACGTCGTCTTCACTGTGCTGCATCCGGCTGCGCGCTCGGATTGGAGCGACAACGATTCTTCGTGTGTGCTGTGGGTGCAGACGGCGGGCGGGTCGATTCTGCTGACGGGCGATATCGAAAGCGGTGCCGAAGCGAGCGTGCTGCCCACCATTCCGCCTGTCGATGTCGTCGTCGTGCCCCACCATGGCAGTCGCAGCTCTTCGAGCCCGACGTTCGTCGCAAAGACGCACCCTCGGTATGCGATCGTCAGTGCGGGTTATCGCAATCGCTGGGGTTTTCCCAAGCCCGAGGTGTCGCAGCGCTGGCGCGAGGTGGGCGCACGTGAATTGACGACGGCCGATACGGGCGCCATCCAATTGCAACTCACACCGCGTGCGTTCGGCGAGGTGCGCACCTACCGCGCAATCCATCGACGCTTCTGGAACTGGCGCTCGAGCTAACCGCTGACGGTCCCGGCTTGCTAGTATTCGCGGCCACTTCCCAGCGTCGCGGCACAGTGCCCGGCAGAGGTCGTGAATGTTCGAAATAGTGAAGGCCGGCGGCATCATGATGGTGCCGTTGATTCTGTGTTCCATCGTCGCTGCTGCGATCATTCTCGAGCGTTTGTGGACGCTGCAGGAACGCCGCGTGCTGCCTGCCGAGATCAGCGACAAAGTGTGGCGCTGGGTGGAGCAGGGGCAGATTCAGGAGAAGCACATCACAGCCCTGCAGCACAATTCGCCGCTCGGCAAGATTCTCGCTGCGGGCCTCATGTACCAAGGGCGTGATCGCGACATCATCAAGGAAAGCATCGAGGACACCGGCAGGCATGTCGTGCATGAGCTCGAGCGCTTTCTGAATACGCTCGGCACGATCGTCGCGGTCAGCCCGTTGCTGGGCCTGCTCGGCACGGTCTCGGGCATGATCAAGACGTTCAACGCCATCACCGACGCCGGCGTGGGCAATCCCACGGCCCTGGCCGAGGGCATCGCGGAGGCGTTGATCGCGACCGCGGCGGGGTTGGGTGTGGCCATTCCGGCATTGATCGCTTACCGCTACCTCTCCAGCAAGGTGACAGGGCTCGTGATCGAGATGGAAAAGGAATCGATCAAGCTCGTGCATGCGATGGACGCGGAGGCTTCAGGACATCGCCGGCTCGAGCGGCACGGCCTGCAGGCGGCACAATGAATCTGCGACCGCGCACGCCGCCGCCGGATCCCGAGATCACCGTCATTTCGATGATCGACGTCGTGCTGTTGCTGTTGATCTTCTTCATGCTGTCGACCACCTTCGTCGACGAAGCCAAAGTGAAGATCCAGCTGCCCGCTGCGAGCCAGAAAGCGGATCGAAACACACCGCGCGATCGCATCGAAGTCACCGTCACCGCGCAGGGCAGCTATCGCGTGAATGGCAAGACGCTGCTGAACACCAGTCCGCAGACGTTGTCGGCTGCGATCTCCAGAGCCGCTGGCGAATCGCGCGAGATGCCGGTGACCGTGCGAGCGGATGCGCGGACGACCCACCAGTCCGTCGTGACGGCGATGGACGTGCTCGCCCGGTTGGGCTTTCGCAGCATCAACATCGCGACCGTGAACGAGTCGGATCTTGCCGGTACGAAGCAGCGCTAACGCATGACGTCCGCTCAGCGCGATGAAAGCGCTCGCCCGATGGGTACGCCGCTGCAAACGTATCGACGGTTGCTCGGCTACGTTCGCCCGTACCGCAGTCGCTTCCTGCTGGGACTGGTGGGTGCCGCGATCTTCGCGGCGAGCCAACTGGGTTTTGCGCTGTTTGCGAAGGTGTTGGGCGACAGCGCATTCCTGCATCGCGACCCGCGCACGATCATCCTGCTGCCGCTCGCGCTCGTGGGGTTGTTCTTCACGCGCGGTTTGGGCGATTTCATCCAGACGTATTGCATGGGATATGTCGGGCGCAACGTCATCAAACAGCTGCGTCGCCAGGTGTTCGAGCGCGTTCTGAATCTGCCCATCGGCTATTTCGACCGTAATTCAGCCGGCGTGCTGCAATCGCGGGTGACCTACAACACCGAGCAGATCGGCCAGGCAACCACCGATTCGATCGTCGTGTTCGTACGCGAGAGCCTGACGCTGATCGGCGCGATCTGCATTCTGTTCTGGATCAGTCCGCGCCTGGCGTTGATCGCGTTCACGTTGGGGCCGCTGCTCGCGTGGCTCGTATCGATCATCAATCGCAAGTTTCGGCGTTACAGCCGGCGCATCCAGGAATCGATGGGCGATGTCACACGCCTCGCCAAGGAATCGCTGGAAGCGCCACGAGTCATCAAGGTCTACAACGCAGAGCCCTATCAGAGCCAGCAATTCGAAGCCGTCAACGAGCACAACCGCCGCTCGCACATGCGCTTGGTGCTGACGAAGGGACTCTCCAATCCCATCGTGCAGTTCGTCACCTCCATCGGCGCTGCCATCGTGCTGTCGATTGCGATTTCCGATGCGATCACAGGCCGCATGAGCATGGGAGATCTGCTCGCGTTTCTCGCAGCGATGGTGCAAGTCGCGCAACCGCTGCGTGGACTGGTGACGGTCGCTGGCCCATTGCAACAAGGCATTGCAGCCGGGCAGAGCATCTTTCAATTGCTGGATGAGCCGATCGAGACGAGCGCCGGCACCTATTCGGTTCCACGCGCGCGCGGTGAAGTGCAATTCGATCGTGTCAACTTTGCCTATGAAACCGGCAAGGCAGCGGCTCTGCACGACGTCAGCTTCCACGTGGCCCCTGGCGAGACGGTGGCCATCGTGGGCCGCACCGGCAGCGGCAAGTCCACGCTGGTGAATTTGTTGCCGCGCTTTTATGACGTGGTGTCAGGCAGCGTAAAGGTGGATGGCCACGACGTCCGCGACTATGAGCTGCGCAACCTGCGCGAACAAATTGCGTTGGTGAGCCAGGACGTCGTCCTGTTCAACGACTCGATTCGCAACAACATCGCCTTCGGTCGTCAAACCAGTCACGAAGCGATCGAACGCGCGGCCGCGGCGGCACATGTCATGGAGTTCGTGCGCGAGTTGCCGAATGGACTCGATACGGTGGTGGGCGACCGCGGCGTGCTGCTCTCGGGCGGCCAGCGCCAACGCATCACGATTGCGCGTGCGCTCCTGAAGGACGCCCCGATCCTGATTCTCGACGAGGCGACCTCAGCGCTGGATACGGAAGCCGAGCGCATCATCCAGGCTGCGCTCGATGAGCTGATGCTGAATCGTACGACGCTGGTCATCGCTCACCGTCTGTCGACCGTGGAGGCGGCAAACCGGATCCTCGTGCTCGATCAGGGGCGCATCATCGAGAGCGGTACGCACACCGAACTGCTGGCGCGAGAAGGTCAGTACGCTTCACTGCATCGGTTGCAGTTCAAAGACTGAGTATGTCGCTCGATCGCTTCGCTCAGCGACTGTGGTACGAGCGGCGCTTCTCCTGGCTCAGCTTGCTGTTCTTGCCGCTTTCGTTGCTCTTCGGTCTGGTCGTGTCGCTGCGCCGCCGCGCCTATCGTGCGGGTGTGTTTGCAAGCAGTCGAGTCGAGCGCCCCGTCATCGTCATCGGCAATGTCACGGTCGGCGGTACGGGCAAGACGCCCCTCGTGCTTTGGCTCGCGAATGAGTGCAAAGCGCGAGGTATCAAGGCGGCCATCATCTGCGGTGGTTACGGTGGCTCGCGCACTGACTCGCCAATCGTCGTGAGTACGACGAGCGATCCAATCGAAGTGGGTGACGAGGCGGTACTGCTCGCACACTCCTTCGATGGTGTGGTGATCGCCTGTTCGGACCGCGTGGCCGCTGCACGGTGTGCGGGAGAGCAGGGCGCTGACCTGGTCCTCTGTGACGACGGCTTGCAGCACTATCGGCTGCAGCGGGACGCCGAAGTGGTCGTGGTGGACGCCGCTCGTTCGTGGGGTAACGGACGCCTTCTGCCCGCTGGGCCCTTGAGGGAGCCGGCCACTCGCGTGAACGATGCACAGCTGCTCGTTCACACCGTGCGCGCAGATGAAGATCAGGAAAACAGCTCGACGCGCGCCCCTCACATCGTCGTCCGGACGTCCATCGAGTCGGCAATCTCCCTTGCGTCCGGAGAGAAGCGTCCGCTTGCAAGCTTTCGCGTGGGACCTGTGCACGCACTCGCAGGCATCGGCAATCCCGACGCGTTCTTCGCGATGCTCGGGGCGCAGGGCCTCGCGCCTGACACGCGCACGCTGCCCGATCACGCCGCCATCACTGCTCGCGAGGTCGACTTCGGCGACGGTCATCCCGTGCTCATGACGGACAAGGATGCCGTAAAATGCCGCGCGTTCGCGGACGGTCGGCTGTGGCGCGTACCTTTGAGCGTCGAGATCTCCGCGGAACATCAAGCCGTGCTGTGGCGTGTGGTTCAGCGCGCAATGAATCGATCACCCAGCGAGTGACGCCATGGATTCCAAACTGCTCGACATTCTCGCGTGCCCCTTGTGCAAGGGACCGCTGCAGTACTTCCGGACTCAGCAGCTGCTGGTGTGTCGGGCGGATCGCCTGGCGTATCCGATTCGCGATGGCATTCCCGTGATGCTGGAAGAGGAAGCGCGGCAGTTGCCCGCAGATGACGAGCTGTTGCGCGTGAAGTGAGCGGGCGCGCATGAGTTTCAAAGTCTGCATCCCCGCGCGCCTGGGCTCGACGCGGTTGCCAGGGAAGGTATTGCTCGATATCGGTGGGCGACCGATGGTGCAGTGGGTGATCGAAGCGGCGCTGCGCAGCGCTGCGGATGAAGTGGTCGTGGCGACTGACGATGAGCGCGTCGCTGCCCAAGCACTCGATAAAGAAGGTCGCAATTACGCGCAGCTCACGCGCTCGGATCACCCCTCGGGGTCGGATCGAATTGCCGAGGTTGCGACCCTGCGTGGCTGGAGCGCTGACACCATCGTCGTGAACGTGCAGGGCGATGAGCCGCTCTTGCCGCCCATGCTCATCAATCAGGTAGCAGCGTTACTGCAGGGCCATCCGCAGGCGCACATCGCAACGCTGAGCACGCCGATCCACAGTATCGATGACTTCCTCGACACGAACGTCGTGAAGGTCGTGCGGGCGCGAGATCACCGCGCGTTGTACTTCAGCCGCGCACCGATTCCATGGCATCGAAGCGGAGCTGCCTCAGACTTGATGAGTCAGCGTTCCTACGAGGGAGCGCAAAGACACTTGGGTATCTACGCGTATCGCGTGGCGGCGTTGCATGCGTTGACGCAGATCGTACCGACGGCCTTGGAGCAGGCCGAGAAGCTCGAGCAGCTGCGAGCGCTCGAGTCAGGGATGCAGATCGTGGTGGAGCAGGCGAGGGCGGTGCCGGGTCCGGGAGTGGACACCGAGCACGACCTGCAGCGTGCACGCACGCTGCTGGCCGGAAATTGAGAGTTCTTAGCGCGACTTTGGTCCGTGAGCTTGCACGAGACGCGGTTGGGATCAGTTCAGGCGCGAGGTATGCGGACGCTCGGCCGTCTGCAACAGCATCTGCTCCAGACGTTCGCGAGGCATTCCCAACTGAGCGGCGGCGGCTTCGATCGGCAGACCGCGCTTCATCACCAGGAGCCACGCGTGATTGACCACGAGTGCGGAGGTCTTCTGGTCGGAGCTGATGTTCACGAAAGTTCTCCTGGAGCGATTCGGTGTGCAAGCCTGCGGGTGCTGATATTGGTCAGATGTGCACCTGTCGACTGCGAGATAGCTCGCAAATTCAGCGAACCTTGGGTATGGACAACTGCAATCTGTGTGCACAAACATACGTCGCGAGGCCGCATCACATCTCCGCAATCGACAATCAGGCGGAGCCTCAATGAAAAAACTTCAAAGCGAGCTGGCTGACGGTTTTTCTGACACTGTTCTACACGAGCGTGGCGGCGGAACAATCGGTCCTTAGGACCGTGGTATAGGCAATGCGAATCCTGTTCATCTGCATGGGCAACATTTGCCGCTCACCCACGGCGGAAGCAGTCTTCCGGCATTTGCTGCACCAGCGTGCGCCCGAGGTGGCGGTAGAGATCGATTCGGCCGGAACTCACGACTATCACGTCGGAGAAGCACCGGATCGACGCGCGCTTGCAGCCGCACGTCGACGTGGGATCGACATGTCAGGGTTGCGTGCGCGACAGCTTCAGCAGGGCGACTTCGAGCGCTTCGATCTGTTGCTGGCGATGGATCACGAGAACGTTGCGGAACTCCGTCGGCGTGCGCCGGGGACGTATCAGGAGCGCATCCGTCTGTTCATGGAGTTCGCGCCGCAGGCGCATTCCCGTGTCGTGCCCGATCCGTATTACGGCGGGACTCACGGATTCGAAGAGGTGCTCGATTTGCTCGAGCAGGCATCGACGGGATTGATCGACGAGGTGCTCGGTCGAACACGCCGGCGGTAGACGCCGCAGGCGAGAAGGCGCCACCGCATCGACGCGGTGGCGCTGAAGAAATCACTCGCGTCGGTCGTTTGATCCGCCGCCGGAAGTCCACGATGACCCCGGCGCAGGACTCGAGGACCACACAGTGTGTGTTCTTGGTGCTTCGCGATGGACCGGCTCTGCAGCGGCGGGTGCAGGTGCAGGTGCTGCCGGAGGGGGCGTCGAAGACTGCGCGGGTGCGGAGTCCTGACGACTCTCAGGCGCAGATCGAGTCTCCTCGCTTGCAGGTTTCGGCCGCCACTCGGATTGCGCAGGTTCGCTCTCGCGATCGGGGGCCGGCGAGCTACTGGCAAAGAAGTCACCAGTGGTCGCTGCGGCGACCTCTGAACTGCTGCCTCCGCCTTGCTGTTCGCCCTCTCCACGACCGCGCCCACCTCGTCGCCGACGGCCGCGTCGGCCGCGACGATCGCCGCGATCACCACGATCACCACGATCCTGTCGCGCTGAGTCGGACGGCGGGCCAGCGGCTCCCGTCTCGGCTTCCGGCTTCGCTGCGGCTGGAGGAGATGCTCCCGCAGTCTGAGTCGGTGCGGGCCGCGGCGGCCGCTGGCCATGCTGTCCGCCCGGTGCATGAG
>JBEVDW010000379.1:0-6959 GCA_040513115.1 Steroidobacteraceae bacterium | reverse complement strand
TGCTCGCGCGCTGCGCTGAGCTTTGCCGCTAGCGCATCGCGATTCGCGCCTGCATCAACAACAGCCTCTTCAGCACGGCTGTCGTCGACGAGCCCGCCTGCGTCCAGTTTTGCTTCAGCTAGCAGCATTGGCGGGCGTCTCCTTTTGAATCACAGCAAGGGACAGCGTGCCGTACTCGGATGCGGAGCAGGTTGCCATCACCTTCTCCACCAGTTCGAACGGCAGTGTCTTGTCTGCAATCACGATGATTTCGCGTTCGCTCGGTTCGGCGGGTCCATTGTCCGCGAGCATCGGTCGCTCGAGCACCTGACGCAGCGGCTCGATGACGTCCGTGGTCGCGCTGCGAATGTCGGCTAGGCTCGCCACCAGTTCGCCCTGCACGAACACGTGCTCCTTCGTGACCATCACGGTTACCGCCTGCTTCGGCTTCGTCTCCGCGGACGAATACGGAATTTCAATGCTCTTCGTGTTCTGCACGACCTCGACGTCGGCCGTGTAGATCAGCAGAAACGCCACCATCACCGACATGATGTCGATGAGTGGGATCAGATTGAGCTCGGCTTCCGAGCGCATGTAGCGACTGTAGATACTCATGGCGCCTGCCCCACCGATACATTTGTGAACAACTCGATCCGGGCACGCTTCGGTACACCCACGGTTGCAACCGGTGGAGCTGCCTCGGCTGCCACCGGAGCCACGTCTGCCTCCGACACTTCAGTCGTACGAATCGCGTCCATCACCTGGATGAGGTGGTCGTACTGAATGTCACGCTCCATCAAAACCGATGCATCCGTCGCCTTCGGGTACTGACGCTTGAGCTCCAGCGCCATGCTGGAGAGTGTCTTCAGGTCGTACTGGCCGTTCATGGCTGGAATGGTGGCGATCGGATCGCTGCCATTCGTGAGCTCGAGGCCGGCATGACGCACGATGACTTCCAGACGAAATGCCGGCGGCGTACCCGCATCGGTGGCATTCGCGCTCGGCAACTGCAGCTGCATGATGGTGATGCGCGAGAACACCGCCGTCATGAGCAGGAACGTGACCAGCACCACGAAGATGTCGATCATCGGCACGAGCATCACCTCCACCGGCTTGCGCATGCGGGCTGCATAGCCGCCCTGGGCGATCGCCGCTGAATAGGTGAACGATTGCGCGAATTGGGTTTGCATGAGCGGAGCTCCTAGCCGTTCGCGACTTTCGCGAGCTCGAGACCCTTGAGTGTGCGAACCGACTGACGATCGCCGAGCACGGTGAGGAACTTCACGGCCGCCGCTTCCAGGCTGCCGATCAGCTCGACCGTCTTCGTCTGCAGGAAGGCATGGATGAAGAGAATGGGCACGGCCACCATGAGGCCGAAGGCGGTGCAGTTCATGGCCTCGGAAATGCTCGCCGCGAGCAGGTTGGCTTTCTCAGCTGGGTTGGCCGTCGCAACGGCGCCGAACGCATGAATGAGACCGCTGACCGTGCCGAGCAGGCCGAGCAGAGTGGCAAGGTTGGCGAACGTGCCGAGATAGTGCGTGCGCTTCTCCAGCGTCGGAATCACTTCCATGAGACTGCCGCGCATTGCCTTCTCGACGTCATCGAGGCGACGTACAGCACCCTGGCGAGCAAGACCGCTGGCGAGCACACGCGCAATGGCGGTCTCGTCTTTCAGCGTCATCTCGCGTGCTTTCTCGAAATCGCCTGCGACGATCGCGGGCTCGGCCTGGGTCCACGCACGACGGTTCTTGCCGATCATGCGAGTGAGCGTGATGTAGCGCTCGATGGCGATCGCAGCGGCGGCGGCGGCCACGAGCAGAATCGGGAACATGAATACCCCGCCCTTGGTAAAGAAACTCGCGACTGAGTAGATGATGTCCACGGTACTGCGCCTCTTGCTGACTGAATCGAAGTTGATGAAGGTGATTACTTGGAACCGGTGCGAATCTCGTAATAGGAGAGCTCGCGCATGAAGACGTCTTTGTCGACCGGTTGCCGCCCGTCATCGAGCTGCTTGGAGATGCCCTGCGGCTCAGCCAGCTGCGAGCTCTTCCACGGCACGATGACCAGCGCCTTCGGTGCTTCCTGATTGCCGAGAATCGAGATTCCCGCGAGCGTCTTGTCCTCGCCCGACGGTTTCGCTGCGGCGCTCGTCGCGCGTTTGCCGCTCGCACTCGGAACAGTGGCGTTGGCCGCGACCGTGGCCTCTGCTGACGGCGGAGATGGCGGGTCCTCCGCCATGACGACCGGAGCAAACAGGAATACACAGAGCAATGTGAGTGGGCTGCGCATGATCGGTCTCTATGGCTGTTGGGCTCGGTTGCTCAGATCCGCAATCCATTTCGCGGTGTGCTCATCGCCGGGCACGGCACGGGCGTACGCTTCGTAGTGCTCGAGCGCGCACTTGTAGTCCGCAAGGTAGAGATCGCAGAGCACAGCCAGATTGCGCTGCGCGTAGTGGAAGGACGGAAACAGCTCCAGTGCGTTCTCGTAACTGGCACGCGCGGCTGCGAACTCGCCCTTCCTGCGCTGGACCATGCCGAGCTCGTTGTGCGCGATGGGATGACGCGGGTTCAGCTCGAGCGCTCGCTTCAAACTCGCCTCTGCGAGATCGAGCTCGCCGGAGCGTGCATAGGCGATGCCCAGGTCGATATGCGGCGCCGTGGCGTTTGGCGCACGCTCCGTCACCTTGAGCAAGGCCGCGATGCCGTCGGCATAGTTCTGCTGCTCCAGCAATCGCATCGCGGCGTCGTAGTTCGCGCGGACATCGGGTCCGACGCGCACTTCCTCGACGATCGTGAAACCCGTGGCGTCCTGGTGGATCTCGACACGGGCAGGCTGCGCGAGCTGCGGCGCAGGCTTCGCGGTCGGGTCCTTGTCCGGACTGGTCGATGAGCAAGCGCCGAACGTCAGCGTGCTCAGCGACCACACCGTGGCTTGCAGCGCGGCTGCGAGCCTTGCGTTAGTGCGCGGTTGCATGACCCACTTCTCCTGTTGCGGTTGCGCTCGGTGAGGATGTCTTTCCGTCTTTGCCGGTCGCTGCGAGATCGATGGCCGGTGCAGCTGGAGCGCGATACGCGTAGCGGTCGATCGACCCGAGGAAGCCACTGCTGATCTCTCCCTTCGCATAGCGCGCCGGCATGAGCAGTGCGAGTTTCGCGAGGCTCTTCTCGATCCACGGGTTGTAGATACCGGAGCGGATCAGCTCCAGGTTTTTCTCGTGAACGACGATCGCTTTCTCTTCGAACGGATACGCGGTCTCTTCCAGCTCGAGATCGTATTGCTGCAGATCCGCCGTCTTGAGGTTCGCGGGACGCTCGGAGTCCATCAGTGCGCGATTGAAGCCGTAATAGACTTCGCCGGTGTAGTAAGTGGCGGCAGCGGTGACGTCGCCTACCTGATAATCCACCAGCGAACCGAAGGCCTTCATGGCCGCATCCATGCGCTTCTGTTTCTCCTGCAGGCTGCGCTGGAACGGCTGCGTGAGCTTCACCGTCGTGAACTGTTCGTAAAGCTGCTCGGCCAGCACGAGCGCAGCATGCGAGGCGACGAAGCGAGTGCGTGCCGTGCGTTCGCTGCCAGCGGCCGCATCGATGGCGACGATCTGCTCCAGCTGCTTGCGATACGCCACCTCGTCGCGGTTGGCCTTCTGGATGTCGGCCATCTTCGAGCGCGTATCCACGGCAAGCTCGAAGGGCTGCGGGAACTCTTCAACGTAACGGCCATAGACTGCGAGCGCGCGTTGGCTGTTCTTCCCCTGCACGTACAAATCGCCCGCAACGAGTAGTGCTTCGCCGCGCGTTTGCGGCTGATCGGATTCGCTGGCGATGCGCTCGTATTCGCCGGCGGCACGCGCTACCTGGCCGCTCTGGCGATAAACGACGGCCAGCTGTTGCGTGGCATCGCCCTGCATTGGGTGCTGCGGATAGGAGCGACGGAAGGATTCGAGCACGTCGGCAGCCGCGGCCCAGTCCTGCAAGCGGATGAGGGCAGCAGCAGCGTCGTATTCTGCCGAGGCGCAGATCTTTTCGGCGCCGGGCGCCAGTTGCTTCACGCGCAGGAAGTGATTCGCGGCACCGCGATAGTCCTGCGCGGTGTTGGCCAGCTCGCCTTGCTTATAAATGGCAGCAGCCAGGTTCTCGACTAGCGACTGACGCTTCTCGTCGCTGGCTGGCGTGAGCTCCAGCACCTGCGCGTAGCCCGTTTCCGCGTGCGGAAACTCGCCGAGCTCGAAGGACGAATGTGCAACCACGAGCCAGGCGGAGCGACGGATGGGCAGAGCGGCTGCCGGATATCGTTCGATGAGCGTCTGCGCGGCATCGATCGCCGGACGATAGTCCTTCATCTCATACAGATCGTCGGCGGCGGCGCCCAAGACAACGGGTGCCTGCTCATGCGACGGGAACTTGTCGGCAAACTTCAGTGAGCTGGCGACGGTGGTGCGCTTGATGCCGTCCTGCTGTCCCTCCTGCGCGGCCTTCAACTGCTCGCGATAGGCATAGACGGCCGCGTAACCGGCTGCCGCAGCCTTCTCGTGCGTCGGATAGTCGTAGGCAGTGCGCTCGTACTGCTTGGCAGCGTCGCCGAAGTTCTTTTCCTCGAACAGCAGATCCGCGAGCTGATAGTTGATGGCCGGCGACTCCGCATCGTTGGGAAAGGACGTCAGGTATTGCTGATACCACTGCAAGGCTTCGCGGTAGTTCAGCGGCTGTTCCTCTGCTCGATCCGCACGCTGGTACTGCGAGTGATAGTGGTTGGCGAGATCCTTGAGATTGCTCTTGAGATAGCTCAGAACCTCGGGTGACTCCTCCGCCGAGAAGTGGCGCCAGTACTCCGACTGCAAGCCATAGCTGTTGGCGAACTCACTCTTCGCGTCGAGCACCAGCTTCTGGAACCCGCCCTTCGTATAGATCTCCACCACTCTCATGCCGAAATGCGGCGATGAGCGGTGGTACGGATACCGGCCCATGAACGCCTTGTAGGCGCCCGCAGCGTCGTGGTAGCGGAGCTTCGTGAGATAGAACTCGCCGAGATTGCTGTAGATGCGATCCTCATAGGATCGCTTGCCCTTGGTCGTGAAGTACTCGTTCGCGATCTCGGGCCCGCCCAGGTTCGAGAAGCTCAGGCTGATGACGCGGAAGGTGTCCGCGATCCGGCGCTCGTCGGCTTCCTCGTGGGCGGCATCGAAGTCGTAGCCGGTTGTGACCTTGTGATCGAGCAGCGCGATGTAGCGATCCAGCGCTTCGTCGTAGAACTCTTGCTTGTAGAGCGTCCAGCCGAGCTTGTACAAGGCCAGCTCGTAGTACTCGGAGTGAGCACCGAACGCGACGATGGCGCCATAAGCGCCTTCGGCATCGCGGTACTTGCGACGCGTGAAGAAGTACTCGCCGCGGCGGAACTGAACTTCGTCGATGTAGCGCGAGTGCGGATACTCGGCAATGAGACGCTCCATCGTCTGCATGCCATCTTCCGTGCGCCCAAGCTCGTCGTACGCGCGCGACTTCTGATAGAGCACCTCGTCGTTGTGCTCGTAGTGTGGATACTCCGCGAGCAATTCGTCGTATAGGGCAATGGCTTCCAGAGGGCCCGAGGCCGTGACGTTCTGCGTTCCGGCAGGTGTCGTTACCGTACCGCGTTCAACGATGGACAACGCAGCGGACTCCGCTGTTGCGCGCCGCTCGAAGTCCTTTTGCGATTCGGAGTGATCGGCGATGCCGACGGCTTTGGACGCGTTGTTCGTTTGCTGCGTGCGGGCGATGTGCTCAGGCGCAACTTCCGCAGGCGCTTCCAATTCGACAAGCTTGCCGTCTCCCAGGATGCCGAATTCCTTCTCGACTTTGAGATCGGCAAGGCGGCGCATGGCCTCGGGCGTCATCGCCGTCTTCGGCGTCTGCTCGAGATAGCGGCGGTAACTCTCCATCGCCTTGTCGAGACCATCCTCGACCTGCACGTCCTCGACGTCAGGCTGCACGCGGCGCAGCTGCGCGAGAGTGCGCTTGTCCGGGCTGGCGCTGCAGGCCGCCACCACGATGGGCGTCAGGAGCAGGATGATTCGGGCGTTGCGCATCAGTGCTGCTCTATCTCGCCCTGAGCACGCGTGGCGCGATCGTAGCTGTCCGCCACGGCGTAGCGCGCCTGCGATTGATAGGCCTGCAGTCGATCGCGCCGGATGCCCAGCTCCTTGATCGCCACCATCTCGAGGACGTGGCCCTGCCGTGCCTGCACAACATTGACGCGTTGGAGCTCGTCGTCGACGCGACTTTGCAGGCGAGTGAGCGCCGCGTCGTAGCCTGTATAGCTGTGCGTGGCGGCCTGGCGTGCGCGAACGAACGCCTCGTACTGCTGCGTCATCGCTGCAATGTGGGTGTTGAGCTCTTCGAGATCCTTGAAGGTCTGCGTCAGACGCTCGTGATATTCCGTGCGCAAGCTCCAGGTAATCACGCCCTGCAAACGCGCGATGCGTTGCTGCAGCTCAGGTGCCGCCGGACCGTCCACCTTCTGCACTGCTCTCACGATTGCCGCAAGACGCTCGCGAACGATCCGTTCATCGGCTGTCGCGAGGTAGTCGGGTCGCGGCGCCGTCAACATCGCGTGCAGTCGCTTGTCGACGTTCTTACGCTGTTCCTGACGCAAGCGGATCTGCGCGTCGAGCTCACGGAACTTAGCATCGATTTCCGGCAGCAGCGGCTCGTAGTTCTGGCGGCGCAGGCGAATGATGTCGTCGTAGGCCGCAAAGCTGTTCTGCCAGCGCACGAGCTTCTTGTGCACGTCCTCGAGATCGAGATAGTTCTGCAGCGCGGTCTGGAAGTCGTGCGATGCCATCAACGTGGCGAGGTAGTACGTCTCGGGCGCTTCGGGCAGTGATCGCAGACGGATGACCCAGTCCTTGTCCTCGCGGATCTCCTCACGCACGAGCGCCTGCAGAAACTTGCCCGTGCGGATGCTCGTGACCGAGGCGTCTACTTTGTCCAGTTCAGCGC
>JBEVDW010000378.1:0-23595 GCA_040513115.1 Steroidobacteraceae bacterium | reverse complement strand
TGATTTCGTCCGTCGTGAGTTTTCAGATCGGGGCGCAAGAGCCAACACCGGCCGTCTGGAAAGAGCGCGAGATCGATTTTCTCTACCGCAGCTCCACCAACATCTATGACTGCAGCACGTTGCGCGACCGCGTCAGATCCATCCTGGTTGCGGTCGGTGCGCGACCCGACGTGGAGGTGAAAGTCAGTAACTGCGACCACTTCATCTCGCCGCAAGACGAGCCGCGCAACGATCGCATGGACACGTGGCACAACCCATCCGATCCCTGGCGCACGCAGTCCGACTGGTCACGCAGCGGTCGTTTGGACAACGACCGCACGAGTGAACAGCAGGCAAACGTCAGAATTCGTCTGATGACCCCGGTCGAGGTGACGCCCCAAGTCCTCGAAGAGCAGAAGAAAGAAAAGACGCGCCGTGAGCTCGTAGCGCGCGTGACAGGCAATCGTGACGCTATCAATCAGGCAACGGGCCAGTTTCCAGCACAGTGGCAGAGCGTGACGTTGTCACGCAGCACGATCGGCCTCGAGCCCGAAGAATGTGAGTTGCTCGACCAGATGTCGACGAGCGTATTCCGCAAGCTAGGGATACGCGAGGTTGCGAAGGGCATGGTGTGCAATCCGCGGCAGACCTCGCGCATTGCTCCGAAGCTGACTGTGGAAGCGCTGATGAGTACGCCGTGGGGACCAAATCCCGCTCAGCAGACGCCCGCAGCAGGTGAAAGCGACGGTCAAACCAGTGCACCGGGTGCCTCCGAGACACCGCTGCCGGAGCCGGCAACTCCGTCACCAAAGTAGTTGCCGCCAGGGCGCCGGTGACCCTCTGCACGAGCCGCCAGGAGTCAGCGTTCGCGCCCTAGCGGATCACCAACGATCAGTTTCCACGTCCCATCACTCTGGCGACGCAGCACTTCGATCGCTCTCTGATCGATATTCACTGATCGACTGCCGGAGTCACCTCCCGCGTCCTTGAAGTTCGTATACAGCAACGCGACGTCATCCACGGTGACCGCCTGTACGACCTGACACTCCCACTGCCGCTTCTCATTCACCAAGCCCGCCAGAACCATACGAATCTGATCCCGACCCTCGAGCATTCCGCCTGTCGGCGCGAGGAACCGCGCTTCATTCGCATACAAGGCAACCATACCTTCGAGGTCCCCGGCTTTCAGACGCTGCGTGAAAAGGACTGGCCAATCCTCCGGACGCAGTGCCCCTGCAGCGTGAGTGTCCATGGTTCGTCCTCGGTGAGCTCCCGGACGCGGGACCCTACTGCGATCACGGGCGAGTTGGTATCGGACGGAGACGACGTTCGGACAGTCGGTATCAGCATTCATACATACAGGCCGTGCAGTCGAATTCCTGAGGCGTGCCGTTCAGGGGACGTCCTTGCATGCGATGTACGATTCGCTTGATCATCGGAACTGCACTCGATGTCCATCGTGGATCAGAACCGTTTCCTCGCTGTCGAGGTACTCCATGTCAATGCAGGCACAGAACAAGCAGATCGCGCGCGACTTCCTGCGCGCGCTCACCACCAAAGACACCAAGCTTCTCGACAGTCTGTTTGCAGAAGACATCGAGTACGTTGTGCCTGGCTCTTCGTTTCTGTCGCGCAGCTATGACAAGCGCACGATTCTGGGTGCCATGGGCTATCTCTACGCCATGCTCGACGGCAGCATCCACTTCGATGTCGTCGATCTCACCAGCGAAGAGGGTCGGGTGAGCTGTTTCGCCAAGGGGAAGGCGCGAACCATTCTGGGAGACGACTACAACAACACCTATCACTTCCTCATCTATGTGAAGAACGGCAAGGTGGTGAAGGCGTACGAGTTCGTCGATCTGCTGTTGGTGGAACAAGCCCTGAAGCCGGCGGCGCAGCGCGCCTGTCCGGAACTGCTGGCGATGTAAGCGGCACCTATTGCAGGTTCTGACTCTTTGAGAAGCTGATTACTGTCAGCCGTCGTGTCCGTTGGGTGAACGCTTGTGCTTGCGGCCGACAAGGCCATCGAGCCTTGAATTGATCCTCATCAGAACGAAAAGCGCCAGCTGCACTGAATCCGGAGACACTTCATCGGGTATGACCTCTTGAAGGATCGGAATCGAGCTCTCTTCTATCTTTCGCGCTCGTTCCGCACCCAGCGGCGTGACCTGAACGAGCTTCGCACGCTTGTGACGCGGATTGCGAACGAACGTGACCAGTTTCAGCGCGGCCAGTTCGCCGATGGCTCGCTGCATCCACTGCCGGCTGACGTGTCTGCTTCGCGCCAATTGGGAAACGGTCTGCGGGCCGGACACTAACAGCGACAGCATCAATCCAAGCGCGCGCATGCCTCCCGGATGGCGAGCTTCGAGCGGTCGAAAGATGACACGCAGTTGATGCTCGATGCGCACGACCTCTGTGAGCAGCGCCCGGATCACGACTGGATCAGCTCTCTTCTTCAAAGGCATTACGGCTCTCTCGGCGCATCGGGTCGCCGTGTTGACATCCTAGTTGACAACACGGCGCCCTGACAGCGGCGGTCGTTGTTTAGGCTAAAGGTCTTCGTCACCGGGGCAACGGCGCATTCGCGGTCGCGATCTGGTGATTAAACGGATCCAAGAGGCCGGCCATGCAGAACAGCACTGATGAACTTCCTTGGTTCACCGCTCCCGCGAGGACCTTCGGCGCGAACGACCCAGCGAATGAGTCAGTACAAACGGAGCATCCGAAAGAGCCCTACTCCATCGCCGAGACGTATTGGTTCAGCGTCGGCAACCCGCAAGGTGGGCTCGTCGCGGACTTCTACACCGTGATGCGCCGTAATCTGAATGTCGCTCTGACGGCGGTGTGGATTTATCGTGGAATGGATCGCGAGCATCCCATGACGATCGAGCACTACAACCACCAAACTGCGCTCCCGTCGCATGAGGTGACGGAAAAGTCGATCAAGGCGGCGACCTTCGGCATGTCATTCGAAATCATCGAGCCCCTGAAGCGGACCGCCGTCAGGTATCGCCCACCGAACGGCGAGGTAGAGGCGGACCTGAACTTCGATGCCCTGTTGCCGATGGTCACGACGGCCAGCGCCGATCACTACGATCAAGCCATGTGGTGCACAGGGCGTCTGCGGTTGCGAGATGAAGTCATCGAAGTGAATGCGCCTGGATTCCGCGACCGCAGCTGGGGCGTCCAGCGACCGGAGGAACCGCTGAAGCACCCGCCGTTGGCTTACATCTGGGGCGTCGGTTCCGATAAGGAAACTGCCTTCAATCTTCGCGTCGGTGACGATCCCAGCCGCGGTGTGGAGTGGGACGGCGTGTACCCGGTCACTGCGTCTCAGATCTTCCATGGCGGATGGTTGCAGCGAGGCGGTGAGCTGCGTTCGATCGTCAAGGCGTCGCGCCAGACCCGGCGCGATGCCACCAATCTGATGAAGCCGCTGGAAGTGACGATCCGGTTCGAGGACGACCAGGGAGAATCACACCTGCTAAGGGGCCGTCCTGTATCGTCGATGTGGTTCTTCCCGTGGGGCAATGTGTTCGCCTGGTTCGAATACATGGTGTGGGATCTCGATGGCCGCACGGCGCATGGGGAAGTTCAGGATTTCACATGGCCCGACTACTGCCGACGATTCTGGAAGTGACCCATGAGCCAGTTCGTTGCAGCTTCAGATCTCAGCGTCGCACCAATCCAGCCGACCAGTAAACGTCTACTGGAAGTTCTGCGGACAACGCTCGCCCGCCTCGCTACATCGGCAGGACCGAACGAGCTGCGACTGTTCACATCGGCGGATCTTGTGCTCCAAGAACTCTTGCTCCGAGAGCGAAGCGAGTTCTTTGCACAAATCTATGATCGGGCGCAGACCCTGATCGAGCGTGGATGCGCGCTGGTTCCTGGCGCACACACAGCTCCTCTGAATAGTCGTGAGCCAGCCGCGCGACCAAGCGAGCAGGCGAACTACGCAGCAGGTTCGAGCAGCGTTCACGAGCTGCTTGCCGTGCTGAGCGAAATAGTGGAATCGGTCCGCGGCAATCGAACTCCCGAGGCCTCTCACTACATTGCTGAAGTCATCGAGCTCGAGCGGGCTCTTCACGGTCGCCACCCGAGTCAGACGCACTCGATCACGCCACAGTCCGCGGCAGCGCCACTGGATGAGAGCCTGCGTGCCTATTTCTCGGCGCGGATGAAAGACTTCGAGTTCTTATCCATGCGGCAGTTGCCCGGTGGATACACGAAGAACACCGTCCTGGTTCATGCTCGCGACCGATCCGGCAACGACGTGTATTTCGTCATTCGAGCGGAAAGGCCTCCGAGTCAGTTGCGCTTCGACGCCTCCGATGTGAGAGACGAATTTCAGATCATCGAGCTTGTCGAGGCCGCCGGCATCCCCGTGGCTCATCCGATCCGTCTGGAAGAGAGTCGCGAGTTCATCGGCCAACCCTTCATCGTTACCACGCGCGCAGCCGGGCGAACCTACGGCGCGCATACCGGCGCCAGTGAAATTCCAGAAGCCGTTGTGCGCTCGATGGTCGAAACGTTAGCCGGGATCCATCGAATAGCGCTGGGCTCGCTGCGCAGCTCACCACTGACAAGTTGGCTGCAGCACGACACGCTCGCAGAGAACACCAAGGAGAACGTCCGTCGTTGGCGGGCGCAACCGTGGCTGCCGAAAGCCGACGCGTCGCCAGCGCTCGCGCGTCTGGCGAGTTGGCTCATGGACAATGTCTCGAATGAGAACATCACGCCGACACTGCTGCACGTGGATTACGGTCCCCATAACATCCTCGCGGAAGCTGATGGAGTCACTGCCGTTCTCGATTGGGAAACCTGTCGCATCGGCGATCCCGCCGAAGATGTGGCCTACCTGATTCAAACCACTCAAGGCAGCGTCGCCCGTGAGGACATCCTGGCTTGGTACCACCGTGCGGGCGGAGCGCCGATCTCGGAATACCGGCTGCGATACTTCGATGTCTTTACCCTCTTGAAATTCACGGTTGGAACGCTGGCCATGGCTGCTCTCGTTCAAGCGGACGCAAGAGCATCGATCCTGCACGCAGAAGGTGCCGTTCTCTGGTGGGCGCACTTGCCGGACATCGAAACGCGCATTCGCCATGCCGAGGCTGCACGCAGATGAGCAACACCGGAGCACTGAGCGGACGGGGTGCGGTGGTACTCGGCGCGTCGGCTGAGGGAGGCACCGGCTGGTGTATCGCACAGGCACTTGCCGCGGAAGGCGCAAGCGTCGTCGTCGCCGCTCGTTCGGAGTCAGCTCTCGACCGACTGGCACGCCAGATCCACGGCAGTTACCTGCGATGCGACGCGTCCAGAGAGGAGGATGTTGCCAACCTTGCAGACACAGCGACGCGACGGCTGGGCAAGGTCGACGTGGCGGTGAATTGTGCTTTCCTGCCCACGCTGTCGCTGATCGAGTCCATTCAGGACAGCGTTCTACAGGCGTCCATACAGACGAACTTCGCCGCAAACGTGTACTTTCTCAAGCACATGGCGCGCGCGATAGGACGCGATGGTTCGATCGTCCTGTTCTCGTCGCTCGCCTCGAAGCGCCCCATCCTTCCTCACGCGATCTACGCAAGCTTGAAGTCAGCTGTGGACTGCCTGGTTCGCTACGCGGCCGTCGAGCTCGGTCCGCGCAACATTCTCGTCAATTCAATATTGCCTGGCGCCATCGAGACCCCCACCTCGAAGCCGCTTCTCGATCTTCCAGGCGCGCGCGAAGCCATCCTTGCGGATGTCCCGCTCAAGAGGTTGGCGACGGGTCTGGACTACGGACGAGCGGTCGTGTGGTTAGCGAGCGGCAACGCGTTCCTGACAGGCTGCAACCTCGACATCAGCGGCGGCAATCAGCTCGCTCAACAAAACTATCCGGAGATTCCAGCGTCGCTGCGGCCGTGAGGACGCTGTGTGTGCTGAGCTTGTCGCTTTCGTTTGCAAACGAGCGAGTGACTCGACAGCTGGAAGTCAAATCGACCCAACTCCGCGGATCGGCAACGCGATAGTGAGGACGATTCGCCAAACGTTCCATCGACTGCTCGTGCGTGCTTGCCGTAATGAAAGGCCTGCGATGCAAATGCAGGTTATGCACTATCGACATTCGTGCCGTATCTTCAGCGTTGAATCGCAGGTCACACACGTTGCGCACGCACGTGGAATTTAACTCCACAAAAACAGATCTTTTCTGTGTCTTTCGTTGGACATCAGAGACAGATTGCTGATGAGTTCATCGCTTCATACATTCACTCCCGGGGGCTGATGCGCGAGCGCAAAGTGGATGGCGTGTTCCTCGATGCGCTTGGCGCTCGTCCATGGGGTACGAACGTTCGCTGGGAGAGCTGGCCGCAAAGCGAGAAGAACATGTGGACCGACGGCGCGATCGATCTGGTGCGACGCCTGGATGCCTCACGTCGCAAGATCAATCCGAACTTCGTCATCGTGAACAACAACGTCTGGGATCGCGGCGATAGACGCGGACTGGCGGGTGAGAAGTATGTCGCCGGTATCACCATCGAGCATCCGAAGGTCGGTGTGCCGCCGTGGCACAAGCGCTATGCGCAGAAGACGTTCGGTAACGTCGGCCACCGCCGCGTGATCGTCATCGCTCGCAACAAGGCCGATGCTCAAGCCTGGGCCAAAGTACCGGGCGTGACACACGTGTCCGACCAGATGTACTACGGTCATCCCACGCCGCCGCCGGTCGGGTTCCGGCCGTTGACCGATCGGAGGTAGATCGGGTCCGTGATCGAAGCAGCGCCAGCACGGGGTAGTGCTGGCCTGCACAGATTGCTCGATCTCAATATGAAACGTGCTGACTCAAGCGCCGTCCGGAATCTCCGGCTCCACGAGTTGAGCCAACAACATGAGCGATTGCTGCCAGCCGAGATAGCAGGCTTCGGCCGGGATCATCGCGGGGATTCCTTCTTGCGTGACGTTCAGCTCGGTGCCAACGGACACGGGTGTGATCACGACAGTCGTCATCATCTCACCTGGCATGTTCGGATCATCAAAGCGATCGGAATATCGGATCCGCTGATTCGGGACCAATTCGAGGTACTTGCCGCCGAACGAGTGCGAGTGACCGGTGGAGAAATTGGTGAACGACATCTTGTAGCTGCCGCCAACTTTCGCCTCCAGCTGATGAACCTTGCCCGTAAATCCATGCGGCGGCAGCCACTTCGCCATCGCATCGCCGTCGAGAAAGGCTCGATACACGCGCTCGGGTTTTGCGCTCAACACTCGGTGAAGACGGACGGTGTTCGTAGTCATCGTTGATTCCTCCTGAGCAGTGTGATGGTTCATGGTCCTAGGACGAGTGAGCCCACGCAAATCCGACGCGACCACCAAGAAAAGGGAAGGGGACAGATCGACTCCGTCCCCTTCGGTCAGGCTGCTACTCTCAACAGCAGCGATCCGACGACGTTACTGTCCGCGTTGCGCAGGCGAAACACCTGCGAAGCTGAGGAAGTCGACCAGCTTGAAGTCATCGGTCTGTTCGCCGAAGCGATTCAGCAACGTGGGTCGCCAGTTGGGGTTGCTTGCAAGATACGAGTTGCGATTCAGGCGCAGTAGTCCCAGCAGCACTTCACCCACGATGCGTCCGGCAACCGGCCCCAATCGGTTTCCTTCGGCCATCAGATGCGCTTCTCTCAGGATGTAGAAGAACAGCGGCGTCGATCTGTCGAGATTCAAGCCGAGGCCCCGAAGATCCTGCAGATCAGCAACGGACAACACCGGCACGCCCATGGCTCGCGCGATCGACTGACCGGATGGCAGTGACCACGTGATATGCCGCAGCAGATTGCGCTGAGGCAGCGAGATCGGTCCACCCTCACCGGCGATTGCGGAACGAGGCAGGTGGAACAACGGCGTCGATAGCGTTGTGTCGAGCCGCTTGTTCGGTCGCACGTTGCCATCGCCGAAGTCGAAGAACGTCTGCCAACCAACGAAGCGGCGCGGCGCACGTACGCCACCGCGAAGGTCGCCGGGATCGAGCGCGCCTTCCTGCGACGGATCGAAGACGAACGCAAAGAACGGTGCGCCGTTGTTGCCAGCCAGATTGGCGCGATATGACGGCCGAACCATGCTGTGGCCCATGCGATAACAAGCACCCTGAAACTCGACCGGCATGAAGCCGACGCTTGGCCGATAGAATCTCGGTCCACGCCGCAGGATGTCGTTGACCAGTGACGCGCCGATCACCAGCGGCAGGAACTCATGCACGATCATCCACTGGTAGTGCCAGCGCGTGAGTCGCTGCGCGTGCGCGAAGATCTCTTCGACACGTAGACGGCGGTCGCGTGCGGCCACGGCATCGACCGCATTGTTGTGGAAGAGAAGAAACGCGGCGTGCAACCCCGCGAGAATGATGTGTTCGTCGTTGCGCGGATCCGCGATGATTGCCGTTCCGCTGGGGGTGCGCGGCAAGTCTTCGAACATTCCGCCGTGCTCGACGATGAACTTGATGCCTGCAAGCGGCTCGGCCGAGCTGCGTCGACCGTAGAGTTGCGGGCTGCGCGTCGGTCCTCCGCCGTACACTGAATCCAGGTCCAACGAGGGCGAACGCGAGTTGGTCGAATCCTCGGGACGCGTGGGTACGCCGAGCTGCGAGCCCAAATCGAACGTCACGTCATGATCGATGAACTGACCGAAGAACGTCGTGCCCGCCGTGTGTGTGGTGTTGTCAGGGTTGTTCACGCGCAGCGCAGGATCCGTGATCAACAGCACGGGGCCGCTTTCGAGCGGATCCTTTGCATCCATGATGCCGCCTGGTTTGCCGATCTCCATCAGCGCTTGTGCAAGTTGCGGTGTTGCTACCGAAAACGGCGGCAGACCGGGAAACAAGCGTCCGAAACGGTCCTCGCGTATCACCGGAGCACGCGCTGTCGCGGCGTGCCCCGCTCCCATCATGCATATGCTTGGCCCCAACGCGCCGGTTGCGCCGATCGCACTCAAGAACCCACGTCTGCTGAAACCTTCCCTGGCGGTGCGTTGATGTACTGGGCAGCCATTCGACGCTGCCGCGTCTTTCGTCTGGGTCTTCATCTGAAATCCCTCTTCGATACTCGAGTGGTTTAGCTGGCGGACGCACGCGCCCGTCCCGGCGCGAGCACGGCGAGCCAGGTTGACGAGGCGAACGCGTCGCACCGTTCTTGCCAGATCAGATCAATTCGGACTCACGACTCGCGTCCCCCAGCCGCGATCGAACCGTGGTGGCGGAAGAGTGCGCGAATGGCGCAGGCGTGGAATCAACGAACACACGCGCCTCCCGTTGGCCAGATGTCATTGCACTGTTCGCGGCATGAGCGAGCTCATGCCGCGGTGTGTCGCAGCGCTCCGAGTGAACGGACGCAAAGGAGGAGGCGGGGAATCAACACAGCGCGAGTGTGGCACTGAGCGTTGGTAACCCCGCTATCCACGATGCGTGCGCTAGGGACCGGAGGCTTTGCGTCCCCACTTTGCAGCGGGTTTGCTTGTCGAACGCGCCGAGTGTGCTCTCGATTATCTCGCGACGAAAGCCGATTTCTGTCGGCTAGGAGTGACAGCGGCGCAAACGATTCACGTCTATTAATCGCACAGCTTTACGCAGGAGCACGACAAGTGAAGTGAACGGTTGTGTGATCAGGTGACTATAGGACTTGCATCACCACCGATGAACGTCACACCGTCTGGCGATTGAGCTTCTCGACGATGCCCGGCAGCTCACTCAAGGTCGTGATCTGAAAATCGGGCTCCGGTGTCTCGCGTCCGACATGCATCGGCGCTGGTGCATTGAGCTCGGTGATCAACGCCGTCTTCATGCCCATGGCGTGCGCGCCTTGAATGTCCTGTTCGAGAGAATCGCCGACGAACAAAATCTGATTCGCGGTCAAGCCGGATTTCCCGAGGGCGATATCGAAGAAGCGCCGATCGGGTTTGCAGGAGCGTGCCGCTTCGGAGCTGGTCCAGTGAGTCAGCCAGCGATGCAGCTCGCCGCGCTCGACCAATGGGATCAGGTGATTCTCATCGGCATTCGACACGGCGGATAAGTACAGGTCCATGGCCTTCAAGCGCGTGAGAGTCGAGTGGCAGTCAGGCTTGAGCTCCATGCAGCCGATCATGCTCTCGCGTTGATAGGGCTCGAACCACTCGAAGTGACTTTGCAAGTGCGGCCTGTCGATGCGCTTGAGAAAGGCAGCAAACACTTCCTCCAGGTAATCGCGGACGAGATAGAACGACTTGTCGGCGTACAGCTGGTCGATGTCCTGGTTCGCCAGTTGATAGTGCCGCGCAACCTCGAAGAAGTCGTGCTCCAGCTGCAGCTTTGCCTTCATTTCCTTCAGCACCGTCATCATGACGGACTGCAGATTCTTGTAGCTGTAGAGCGTCCCGCCCACGTCAAAGAAAATGCCTTTGATCATTGCAGGCGCTCCGTGACAGAGAGTTTCATATGTGTGGCCGCCGATAGGTGGGATGCCACGATGATACAGAGTTCCATCGCGGACAATGCAGCCCGCACGCGCGGATGCTTCAGTGCACGAATGACCGACTCGAGCGGATGAGATCGGACGCCTTCTCGCCAATCATGATGCTGGCGGCGTTCGTATTGGCAGAGATCAGTGTCGGCATGATGGACGCATCCGCGACACGCAGGCCCTCGATGCCTCTGACTTTCAGGTGCGGATCGACGACCGCTTCGGGTCCGCGCCCCATGCGACAGGTGCCCACCGGATGATATGAGTAGTGTGCTCGCTGCCGGATGAAGTCTTCCCAATCCTGATCAGACGTCGGTGGGGTCGCGGGCGCGTAACGGGCAACGACGGCAGGCTTGAAGGCAGGCGTATCGAACACCCGATCGCCGAGCTTGCATCCCGCGATGAGTGTGGCGAGATCTCTGGCATCGCTGAATGCATGGAAGTCGATGATCGGTCGCGAGTCGGGCGCCGCGTCGCGCAGACGGATGTGACCGCGGCCATAGGGACAACAGACGTTCACCGCGATCTGCACGCCGGGGCGGTGTTTCAGCGCAGGCCTCCCATCGCGATCGAACTCGTAGAGCGCGGGACTGAAGTGGTATTGCACATCAGGCTCGGTGAGATCCGCGCGAGTCTTCGCGAAGGCGAGGCCAGGAGCGCCGAGAGAGGACAGAGGTCCTCGCTGCAACAAAAGATACTGGACGCCGAAGAGCTGCTGGCGGAGCGCGGACTGACTGTTGATCGTCGGCACGTTCACGAGCCGCGCCATCAGCACTGCGGGATGTTCCTGCAGATTACGTCCCACACCGGGACTATCGAGCAGCACGGGGATCTCCAACTCGCGCAACTCGGCTGCGGGTCCGATGCCAGAGCGCAGTAGCAAAACGGGTGAGCCGATAGCGCCTGCCGCAATGATCACCTCGGCCCGGGCATTCACGCGTGTGATTGCGCTTTCACGCCACAACTCCACAGCCGTTGCACGTCCACTCTCGATGATCACCCGCCGAGCGAGTGCGTCCGTCCAGATGACGAGGTTGGAACGATGCCGATGGGGCTCGATGAACGCATTCAGTGCGCTGCATCGCCGGCCGTTGCGATGAGTGCCGAGCGTCTTGAAGACGCCGAGCTGATCTCCGGCGCAGTAGTCATCGAGAATAGGCAGGCCGAGCTGATGGAATCCCTCGATGAATTGCGGCAGCAACGGATGAACCCAGCGCGGCGGCGATACGCCCAGCGGTCCTTTCGTGCCGTGTGATGCCAGCGGCGGGTCGCCGTAGTAGTGCTCCGACTTCTTGAAGTACGGCAGCACCTCATCGAAGCTCCAGCCCTCACAGCCGGCGGCCACCCAGCGGTCGTAGTCGGCGCGGGTGCCGCGAACGTACACCTGGCCATTGATGCCGCTGCTGCCACCGAGCATTTTGCCGGCCGGCCAGTGGATGAGCCTGCCGCCCAATGTGGTGTCCGGCTCCGCCGCATACGACCAATCGAAGCGCTCCTGACCCATCAGGAAGGCCGTGCCGAGCGGCATGTCGATTTTCCAGCTCTTCCGATGACCCCCGGCCTCAATCAGCAGCACGCGTGTTTGTGGATCCTCGCTGAGTCGTGCGGCGAGCACGCATCCGGCACTGCCTCCACCGACGATGACGAAGTCGAACTCGCTCATCGGTTCCGCTAGGCAACTTTCGACAGCAGAAACTCTGCCGCCCGATCGAACTCGCGACGCAATTCCTGCGCGAGCATCGCAAGCTCATCGGTGGCACCGCTGTTCGCAGCCGTTTCCAGACGCTCCGCCGCGCGCGCGGTGCCGCTCGCGTGCATGTTGGCGCTAGCGCCGCGGATCTCGTGTGCTTTTTTGATCAGTGCCCGGACATCGCCAGTCTCCAGCGACTTGCCGATGAGCTCCAACCCTTCCCGGCCGCATTGAATGAAGTCTGCTACCAGCTCTTGAGCCAGTTGCTCATCGCCGAGCAGTGTGAGCAGCGTGCTCCAATCGACGGGCACCGACGGATTCGTACTCGATGTATCCGCGGGAGCAGATGCCGGTGTGACTGCATCCAATCCTGCCGCGCCCAGGTGTCGCTCCAGGCAGGCTTCGAGCTTGTCGCGATCGATTGGCTTGGAGAGATAATCGTCCATACCTGCCGTGGCGCACGCTTCCTCCGCGCCCTTCATGGCGTGCGCCGTCAGTGCCACGATGATGATGTGCTGGCCCTCTCGCTCCAGCCGCCGGATCTCGCGCGTCGCTTCGTAACCATCCATTTCCGGCATCTGACAGTCCATCAGGATGAGGTTGTAGCGACCTGTTTGCCACGCGGCCACGACCGCGCGGCCATCGGCAACGGCATCGACGCGATAGCCCATCTTCTCGAGCAGGCGCAGTGCGACTTTCTGATTGACGGGGTTGTCCTCGGCGAGCAGCACGTGATTCCTGTCGCGCGAGCGCTGCGCTCGCAACTGATGGCGAGTGACGATTGGTTGCGATTGCAGATGCCAGGACTCTGCTTTCTTCGCGAGCACGAGCATCAGGCATTCGGTCAGGTCGCGCTGCGTGACGGGCTTGAGCAGATAGCCGGCAAATCCCAGATCGGCAAACAGCTGGCTGTCGCCGCGGTGTCCTGATGACGTGAGCAGGATGAAGCGCGTTGTCTTGAGCTGCGGCTCTCGCATCACGCGGAGCCCGAACTCAGCGCCATCGCAACCGGGCATCTGGTGATCCACCAGTGCTGCTTCGAACGGCCTACCCATGGCGCGCGCCTCGCGCATCAGCGACAACGCTTCGTCTGCGGAGCTGGCGCTGATGGGATCGATCCCACACCGCAGCAGTTGACCCATCAACACTTTGCGATTGGTCGGATTGTCGTCGACGACGAGGACGCGCTGACCTTGCAGCTCCGCTTGCGGTGGATACAGCGCGGCCTTCGGCTGCGTCACACGGCCGAATCGGGCAGTGAACCAGAAGGTCGAACCGACGCCGAGCTCACTGCTGACGCCCGTCTCACCACCCATCAGCTCGACCAGTCGCCGCGAGATGGACAGACCCAGCCCGGTGCCGCCGAACTTGCGTGTCGTCGATGCGTCGACCTGGGTGAAGGGTTGAAACAGCGCCGACAGTCGATCGGGCGGGATGCCAATGCCCGTGTCGCGTACCTCACAGCGGATCAGCGTTCCATCATCATCCTCGGCCAGCACCTTCAGCTCGAGCGACACCTCTCCCTTCGCAGTGAACTTGACGGCGTTGCCGCCCAGATTCAGCAGCACCTGCCGCACCCTGCCCGGATCCCCGCGCACGAAGTCCGGCATCGCCGGATCGACCTGAACGGTGACCTCCAATCCTTTGCCATGCGCCTGGATCGCGAGCAAGCGTGCCGCGTCCTCGAGCGTATCGCGCAGATCGAGATCGATCAGCTCGAGCTCCAGCTTGCCAGACTCCACCTTCGAGAAATCCAGGATGTCGTTGATCACAGTCAGCAGCGCCTGCGCGCTGTCGCGAACCGTCTCGGCGTAGTCGCGCTGTGTGTAATTGAGGCTCGTGTCGAGCAGCAGTTCCGTCATGCCGATGACGCCATTCATCGGCGTGCGGATCTCGTGACTCATGTTGGCTAGAAACTCGCTCTTCGCGCGCGTTGCCGCTTCGGCGAGATTGCGCGCGTGCGCCAGCTCGCGATTGGCCGCGAGGAGTTGTTGCTCGTCCTGCCGCTGCGCGTTCAGGAAGGCCCATACCGAACCGAGGATGACGGCCAGCAGAGTTGCGTTCGAGATGGCAGTGAATACTGGTGTGAGGTGTGATGGAACGACCGATGAGAAGCTCATGCCGAACATCTCGAGCACCAGGAAGCTGGTCATCGCAACGAACCCGGCGATGCCGTAGAACAACGCACTGCGGCTTCCAAGTACGAATCCTGCGTACAGCGGATACGCCATGAACAACGGGAAGATGAAGGTGTGCCAGCCGCCGGTGAGTGGAATGACCAGTGTCGTCGCGACGACCATTGCACTGATCTGCAAGTGCGCCGCGAGTGTGCTGCCAATCCCGCGCCGTAGTGCCCAGACCGTCGCGGCGATGACGGGCACCGTAACGCCCAGGATCAGGCTGTAGGCAATCTGGCCGCGGGCGAAGACGAGCACGAGCCAGGGGATGCTCATCGCGATGATCGTCAACGAGCAGCCGTTGATCGTTCGGATCCGACGCATCAGCACGCGATCGGACGCCCGCGGATCGCCTGCGCGGATGCCGCTATTGAGCACATCCGTCAACATGGCCTTCAGGCTCGGCATGCCTCATCCCCTCCGTTGAGTGGTCGGTCCCAGGGGCATTCGTGTCGTCGCACGAGGGCAGAATCTTAGCCTCTGCCCGCGCGCGCCAGCAGAGCGAAGGGTACAGATCGATCGCGGCCGATTCCAAGAAGTGAGTCGCCGCTTCTCGGTTCTGATGCGCAGGCCCCTTACGGCCGAGGGGTCATCGCCGCGCGCGCTCGATCGAACATGAACGCGCCGACAATGAGGCTGGCCACGGTGATCGTCAGCGCCATCCTCAAGGAAGCGCTTTCGTAGTGTGCTGCGAACTGATCGCTCAGGATGCCTGCCGCGAGAGGCAGGAGGCCCTGGCCGACGAGGCTCGACAGCACCAGACCCCACGCGGCGGCGGTGGCTCGGATCGCGGAGTCGCAAACACTCTGCATGGACGCAATCCAGGTCGGCACCGCGATGACAGAGACAAGGGTCGCCGCGAAGACCGCGACGATGGCGAGCTGGCGATCCGGTGCCCACAGTGCGAGCCAGTACAGCGGTGCCAGCGCCGCCGTCGAGCAGGCGCACAACAGCACGGGTTTCGCTGGAGATATGCGTGTGAGACGCGCGCCCGCCCAACCGCCGACCGCGAGCCCCAGTGTCATTCCCAGGGCAATCGCCGGCCCGAACAACAACCCGACCTGGCCGACGCTCACGCCGTGCGTGCGCATCAAGAATGAAGGCAGCCATTGCAGGATGCCCACGCTGCCGAACGCGGCAATCGATTGCGCGCCGATCAGCCACAGATAGGCCCGATTCTGCAGCAGCTCTCGAAGCGCAGCGCTGAACGAGCGCTCGGATACTGCTTCGACTCTGCTGGTCTGCTCCCGTGGCGGCTCCCTCAACAGCAGTGCGACGGCGATTGCGAGAATGAATCCCGGCACCGCGGCAAGCATGAACGTCGGCCGCCATCCGAACGCATCGTGGACCTGGCTGCCGATGACGAAGCAGAGAAAGATGCCGAGCGTCGATCCGGCACTGAACACAGCCATGGCCGCGACACGCCGCGCCTGCCCGAAGTAGTCGCTGATGAGCGAGTAGGCGGTGGGAATGCAGCCCGCCTCGCCCATTGCCACCCCCGCGCGCGCGAAGAGCAGTTGCACGTAGGACTGTGAGATGCCGCAAACCAGCGTCAACGCGCTCCATCCCGCAAGTACTACCGCCAGCAGGACGCGCCGGCTCTTGCGGTCGGCGAGACGTGCCAGCACCACGCCCGCGACACTGTAGATGGCCACGAAGCTGAGACCCGACAACATGCTCAGCTGAGTGTCCGACAGCGCAAACTCTTCTTTGATGGGCTGGCTCAACAGCACCAGCAGCATGCGGTCGAAATAGTTGACCACATTGATGAGCGAGAGGAATGCCAGTGCGACGTAAGCACCCTTGCGAACTTCCGTCGTTTCCAGTGGAGTCAGAGCCGCGGTTGCCACGTTGTTATTGGAAGATGGCCGCAATCCGGCGCGGCACTGTCCAACATCGACGCTTTCCGTGTCAATCAGCGTCGCCACATTCGCAACATGGAGCGACCCTCATGAACGCTCGTGCTCACCGTATGAGAATCCTCCTGTCGATCATGCTTGCGATGCTCGTTTCATTGAGCCTCACGCATGCCGTTGCTCAGCCCGTCGTCGTCGAGCTCTTCACCTCGCAAGGATGTAGCTCGTGCCCGCCCGCCGAAGCGTTGCTCGGAGAGCTTGCCCGCCAAACCAACATCGTCGCGTTGGCCTATCACGTGGACTATTGGGATGACCTCGGCTGGAAGGATCGCTTCGCGATTCCGGCTGCAGTGGAACGCCAGCGCGGGTATGCGCGCCGGCTGCCTCGATCAGGAATATTCACTCCGCACGCCGTCGTGAGCGGCGACACGAGTCTCGTCGGCTCGAACCGTAGCGCGATCACTCGAGCTATCGCCGAAAAGCGCGATGCATTGGCAATCGTGCTGTCGACAACGGGAACAGAACTCACGATCGCTCTGCCCGAGCGATGGAACGAGCCAATGGATATCAACGTCGTTTCTTATCTCAGCGAGGCAACCACGAAGATCGGCCGCGGCGAGAACGCGCATCGCTCGCTCAGGGAGTTCAACATCGTTCGCTCGTTCCGCCGTCTCAGCCGCTGGGATGGCCGCCCGCAGCAGCTGAAAGTCTCCTTGGCCTCGTTACCAGGCGATGCAACTGCGGTGGCCGTCTTGTTGCAACGACCGAATCAGGGCGCGATTGCGGGCGCAAGCCAGCTTTCACTGCGCTGACCACGGCTCGCTGACCACGGATCGGCTCAGTTGAGCGAGCGCGCAGGCTGATGATCAGCGCGTCAACGCATGTCGCGTTCGATTGCAGCCAGCCGCTCCAGCGCAGCCACGCGTCGCCGATTGAACACGCTGGCATTCCCTGTCGGTGTCTCGGGTCCCGCCTCATGGCGCGCGCGCCCAGCTCGCGAAACACGCGGCCGGAAGGCCTCGAACAAGGATCGCGACTTATCCTTTTACTGATGGAGCTCATCCCGCATCAGGCATTCCCTCTGTCTGCTAATGCCTGCACGCCATGCATATCCTGCACGCTCGAATTTGTCTCGATCGTTAGACAGTTGCGCCGTTGCATGGCTCGCCGATTAACTCCGCGCCACGCAGCACACGTGTCGATGAAGCTTCCTCAGGTGTGATTCAAACGAGCAGCGCTTTCAGTTGCGCAACGATGGTCTGCTTGCTGCAAACGATCTCCTCGCACTAGCGAGGCTCAACTCGGACCGATAGCGATCTGAGTGCTCATGCATGCCAGCGGCACTCGCCGTGCCCGCGTGCCTCTCGTTTTCGCTCCCCGCGGGTGGCTGACGATCTCGAAGGCTTCGCTCAGGTCTGCACGAGCATTCTTCTCGCTCCATGGAGAATTAGATGCTCTCTGAAGCAGTGCTCAATGCTCGTCGATTTCGACAGATGATGATGGTGGCTGCCGCGCTTGCGGTAGGCTTCCTGTTCGTTGGCCAACCTGCCGTCGCGCAAACGAGCTCCAGCTGGACGACATGCGCGCGCGAAGGGAGCCTCTGCGCATTCAGCGGTACGCGCACGGTTCGCTTTGGTGCGAACAACTCCTGGGTCAGTCTCCGCCTCGCGGCGTCGGGCGGTGGTGTGCAGTGCTCCAAGTCGATCTTCGGTGATCCGGCGCCTGGGATCAGAAAGCGATGTCAGCTTTCTTCAACGAGCGGTACGACGCAACAGCCTCCGGTGATCAGCGGCACTCCGAGCACGTCTGTCACCGTCGGCAGCACATATCGCTTCCAACCCACGGCCAGCGATCCGAACGGCGACACGCTGGCATTCAGCATCGTCAACCGTCCGAGCTGGGCCACGTTCAACACCACGAATGGCCTGCTCACGGGGCAACCCACGCTCGGGAATGTCGGCTCGTACGCGAACATCACCATTCGCGTGAGCGATAGCACGTCGACCGTGAGCCTCCCAGCGTTCGCCATCAACGTCGCACAGAGCTCGAGTGGCGGCGCTACCGTATCGTGGACGCCTCCAACGCAGAACACCAATGGCACGTCGCTCACGAACCTGGTCGGCTACCGCATCTACTACGGCACGAGCTCGTCCGCTCTGACGCAACAGATCCAGGTCGCAAATGCCAGCGTATCCAGCTACGTGCTCTCCGGTCTGGGTAGCGGCACTTACTACTTTGGCGTCCGGGCATACAACTCGTCGGGTGCCGAGAGCGCGTTGTCGAACGTTGCTTCCAAAACGCTTCCTTGATAACGCTTCCTTGATCGTTGATCCCGAGCCGCGGTGCTGCCTCTGAGGCGGCATCGCGGCATGCTTACCTGAGGGACTTTCCTGGCGTATCGTGCATGCGCGATATCGCTCAACGAGAGTCCGTATGGCTGCCGAACCGGCTCGCATCGTCTTCCTCGATCGTGACACGCTGCCTGCGCACGTTGTCGTGCGACCCCCAAAGCACCCCCATCGCCTGACCTCCTACGAATCGACACGGCCCGAGGAAGTGATCTCCCGCATCGCGGATGCGGACATCGTGGTGACGAACAAAGTGCAGCTGACGGGCGAAGCCATCCGCAGCGCGCCGCGACTGAAGCTGATCGCCATTGCGGCAACCGGAACCAACAACGTCGACCTCGCGGTCGCGCAAGAGCTTGGCATTCTCGCCAGCAACGTTCGCAACTACGCCACACACGCCGTGCCCGAGCACACCTTCGCGTTGATCCTGGCGCTGAGGCGCAACGTGCTTGCCTACCGTCAGTCGGTGACCAAGGGTCGATGGGAGCAGGCCGGTACGTTCTGCTATTTCGATTTTCCGATGCGCGATCTCGCCGGCGACACCCTGGGCATCATCGGATATGGCGCATTGGGCCGTGCCGTTGCACAGATCGGGAAAGCGTTCGGCATGCACGTGCTGGTCGCCGGCCGCAAAGACGCCTCGAGCACGCAAGATCCCTACACACCATTCGAAGAGGTACTGAAGCGCAGCGACGTGATCAGCTTGCACGCGCCGCTCACCCCTGGAACGCGCCACTTGATCTCATCGCCCGAGTTCGCGCTGATGCGGCGCAAGCCGCTGCTCATCAACACGTCGCGCGGGGGGCTCGTGGACGAGATGGCATTGATCGCGGCATTGGACTCCGAGCAGATCGCGGGAGCCGGATTCGACGTGGCAACCGTTGAGCCCGCGCCGCTCGATCATCCGCTCGTGGGCTTGCTCGAGCGACCGAACTTCATCCTGACACCACACGTCGCATGGGCTAGCGAGCAGGCCACGCAGGCGCTGGCTGACCAGCTGATCGACAACATCGATGCGTTCCTGGGCGGCACGCCACGCAACATCGTGGGACCGAATGCGACGCAAGCCAATGTACAGAAGAAGGGCAGCTGAAGCGCGTGCGCTCTAGCGGGTGCCGCGACTCAAAGAGGTTCAGCCGGCTGGGCTGGCTCCGTCTGCGGAATATCCACGCAGAAGTAGTCGCAGAAGTCCTGAGTCACGTGCGTGCGAACGCACTGTTCGCCACCCGACTCGGTGAGCCACGGGCAATTGCCGTCATTGGGCACCCGCTTGTCGTGGCTCTCCTGCTTGAACTCACTGGCCCAGTGACGCAGATCCGTTACCACCTTCGCGGCTTCAGTCTGTGCTCGTGCTTTCTGAGCCGGATCGCCGGAGAGATCTTGCTCATTCAACGCGCCTGCACGCTGCTGGATTGCACTGAACTCAGCGGCCATCCGCGCACGGTCTGAACCGGATCCGCTACCTTGATCCGGACTCTCGTGCTTGGTTTCGGGACTGCAGGCGCTGAGCAGCATTGCAATGACCGCGAAGCTGGCCGGCCGGAGCAATTGTTGTTCCCTCATGCTGATCTCCCCTAGGTGTGGCTCCGCTCAGCAACGTAGTCACAACAACTTCGCACGCACATCAGCTCAAACCCCTACTGCGTGGGATTTTCATTGCTGCGACGAATGCTCTTAAGATGCTGCACGACGCGCAACATTCAGCACGCCGACGGAAAGAGCCCTGTTAGACAGGGGTACGGTCTCTGGCGTTGCGGGTTCGAAGTGACAAGGGTCCATTGCCTAGCTTGCAAGGAGATCGTCATGAAGAAGGTCAGTGCTGGTGCGACGCAGGACACATCGACGGCGGCTCGTGGGGCGAGCATGCGGCACATCAGTGCGCTGTCCAGCCGCAGTGATCTCGAGACGGCTGCAATCAAAGAAGTGGCCGCCGCGCTCAACCCGCTCGCAGCGGACGTCTTCGCTTTGTATCTGAAAACAAAGAACTTCCATTGGCACATGAGCGGCCCGCACTTCCGCGACTATCGCTTGTTGCTGGACGAGCATGCCGACCAGTTGTTCGCGATGACGGATCCGCTCGCGGAGCGCGTCCGCAAGCTGGGCGAGACGACGCTTCGGTCCATCGGACACATTGCGCGGTTGCAGAGATTCTCCGACAACGATGCCGACGATGTCTCACCGGATCACATGCTCGCCGAGCTGGCGGAGGACAATCGATCGTTGGCTGCGCGCCTGCGGGAAGTGCACCAAGTGTGTGACGACGCCCGCGATGTGGCCACCGCAAGTCTCATCGAGAACTGGATCGACGAAGCAGAACGACGCGCATGGTTCTTGTTCGAAACGACACGGCGTCCTGATGCGACGGGACATTGATCGAGACGCGCGTTCGATCTCGCGCTGATCTCTGGCGTCCCGTCCGCCTGGCGTGACGTCGGTTGCCTGCCTCATCCCACGATCGCCATCGCTTGCACTCAAGCGTAAACAAATCGATACAGCAAAATGATGGCGATCGTGCGTCGCAACGCAGCTGCGAACGCTACGGAGGAGGGCCCGTGACGTCCCCGAAGCTGACCTCGCGGTCATGAACGTGGCGACACCAGCTCTCACGCATGAGCCTGCCAACCTTTCACTGCTGACTGCGCAACCCATGGCTTTCAGTCCGGCGACATGAGCCGCACATACTCGCGCCCGATCGTGGCGGGAATCGACGTTGGTGGCCCACGCAAGGGCTTTCATGCAGTCGCTCTGCGACACCGGGAAGTTCGCGGCACCTTTGCGTCTCGCAACGCTTGCGAAGTCGCAGACTGGTGCAAACAAGCCGACGCAACCATCCTCGGAGTGGACGCCCCTAGCGGCTGGAGTCGCTCGGACAGAGCGAGAATGGCCGAGCGATCGCTCATGAAATCCGGGATTTCGTGCTTCTCCACGCCGAGCGAGCAGGTCGCCCGGCAGCATTCCGGCAATTTCTACGCGTGGATGTTGAATGGTGTCGAGTTGTATGCGGCGCTTGGCAACCAGTTCCGGCTCTTCAACGGACGAAACGCCGAGTGGCGCCCGCTCGTCTTCGAAACCTTCCCTCAGGCGATTGCCTGTGCGCTCGCGGGCACGATCGTTTCGGCACGCGATAAACGCACGGTCAGGCGTGCACTGCTGGAGAAGTCCGGTCTGTGCAGCGACACGCTCACCAACATCGATTGGATCGACGCGGCGCTGTGCGCACTGATGGCCGATCGCTTCGGGCATGGCGGCTATCGCCAACATGGAGATGCGGTGGAAGGCTACATCGTCGTGCCTGACTGAGACTCAGCCGTCTATGTGCATTGCGGTGCTGTCAAGTCGAGCGCAGCCCTCTTGAGTCTGTCGGCTCATCGGTGGGATAACGGTGTCATCTCAAGACACGAACCAGCCTGTTTCGCACTAGGAACAACCGATGATCGTCCCCAGCCACAAGGTCCTGAGCGGCATGCGCCGCGAGCTATCCGCAGTGTTTCCCAGTCCTCATGCGGAAGGGTCCGTGGGACAGGCGGTGACCTCCTCAGTCAGAGCACTGGAGGTTCGCGAGCGGGGCGGAACGGCATTCGTGCAGGCCAGGCTCGATGCGCTCGATGGGTTGATTACGCAACTCTCGACACTCCCCTTCAGCACCCCCGCCTGGAAGAGCGGTTTGAGCGACTTGAAAGCACGGCTACCGCAGGCGCGTCAGCACTCATGTCTCCAGGATTTGGAAACCGCTCACACCGAAGTGCTCACCGCGGCGGAACGCTTGATGGCTGACATGATTGCCGATCCCTCGTTGACCATTGCCGACCGCACGCGGCTCCTCGAGATCCTGAGCATCTGGGAGATCGCCGATCGGCGTGCGCTGACCACGTTGCCGGATGAGGGCAGGGAGGTCGACACCACCGTCACGCAGGAGAAGTTGGAGCGCTATCTGCAGCAGCGCTTCAGCGAGCCCGCGATGAAAGTCACGAAGTTCCAATCGTTGGCGGGCGGGTTCGGCAAGCAAACGATCCTTCTGGAGGTGGACGGTAAGGCGCTCAGCGGTTCACTCGTTTTGCGCCGCGACATCGGCGAGCCGTCAGTCGACAACGACTGCCATTGGGTTCGTGAGGAATATCGCGTCATCCGCGCGGCGTTCGAACGGGGTTTCCCAGCGCCGGAGGCCCTCTGGCTCGATACGCAGCACGCACTCTTGCCGGGCGGTGACTTCATCGTCATGCGCCGCGCAGCCGGAGAAACCGGAGGGAATGTCTTCCGCTCGAAGGGTGCCGTATCCGACGAATTGTTCAGGGTGCTCGCGGAGGGCATGGCACGGCTGCACACCATGCCACCGTGCGTCGAGCTGGGCGATCTGACACCGTCGATTCGCACCGAGGAATGGAAGCTCACCATCCCGCAGAGCGTGAAACGCTATATCGAGGAGTGGCTCGGCATCTATTTGCGCGAGACGCACAATCCCTCGCCCACGCTCGTGAGCCTCTACGGTTGGCTGCTGGCGAACGTGCCCCGCGCCGCAGGCAGTCCGGTCCTGCTGCACGGTGATATCGGCTTCCACAACATGTTGGTCGAGGAGGGCCGCCTCAGTGTCGTGGTCGACTGGGAGTTTGCGCACGTCGGCGACCCCGCCGAGGACCTTGGATACGTGAAGAACATCATCGGCGACGCGGACTGGGACAAGCTCATGCGCTTCTATCGCGCCGCGGGAGGGTCCGACGTGGACTCCGTCCGCTTGCATTTCTTTCAGGTGTGGGCGCACGTGCGTAATGCCTCGGCATCGAACCTTGCGCTCGGCGCATTCGAGGCGGGCAAGCACGACAACCTGAAGCTCGTTCATTCGGGCCACTTCCACTTCCCCGTGTTCACGAAGACCGCCTGCGATCTCATCGCAGCCGGCCCGCATGGCAAGATCAAAGCGGTCGACTACTGATCGCACCGCGCATTCGCTCTGGAGGCTGACATGTCGAAGAAAGAAGAGTTGTGGACCGGAGACCGCGGCACACCGGAAGCCAAACAGTTCGGTCGAGTGACCGATGCGGACGAACTGCTGCATCCACAGGCAACCATTCCGGGAGATTGGCT
>JBEVDW010000377.1:0-4139 GCA_040513115.1 Steroidobacteraceae bacterium | reverse complement strand
CGCGTGGCGAGGTCAATTGGCTGCGTGAAGGGCTACGTCTTGCAGATCGCGTCAGCACCGTATCGCCCACCTATGCGTGGGAAATCACGACGCCGGAAGGCGGTCACGGTCTGGATGCCACGCTGCGCGCCCGGCCGGATGGCGTGGTCGGCATTCTCAATGGCGTCGACTATGAGCAGTGGAATCCTGAAACCGATCGCTACCTGCAGCATCGCTACAGCGCCGCCAACCTCGCGGGCAAGGCAGCGACGAAGCGCGATTTACTACAGTTCCTCAACATCGATCTCGAGCAAGCAACGCCGCTGATCGGCATCGTCTCCCGACTCACGGTTCAGAAGGGCTTCGATCTGTTGTTCGATTCCCTGCCGCAGATCCTGACGACGCGCAAGCTGGCGCTGAACGTCCTGGGCAGCGGCGAGCCCCGCTACGAGCAATTCTTCCGCGAATTGCATCAGCGCTTTGCCGACCGCGTCATCTACCACCACGGCTACAACGAGGAGCTCGCGCATCTGATCGAGGCCGGCAGCGACATGTTCCTGATGCCTTCGATGTACGAGCCGTGCGGCTTGAACCAGATGTACAGCCTGAAGTACGGCACGGTGCCGATCGTGCGCAAGACCGGCGGACTCGCAGACACCGTGCAGCTATGGAATCCGAGCACGCGGACGGGCACTGGCATCGTCTTCGATCATTACGACGCCCAGGGCGTGAGCTGGGCCATCCACGCGGGCCTGAATTTGTTCAAGGATAAGGACAGCTGGGCTCAGCTCGTACGCAATGGGATGGCGCAGGATTTCTCGTGGCCGAAACAGGCGGCGTTGTACGAGAAGATGTATCAGGAACTGTGACGCAGGGAGCGAGCTACTTCTGCAGCGTCAGGTTCACCGTTCCACTTGCCGCGAACGGAATCGCACGCACCATGGGAATATCGACGAACACCTTGCCGGTGAGCTCGTAGCGCACCTGATTGCGATTGCCGGTTCCCAGCCGCGACATCAACCGGCCAATGCTGCTCACGAAATTGGTCCGCAGCGACAGATCGAACTCCTTCTCACCGAGCGCCGGTATCACGAACGGCGCATTGCTGACGCCCTCGGCGAAGCTGTCGCCTTCGAGAAAGAGCTGGTAGTCGATCCCTTTGATGGGCAGCTCACGGTCGTTCGGATTGGCGACATGCACGCGGACGTTGAACTGCTGGCTGAAAACATCGGCAGACACGAGGCTGGCGCTGATGAGGCTCAGGCGCGGCGTTTCCAGCTTCGGGCCCAGCGCCGAGCAGGCGCTCAGCAAGACGATGGCGAGCAGCGAACACAGACGAAGCTTCATGGGCACGGGCACCTCGTTCAAACGGCCGGCAACATGTCGCGCGTGACGAGCACGATGCCTTTCTCGGTGACGTAGAAGCGCCGGGCATCGTGTTCGCGATTGCATCCGATCTCCATACCATCCGGTATCACGCAGCCGGTGTCGATGATGGCATTGCGCACCTTGCAGCCGCGGCCGACACGCACGTCGGTCAGGCACAGCGTGCGTTCGATGATGCTGCGCTCATCGACGTGCACATTGGTGAACAGTAGCGATTGGCGCACCTGCGCGCCCGAGATGATGCAGCCACCCGATACCATCGAGTTCACGGCCATACCCACGCGCCCGGCGTCATCGAGCACGAACTTCGCGGGAGGATACTGCCGCTGAAAGGTCCAGATAGGCCACTGCTCATCGTAGATATTGAGCTCGGGATTGACGTGAACCAGCTCCATGTTGGCTTCGTAGTACGCATCGACGGTACCGACGTCGCGCCAGTACTGCTGCGCCTTCGTGCGCACATCCTGGAAGGGATAGGCATAGACCTGCCGCGACTCCAGCGCGTCGGGAATGATGTTGCGGCCGAAATCGTGCTTCGTCTCAGGATTGCGCGCGTTCTCCTCGAGCAGTCGATAGAGCAGCTTGGCGTTGAACACGTAAATGCCCATCGACGCCAGTGCGAGGTGCTCGCGACCGGGGATGCCGTCGGGATTCTTGGGCTTCTCGGCGAAATTGTAGATGCGGTTGCTCTCATCGACGGTCATCACGCCGAAGCCCGTCGCCTGTTCGCGCGCAATCTCCACCACGCCGACCGTGATGTCGGCCTTCTTCTCCATGTGGTAGGCAAGCATCGGACCGTAGTCCATCTTGTAGATGTGGTCCCCCGCGAGCACGAGCACGTGGCGCGGCTTGTGGAGCTTGATGATGCCCATGTTCTGATAGAGCGAGTCGGCCGTGCCGCGATACCAGAAGTCGCCCAGCTGTTGCTGCGCAGGAATGATCTCGACGAACTCGCCCAACTCGCCCCGCAGGTAGCCCCAACCACGCCGCACGTGTTGGATCAGCGAATGCGCCTTGTACTGCGTCAGGATCGATATGCGGCGGATACCCGAGTTCATGCAGTTGGAAAGCACGAAATCGATGATGCGGAACTTGCCGCCGAAGTGCGTGGCGGGCTTGCAGCGATGATCGGTCAGGTGCTTCAGGCGCTCGCCGCGTCCGCCGGCCATAATGACGGCCAGGGTGTTCTGGGTCAGCCGGCTGACGTAGCGCCGGGCTGCCACTGGGGCGCGTTTGCGATCGGAAGGGGGGCGTGCTGACATCGAGTGCTCTCGTGATTCTTGGGTCCGCCGTGGGGCCGTGCTCGGACACGTCATGTCCAGCCGCTGGCGGATATTAAACACTGTTGCACATCAGGTTCGCACCGTCGAAGAGTGAATATGCAGGTCAGAGAATTTGTGCTTCGAGCAGGCGGTGCCGCGCTCACCCTCGCCGGCACGCTTGCCCTTGCTGCGAAAGAACCCGCAGCACCCGCCGCGGTGCCAACGCCAGTCAGCTGCACATCATCAGGCAATGGTTATCTGAAAGCCAAGATCGCAGGGGCCGTGGCGGCCGAGATCGATTGGGGCGACAAGGGGACCACGTGCACGGGCGAGGTCCGTCCCAACGGCGGCGTGCGCCTGAGTTTCAAGAACAAGATCGCGGCCAATCAAAGCTTGCTGATCGTGTTTGGCATCCCCGGAGTCCAGGAGGGACGCCCGGCACGCGCCCTGCCTGCGAACCTGACCGTCGTGCGCGAGGGTGCCGCTGAATTCTTCAGCACCCAGGGCGACGACAAATGCACGATCGACAGTCTCAAACAGGTGCCGCTGCAGGGGGCGCCCCGTAAGGAGCGTCGCTATCGGGTTGTAGTGCGCGGCTTCTGCAGCGAACCCGCCCGAGCCGTGAACGGCGAAGGTGCCGTATTGCTCTCACGCTTCGACTTCGCAAGCGAGTTGCACTTTGGCGAGGACGATGAGTCAGAGAAACCGGCACCTGCACCCACGACCGCCCTCGCCCACCCCCAACCCACCTCCAGGTAACCCGATGCTCAAGTTCGCTCGTCAGACGCTGACCGTGTTGTGGCTGCTCGTTTGCATCGCGTCGGCGCGAGCCGACGAGCCCACGATCGACCAACTGTTGGCGGACTTCCCCCGAGCCGAGCTCACGATCAGCACGCCCGATGCGCGCCAGCATCGCTTCCAGGTCTGGATCGCCACGACCGATGTACATCGCGCGCAGGGCCTGATGTTCGTGCGAGCCCTGCCGCCGGATGCCGGCATGCTGTTCGTGTACTCAGAACCGCGCACGATCTCGATGTGGATGAAGAACACGTTCATCCCGCTCGACATGGTGTTCATCAAGGCGAACGGACGCGTCGCACAGGTCGTCGGTAACACGACGCCGCATTCCCTGAAGAGCATCGTCTCCAAGAGCGACGTCGTTGCGGTTCTGGAGCTGAACGCCGACACAGCAGACCGGTTGGGAATTCGCAGCGGGGCGCTCGTGGATCGACGGTTGCTGCAGGCCGCGGCGAGCGGACCATAGGCACCCTCTGCATCGTTTCTTCGGTATGGACACTCTGCTTCATTCCCACACGGGAAGTGTTCAAGGACACGCATGGATTCGCCCGCTGGCACTGTCACTCGCACTGCTCGCCGGTGTTCAGATCACATCAGCTCAGGATTGCAACAGTACGGAAGCGGAGTGCGCCGCTCCCGAATTCGCGTCTCCCACCCGGCGTGACCGCGCAGGTCGCATCGCGGTACCCGTGTGGGTGGATGGCAAGGGTCCTT
>JBEVDW010000376.1:0-4342 GCA_040513115.1 Steroidobacteraceae bacterium | reverse complement strand
GAAGCGCAACCACAGGTCGTGCGGGTGTTCAACCTGATCACGCTGCAGCTCGGCGATGACGTGATGGTGGCCGTGAAGGCGTGCATGAGTCCAACGGAGTCACCGCTCCAACTGGTCGATGCGATCAACACCGTGGAAGCCAGCCTCAGGCAACACTTCCCGCAAGTACGCTGGAGCTTCTTCGAGCCCGATCACTCCGACTGACTCAATCAATCGGGAATGCGAGCATCCCCAGAACCGCCAGACCCGCCGAGCGAGCCGCCCGCCAGCACATCGCTGGGATAGTGCAGGCCCAGGGCGACGCGCGACATTGCAACCAACACTGCAAAGGGCACGCAGACGACCCAGAGCTCAGGGAAGCTCGCCGTGATGAGCACCGTAAAGCTCACGGCATGCAGCGTGTGACCTGAGGGAAAGCTGTAACGATCCAGCACGGAAGTACCGGGTACGATCGTGGCGCAGGAGATATAGGGACGTTCGCGCACGAGCCGCAACTTGAGATACTTGTAGAGCGCCACGCCCGTGAAGCCGATCATGCCCATACGCGCTACTGGAAGCCACGCCTGGGCGCCGTAAATGAGCGGCAATGACAGCGTAAGCGTGTACCAGAACACGCCGTTGCCGAGACGGCTGACGATGGCGAACAGTCCGCGTATTTCACGCCGTGCGCAACCGCGATTCAGACGCAGGCACCAAGCCACTTCGGCGGCATCGACCCGCCGGAAAATGTCCGCTGCGCTGGCCATAGGACCTCCAGTGCTGCCTATGGAGCGCCATGATCGCGATCCCAGACTGCATGAGCTTTACGAACGTATGACACTTCCGTGATTTCACGATTTGTGAGACATAAGCGTGCGGCGCACGGCTTGCTGGCCTACTGGTCAACTGGTCGGTTGGCCAGAGAAAGATTTCTGGCCAACAGACCAGTTGGCCAACAAGCCAGTTGACCTGCCCCCTCACTCCCACGCAGCACCACTCACTCCCCATGCGCCTACTGCTCGTCGAAGATCACAAGGACATCGCCGAGAACATCAAGGAGTACTTCATTGCTCGCGGCGCTCAGATCGAGCACGCGGCCGATGGTCTCGCTGGCCTCAAGCTGGCGTTGGGTGGTCATTACGACGTGATCGTGCTCGACGTCATGTTGCCGGGGCTCGATGGCCTTGCGGTGTGCCGCCGGTTGCGCTCGGCCGGCGGCTTGCGCACGCCTGTTCTCATGCTCACGGCGAAGGATCTGCTGAGCAACAAGGTGGCCGGCTTCGAGGCCGGTGCGGACGATTATCTGGTGAAGCCGTTTTCGTTGGTGGAATTGGAAGCGCGTCTGAAGGCATTGGTGCGCCGCTCGCAGTCCGCGGGCTCGCGCGTGCTCAACATCGGCGGCTTGAAGTTCGATCTCGACACGATGGAGGGCGAACGCGAAGGACAACGCTTGAAGCTCAATCCCACCACGCGGCGCATCCTTGCCGTGCTGATCCAGAACCCGCATCGCGTGGTCACGCGCGCCGAGCTCGAGCACGAGCTGTGGGGCGATGAACCACCGGAAGGCGATGTGCTGCGCGCCCACATGCATGCGCTACGCACGGCGATCGACAAGGGCTTCCCGCAGCGACTGCTGCACACGATTCACGGCGTCGGTTATCGGCTGTCGGTAGATGCGAGTGAAGCTGCAACTTAGCCTCCGCTCGCGCATCGCGGGGACGATCCTCGCGCTGGTTGCAGTCGCCGGCGTTTCGCTGGCGACGTTCGCGCACCTTGCCGACGAGCGCATCGAAGTGAGCACGCGTTACGACTTGCTGTCGGAAGAGCTCACGCACTACGAGCACCGCCTGCAGCGCGATCCGGGCGCGGAGCCGCTCAAGTCGGCGCGGTTGCGCATCTACCGCTCGGTCGATCTGCATGAGTTGCCGCGCAGCATCGCGGCGTTGAAGCCGGGCTCGCACTATCCCGTGCGCTGGAGCGGCCTGTATCTGCACGTACTCGTGCGCGATGGCGATTTCGGCCGTCTGTGGATCACGTACGACGTGACGCCTCAACTCATGCGCGAGCGCGTTGCGGTCACGCTCCTCGTACTCGGTCTGACGGCCACTGTGCTCATCACGGCCTGGGTTGCCTATGCGCTATCCAGCCGCCTGGTCGGCCCCATCAATCGGCTCGCGACGCGGCTCACTGCAATCGACCCGGGCAAGCGACAGGTCCGTGTCGCGGGCGAGTTTGCCGGTAACGAGCTGGAGCCGATCGCGCGTTCGGTCGACTCGTTCCTCGAACGACTCGACGGCTTCGTCGAGCGCGAGCAGTCGTTCACGGCCACGGCAAGCCATGAGCTGCGCACACCCCTCGCCGTGATGGTCGGTGCCGTGGAGCTGCTCGATGAGCAAACACGCGCATTGCCTGCGGCGCAGAAGGCGCTTGGGCGTATTCATCGCGCCCTGCGCGAGATGTCCGAGTTCACCGATGCGTTGTTGACGCTGTCGCGCGAGGATGCCGTTGAGCGTGCGACCGCGGCCGACTCCGATCTCCACGCCGTGATTGCGCGCGTGCTGGAAGATCAACGAGCCATTGCTGCGGGCAAAGAGATTTCCCTCCAGGCCGACGCACCGAATTCGATTCGCGTGCCGGCACCCGAGAGCATGGTGGCGATGGTGATCGGCAACCTGGTCCGCAATGCGGTTCAACACGGCAAGGGCGACCGCGTGGAATGTCAGCTGAATGGACGCGAGCTCACGGTCAGCAATGCGGGCCAGCTCGATACGCGCGATGCCGGGCGCGTTTTCGAGCGCAGCTTCACCACCAGCCCGGGCGGTCATGGCATGGGGCTGTACCTCGCGCAACGCATCTGCCAGCGCTACGGCTGGGAAATCGTGCTGGAGCAGGTTGGAGAACGGGTGGTCGCGAGGGTGAGGTTCTAGGGGCGGCCAACTGGCCAGATAGGTCAACTGGTTCGCTGGCCAGAAGATGGATGCCCGTCCTGGCCAGCTCGCCAACGACCGGTTGACCCACGAGCCGCTTTCGCTTACCGGCAGTGCTCGCCGCCGCCGGCACCGTGCGGCGCTTCAATGACCTTCGCCTCGACGTCCCGCAACATGCGCAGCTGGCCGAAGGCTGACGAGTCCACCATCGCGGCTTCGAGCGCCAGGCGCTCGAGCTGAGCCTGCATGCTCGCCTCCGCGGTTTTCGCAGCGTTCTGCGCATGCGGACCCGGCGCTGCGGCGGAGAGCTCGCGCTTGGGTGCGTCGCTCGCACTGACGTGCAACGGACTGACGCACGCGAGCGCCAGCGCCACACTCGCGAGGACGCGTACAGGCAAGCCGTTGATTCGTGGATTGACGTTCATAGTGGATCGCACCCTAAGGTAGCCCGCGCACGCGCGCGGGGCAAGGCTGGAGCGCCAGCGCGTCGGACAACTCTGCTAGCATGCGCACCCCTTCGGCACCCGTTTCTCTCTTTCGGAGCGATCAATGTCGGCAGTGAAACTCACCGTGCCCCCGCAGGGCGAGAAAATCAGCATTCGCAACGGCAAGCTGGTCGTGCCGGATCGGCCCATCGTGCCGTTCATCGAAGGCGATGGCACCGGCCCGGATATCTGGCGCGCCTCGGTGCGCGTGCTCGACGCCGCGGTAGAAAAAGCCTACGGCGGCCGCCGCAAGATCCAGTGGATGGAAGTGTTCGCGGGTCAGAAATCCAACGACCTCTTCCAGACCTGGTTGCCGGACGAGACCGTCGCGGCCTGCCGCGAATACCTCGTCTCCATCAAGGGGCCGCTGACAACGCCGGTGGGCGGCGGCATCCGCTCCCTCAACGTCGCGCTGCGTCAGATGCTCGACCTCTATGTGTGCCTGCGTCCGGTGCGTTGGTTCAAAGGCGTGCCCTCGCCCGTGCGCGCGCCGGAAAAAGTCGACATGGTGATCTTCCGCGAAAACACCGAGGACATTTACGCCGGAATCGAGTTCGAGGCCGGCACGCCGGAAAACAAGAAGTTCCTCGAGCTGCTGCAGCAGCACTTCCCGAAGCAGTACGGCAAGATCCGCTTCCCGGCGACGTCGGGCATCGGCATCAAACCCGTGTCGCAGGAAGGCACGGAGCGGCTGTTCCGCTCGACGATCGAGTACGCGATCGCCAACAAGCGCAAGAGCGTAACGATCGTGCACAAGGGCAACATCATGAAGTTCACGGAAGGGGCGTTCCGGAACTGGGCCTATGCCCTCGCCGAGCGCGATTTCGCGAGCGCAACGTACACCTGGGACCAGTGGGAGCGCACCCGCGCCGCCAAGGGCGACGCCGCCGCGAATGACGAGCAGAAGAAGGCGCTCGCGGCCGGCCGCGTGCTCGTCAAGGACGCGATCGC
>JBEVDW010000375.1:0-3660 GCA_040513115.1 Steroidobacteraceae bacterium | reverse complement strand
GCCGGCCGGCACGCTGACCTCACCGATCGCTTCCATGATCGTCGGAGTCACCGATCCGCAATGCCGACAGAATGAGCGCACGTCATGCGAGGAGGACGCGTAGAGCACGATCTCGTTCTGGCCTGCGACCCAGCGAAAGCCGGTCAATGGTGCGGCGGCGAACGTGGCGAACGCTGTGCCATGGTGCTTGCGGCACATCGAACAGTGACAATGAGTCATCCTGCCGAATGGTTCGTCGATCTCGTAGCGCACTGCGCCGCACAGACACGCGCCTGTCACAGTCATGATCAGTCCTCTCACTACTTACCCAACGCTCCGAACACCTTCTGCGCCATGCCACCGGCCGCCTTCATCGGATTGGCACGAATGGCCTTTTCCTCCTGAGCAATCACCTCGAAAACGCCATCGAGCGCTTCCTGCGCGACATAGTTGTCGATGTTGGCGTCCTTTTTCTTGATCAGTCCCAGCTGCTGTCCTTGACTGGCCACCTGGTTGTACTTCTGCGCCAGGCCGACGCTGGCGGTGTACTTCTGCACGATCGGCAAGAACTTCTGCGTCAGCGGTTCTGCTGTCTTGGCTCTGAAGAACTGCGTCACGGAGTCATCACCGCCGGTGAGGATCTTCTTCGCATCCTCGACGCTCATCGACTTCACGGCATCCAGCAGCAGCGGCTTCGCTTCGGGTACCGCAGCTTCCGCCGCGCGATTCATGGCCGTTACGAGCTCATCGGCTTGCGTGCCCATGCCTGCCATGCGCAACAGCTTCTCTCCCTTTGCCAGCCGCGGCGGCAATGGGATCCTTACCTTGGGGTTGCCGAGAAAACCATCGGGTTTGCCCAGCGTGCTCACCGCTTGCGTCGCCCCTTGCGTCAGTGCTTGTTTCAATCCCGCGGACGCATCCGCGTTCGTCAGTTCACTCAGCGACAGCGACCAGGCACTCGTCGAGACCAGCAGTAACAGCGCGCACTTGCTGACTGTATTCATGTGGCGATCCTCGTGCGGTGGAGTGGCGCTCTGCATCGTACCGGGTTTGCGCGTTCCCGTTTCGCGGCGTGTTCACTGTGATTGCCGCTGCGCCGCATCGCCGTCCCCACTGCGCCCCGCGTAATAGCGGACAACTCTCTTGCCGTCCCCTGGTGCAACGATATAGTCGACGCCGGAACCGCTATATCAAGAACGTGCCGGATCGGCTTGGCTTTGGGGGAGCACACCATGACTACATCTTCGCCCGTTGTCGCTCAGCGGTTCGTGTTCGCCGGCATGGCGATCTGTGTCATTGCAATGGCTTCTCTGCTCTGGATGCCTGCACTGCTGGGCGTGCTCGCCAAGGGCTATGGAATGACGCCGCAGCAGTTGAGCTATCTGGCATTCGCCGAGACGATCGGCTTCATGCTGGGGGCGCTCGCGACGAGCGGACAAACCTTGCGATTTCTCGTCCGCGCCGTGCCGATCGCGTGCGCGGTCCTAATCGCTCTCAATCTCGCACTCGTATTGTTCGCGCCACCTGAATCGTTTCTGGTCATTCGCGCGCTGGCGGGGATCGCGTCAGGTGTGGGCTATTGCTACGCACTGAAAGTCTGCGGCATGTCGTCACATCCCACGCGCAACTTCGGGCTGCTCACCGGCGCGATGTCGCTGATGATGATCATCGGATTTCAGACGTTGGCCTTCGTGATCGATTCCCGCGTGGGTGGCAGTCAGGTCTCCGCGGCAGGCGGCTATCAAGATGCTGCACACGTAGCATTCGGGGCTTACGCCGCATTCGCTGCGCTCGCCGCGGTGATCTTGCTGTTCAATCGGCCGCCGCAAGCGGCAATCGACGAACGCGCTGCAACCCGCTCAGCGGGTGGATTGAGTGCGCCGGTGTTGATTGGCTTGCTCTCCATCGTCCTATCGTTCATCGGTCAGGGGTCCATCTGGGCATTCCTGCAAACCTTGGGCGTGGCCCATGGTTTCTCGGTCACAGGCGTTGCAAACGCGATGTCGGTGTGGGCGATCATGGGGATCGCTGGAAGTCTTGCTGCCGCCGTGTTGCCGAGCGGGGTGTCTCGCAGTCTTGCGCTGGGTATTGCGTTGATCACGCTGTGGTGTGGGCTGTATGCGTTGTACGCACCGAGATCACTTGCGTGGTATGTCGTCGGCTGCGCGATTGGAGGCGGGTACTGGAATTTCTTCATCTCGGTTCTGCTGGGGCTGTTGGCCCGCATCGATCACACCGGTCGCGGCTCAGTCCTGGGTGGAACGATCTCGAGCGCCGGCGCGGCCACCGGTCCGCTGTTCGCCGGCATGCTGATCGTGGGTAACAACTATCAGCCAGTGGGTTGGATGACGCTCACTCTGTGCACGATCGGCTTTCTGTGCGCTTGGTACATCGAACGCCGCAGCTCGCCGGCGCAGACCATCACCAATGAGAGCACAGGTGGTTTGGCTACAGAGGTTTCGATGGTCAAGAAGTAGTTGACTACTCCCTGTCGCGCTTGCATCGCGGCCACCTGTCGGCGATAAACGCGCTGCTCTCCTTTGCGAGAGCTCCACTCACTGTCTTATTTAGCGGGACTCGAGCCTTATGCCACGTGCGATCGTCGTGGGCGGTGGTGCCGCCGGTACGTCCGCAGCGTTTCGTCTTCAACAGGCGGGTGCATCCGTCCTGTTGATCGAGCGCGAAGGACGACTCGGTGGCCGGATGCGCACCGAGCACATCGATGGGTTCGATGTGGATATCGGCGCCGGTTTGCTGCCAGGTACTTACGTCGCGATGCGGCGCTTGATGGATGACGCTGGACTGCTGGATCGGCTGGACCAGCTCACTTCACCCATCGCAGTTATGCGTGACCGGCGCATGCATTACTTCGATTCGGCGAATCCGATCATGGCCGTGGCGCGCAGCGGACTGCTCAGCACCGTGACGCTGGTCAAGCTGAGCAAGATCGCGTTGAAGTTGATACCCATGCGCAGCTCGCTGGATTTCGAGAATCTCGGCAAAGCGGCCGAGCATGATCTCGAGACAGTGGCCGAGTACACCAAACGAGTGATCAACGACGAGGCGCTCGAGTACCTGATCGGTCCGATCGTGAAGACCATGTACTCGATGTCACCCTCTGAAGCGTCGGTGCTCGACCTCTTCTGGTGTTTGAACAACCTGCTCGCCGCTGATGCGTACAGCATTCGCGGCGGTATGGAAGTGATGCCCACGGCCATCGCACGGACGCTGAGCGAAGTTCGTCTGGAAACCGAATGTGTCGGCGTGCGGGAGATGCCGGACGGTGTCGAGGTGACGTTACGCGACCGCAACGGCCACCAGAGCACCGAGCGGGCGGATGTGTGCGTGCTGGCCACTCGCGCTCGCGATGTGCCATCGATACATCAAGGACTCTCGGCCGAAGCTCGAGGCTGCTTCGAGAAAATCCGCTTTACTGCCACTGCCGAGATCCACCTCTTGCTGCGTGCTCCGACGGCGGAACGCGCCGCCGTTGTCATGATTCCCGATGCAGAGGATCCCGATATCGCGACTATCTCGTTCGTACACAATCGCGGTATCGGCCGCGTGCCGGCCGGCAAGGGCGCGGTGAGTGTCTATTTCCACGAGCGCTGGGCTCACGAAGTGCGCGGGCTCTCCGACGATGAAGTGTACGTAGAGGGGATGAAGCGGTTGAGTCGCCTC
>JBEVDW010000374.1:0-10188 GCA_040513115.1 Steroidobacteraceae bacterium | reverse complement strand
GTGGACATCTCGATTCCTCCGTCAACGTTCAGCGCAGGCGTCGAAGCCAAGGCGTTCCTATCAACGCTGCACAGTGTCGGCGAGGTTGCGATCCATCGAACCCGAGCCGGGATTGACATGAACTTTCGTGGCGCGACTGGCTCCCGCGCGCATCGTTTCGAGCAGTGTGGAGACCGCGTCCAATGGAATGATTTCTTCCACCATCTCGCGTGGCTCGGTCCCGCCCTGATCGAAGGCATCGACGGTCGCTTCGAATTCCTGCCGAGAATAGGCGGAGCTGAAACGAATGGACACTTCTTTGTACGCCGCCGTCGCAGGCATGAAGTGATCCATCGCCGAGCAGATCCCTAAGCAGACGATCGAGCCGCCGGGACGTACGAGATCGATCGCAGTGGCAAACATGCCGGCTGCACCGGTGCATTCGAATATCACGTCAGGCGGTCCACCCAGTGCAGGCTGCAGGTCGTCGCTCAGGCGCGGCGTTGCGACGAATCCAGAGGCGCCGACTTTTGCCATCAATCGCTCGCGCCAGGCTGATCGTGCACTTGCGACGATCGCACCTGCGTTGCTGCGCCTGGCCCAGTAGACCGCGCCTGCGCCCATCGCTCCGGCGCCCAGAACCAGCACCCTCGCGCCCGGCGCAATCGACGCCATGCGCACACCGCGGAGTGCGGATGCGACCGGCTCCACCAGCGCACCGTCGGTCAATGACAAGGCGGAAGGCATGCGCACGGAATAGCGCGCGTCGGCCAGCGTGTATTCGCCGAACCCGCCCATCATCATGCGAAATCCGTTGACGCACTCGATCGGTCGACCCCGACGACAGGCTGCGCACGTTCCGCATCCGCTCATGGGCATCGCGGCAATCCGATCGCCGACGCGCAAGGTGTCGACTGCGCTTCCCAACGCGACCACTTCGCCGCAGAACTCGTGACCCAGCGCCACGCCGTGCGGATAGGTCATGCCGCGCCCCGATGTCATCTGCACATCCGAGCCGCAGATGCCGCACAGCCCCACCTTCACGAGGACTTCGTGCGGCCCTGGTTGCGGTTCCGGGACGTCTTCGATGCTAAGGGGGGTGCCGGGACCGTGAAAGATGGCGGCTTTCATGTGGCGATTTGCCTCGAGCCGTCTCGAGTGAATGAGACCTGGTGCGGTGGAGGGAAGCGCAGAAGATTACAGATTTCGGCCAATTACCAAGCTTGCGGCAGGCGATAAAACCGCGCGTACCTCCAATATACCCCCAGCCTCTTGAATAGGTGCTCCTTGTCGTTGCGCTTTCAGCTCAACTTCTTTGAAGAGATGTGAGCCGGTGCCGAGAAGCCACGTTGACCACCTGACGCACACTCCGTGGACACCGAGGCTACTCGACTCGAAAGCAAACGACGAACACCCATGACAGCTGTCGATTCGGAGTTGGCGTTGTCTTGGTTCCACGCGGGCAAAAGCAAGTCCGGTGTTTAACGGCGACCGGATGAGTGCGTGCCTCCTCTACTTACTCACCTGATATCGGACAACGCGTAGGCTCCCCCTTGCCCGCTGCTGCCCCGAAATGGCCTGAGAGCGGTAGGCGGACACCGATCCAGAGGGTTGACCGGCAATCAGAGAGGAAACGTCGATGAAGACGAAGAGCCACACCTTGATGGCCTCATTTGTTGTCGCGTCCATCGCCCTGATGGGCGCCATGGGCAGCGCCAGAGCTGCTGACGAGTGGTACGTGCTCGGCGAGCAGACGATCAAGTCCGCCGATCCAAGCGCGGAGCTCAAGAGTGCAGGAGATCGATCGGACAAGAACGTCAAGCAGGTGAAGATCTCTGTCGAGGGCGCTGACGTGCAAATCACGAATCTCGTCCTCCACTGGGACAATCGCCCAGACGACACGTTGAACGATGTCGGGGTCCTGAAGTCAGGGGGACAAACGGCTCCGAAGGATGCTCCGGGACGCAAGGGGCGCCTAACGTCGTTGACGGTCCAGTACAAGATCCTTGGTGGGAAACCGACGGCCAAGCTCAAGGTCTGGGGACTTGACTGAGCGGGCTGACGCTACAGAGCACCGGCGCAAGCTCCCACCGTCCGAATCCTCCGGACTCGTCGTTCGGCACTTATCTATTTGGGAAGGATTGTGTGTCGAGTGCACGAGCGAGAGCCGGCGTGCTGATGCTTGTTGCTTGTCCGCACCACACGTCAATTCACACTGCGCAGCTGCTCTTCACGCTCAGCTGGATTGAGGTAAGTGAACGGCAATCCGACAAGAAGCACTCCACCGACAACATTGCCTGCCGTGCTATAGAGCAGGTTATGCAATGCATCGGCGAAAGTGAGCGTTCCGCCTCCGAGAATTGCCATCAAGACCGTCCCCATGTTGGCGATCGAGTGCTCGAAGCCGAGATATACGAAGATAAATACAACAAAAATCGGCCGCCTTTTCTACATGCGTTCGATCATTCATCGTGAGCTCCGACAGCATACGCAATGGAGAACATCCATCACGTGCCAGGCATGTAGTACCTCAATGTCGACACACGCCAACGCGCCGATTCGAACACGGAGGCAGATCGGCCATCACGCGCTGGAAGGGACGATAGGAAAGAGCAGGCCGTTTCGTGGTTAGCATAACGCCCGTTCTCGGTCCCTGGTTACCCCACTCCCCGTTCGACAGCGCCAGATCGGCGGTCCGCCGTAATCGCCGTTTCCAGATCCTCAATCCCGGCTTCCGAAACCTTTATTGAACCGGGCTTTCGGAGACTCAGCGTTTCGATCGTGGCCAAGCTGGCAACAACGGACGACAGCAGAGTGAGTCAGCGGGAATTGTGCGGTTTCGTGAGTCTTCTGGCTCGCCATCAGATGGCGTCAGATGCTCACTTGGTGCCGGTGGAGGGAATCGAACCCACACTCTGTTGCCAGAATCGGATTTTGAGTCCGACGCGTCTACCAGTTCCGCCACACCGGCGCGGGGGGCGCAGTATAGGGGGCCGACGGGCCGGGTGAAAGCGGTTGCCCGTTTCGTGGTGTGGCGGCGTGCGACCTTTTTGCGCGCGCCTGGATCTATAGCTTCCGCATGTCCCACTTCCATGACATTGCGCTTGCGCCCGAGACCATCGCCCAAGCTCGCGAAGGCGATGTCTCTGCGCGCGAGGCGATCTATCGGGCGTATGCGAACGCTGTCTACACCTTGGCGCGACGCCTGGTGTCGCGCCCGGCGGTTGCCGAAGAGATGCTGCAGGACACCTTCGTCGAAGTGTTGCGCAGCTTGCCGAGCTATCGAGGCGATGGGTCGTTCAGCGGCTGGGTTCGCGCGATCGCTGTGAGCAAGTGTTTGCACTATCTGCGCTCGCCCTGGCATCGGCGCTTGCGGTGGCTCGATGCCACGGCTCATGACGATGCGAGCGTGCTGGATATCCCGGACAGTACGCCGCAACCCGATGCACAGGTGGGCGGCCATGCCGATCTCGAGCGCGCTCTGCAAGCGCTGGCGCCGACCGCGCGTACGGTCGTCTGGTTGCACGACGTGGAAGGCTACACGCACGCCGAGATCGCGCGCCTGCTGCAGCGGACGCCGAGCTTTTCCAAATCGCAACTCGCGCGCGCTCACGAACGCTTGCGCGCGGTGTTCGATCCCATCGATGAGGCACTGATATGCACGCCCATATCGACCAACTGTTGAGCCTGCGCGACGGGGAGCCGCTGGACAGCGTCGTCAGCGAGCATGTGTCCGCTTGCCCGCGCTGCACTGCCGAGTTGCAGCGATTGGACCGTCAGCGCGCGACGCTACGGTCGTTGCCGCAATACACAGCGCCCGATGTGTGGTCGCACGTAATGCAACCTGTGCCAGCGCGTGGAGCTCGCCACCGCTGGGTAGCTGCCGCTGCCGTGCTCGTGCTCGCAGTGCTCGGTGCGATTGGATACCAGCAACGCGCGAGCGATCCCGTGATGACAGCGACGGTCGCTGCCGAGCGGATGTCGGATGAGCAGATCAAGTCGTTGTTGATGCGCTCGCACGAGTTGGAGCGCGCACTGCAAAACCTCCCGCAGCGTCCGGCACTGGAACGCGCGGGGACCGCTGCGACGATTGATGGACTCGAGCAGCGCATTCAGTGGCTCGATCATCATTTGAACTACGCCCCCGACGCCGGGCTCGATCACGAGCAGACGGCGCAGCTGTGGCAGGAGCGCGTGGCGCTGCTCGATACCCTGGTGAAAGTTCGATACGCCGAGACCGGCACGTATGTCTTTTGAATCAATCGTTGGAGGTCACATGTTTCGCAAAGTGATCTGTGCGCTCGCTGTGCTGTGCATCGTCGGTGTTGCGCAGGCGGCGGAAGCGGACAAACAGAAGCAGGATGAAGACATCAACGCGCGGCTCGAAGCGGCGCAGGAACGCCTCGATGAAGCGGCGCGTGAAGTTGCTGAATTGAGCATGGCGATATCGGAGGATGCAATGCCGTTCGTCATGCAGTTTCACGGCCCGGGTTCGCGCGCTGTCCTGGGTATCAACATCGGCGCCGGCAGCGAGCAAGCGGATGGAGTCAAGGTCATCAACGTGAGTCCCGGCGGACCGGCTGCGCGGGCGGGCCTGAAAGCAGGCGACGTCTTGCTGCGTGTCGATGACGAATCACTGAAGCGCGACGATGCGGGCAGCCCGCGCGCCAAGCTCCTGCGCCATCTGCGCGAGGTCGAGCCGGGCGAGACGGTCAAGCTGCAGTATCGTCGAGGCGACAAGACCGCGACCGCGGACGTGAAAGCGGAAGTATTGCAGCACCCGAACTTCACGATCCCGTTGCCCCCGGGTGCACCGTTCCCGCCCGGTGCGCCGCTGCCGCCGCGGGCGTTGGGATTCGGCCATTTCGCGGGGGCGTTCGGTGCAGCCGAACTGGCGCCGCTGACACCGCAGCTGGGGCGCTACTTCGGAACGGAGGAAGGTCTGCTAGTCGTGCGTGCCCCGCGCGATGAACGCCTCAAACTGGAAGACGGCGATGTGATCCTCGACATCGATGGTCGCAAGCCCAGCTCACCGGCTCACGCCTTGCGCATCCTGGGCTCTTATCAAAGCGGCGAAACGGTCAAGCTCAACGTACAGCGCATGAGAAAGCGACTGACGTTGGAGGTTGCCGTGCCAGACAGCCCGCGCCGCGCCGACGCACGGTTGATGACCGAAGAGGACGTGCTGATGCCTGCAGAAGGAGCCATTCGAGTGGAGCGAGGCGTGCGGACCGATCGCGACCTTTGACTGGCCTGCCGCAACATTGGAAATGGGGACATTCCTCATTTCATGCCCGAAATGAGGAATGTCCCCATTTCTGTGTCCCCCTGCTAACGTGCGCGCCCCATGCGGCGCGCCGACTTCTCTTATCAATTGCCTCCGGAGCTTATTGCGCAGCGGCCGCTCGCTGAGCGCGCCGCCAGCCGTTTGCTGTGTTTGCCCGTGGCGGGCGAGCTGGCGGATCGACAGTTTCGCGAGTTGCCCGAGTTGCTGCGTCCCAATGATCTGCTGGTATTCAACGACACCCGCGTGATTCCTGCGCGTGTGTTCGGCGTGAAGCCAACTGGCGGCCGCGTCGAGATCCTGCTCGAGCGCATCTTGTCGGGGCGCGAGGTGTTGGCTCACGTACATGCAAGCAAGGCGCTGAGAGCCGACGTCCCCATTCTTCTCGATGGGGGCGTGGAAGCGCGTTTCGTGCGGCGCGAGGACGATCTCTTCGTGCTCGAGCTGTCGGAAGAGCCGCTGTCCTTCTTTACGCGGCACGGTCAGATGCCACTGCCGCCCTACATCGAACGCGCGCCCGATGCACAGGATGCACAGCGCTATCAAACGATCTTCGCGCGTGAACCGGGTGCGGTCGCAGCACCCACTGCCTCGCTGCATTTCGACGATGAGACGTTGCTGCGCTGTCGAGCAGCAGGTGCGAACGTCGTGCACGTCACGCTGCACGTCGGCGCCGGGACGTTTCAGCCCGTTCGTGCCGATCGCCTCGAAGACCACCACATGCATGCCGAGTACGTGGAGGTAGGCGCGGAAGTGTGCGCAGCGGTGGCGCAAGCGCGAGCGCAGGGTGGCCGCATCATCGCTGCGGGAACGACGGTCGTTCGCAGCCTCGAATCGGCGGCTCAGTCTGGAGAGTTGCAGCCCTTCGCGGGCGACACGCGGTTATTCATCACACCGGGATTCCGTTTTCGCGTGGTGAATGCCATGGTGACCAACTTCCACCTGCCTGAATCGACATTGCTGATGCTCGTGTGCGCATTCGCGGGTTACGAGCGCGTCATGGCTGCGTACGCGCACGCCGTGCGCGAGCGTTACCGGTTCTTCAGTTACGGCGATGCGATGTGGCTGGAACGAAGCACGGTAAAGTAGCGCCATGCAGTTCGAACTCTTGAATCGCGACGGCCGCGCCCGTCGCGCGCGCATCACCCTGAAGCGCGGCGTGATCGAAACGCCTGCGTTCATGCCGGTGGGCACGTATGGCACCGTCAAGGCCATGACACCCGAAGATCTGGAGCAGATGGGTGCCCAGATCATCCTGGGCAACACGTTCCACTTGATGCTGCGCCCGGGTACGCAGGTGATCGCTGCGCACGGCGGGCTCCATGGATTCATGCACTGGAACAAACCGATTCTGACCGACTCGGGTGGGTTTCAGGTGTTCAGCCTCGCCACGCTGCGCAAGATCACGGAAGAGGGTGTGAACTTCCGCTCGCCCGTGAATGGCGATCTCGTGATGCTGACACCGGAGCGCTCGATGCAAGTGCAGCGCGACCTCGATTCGGACATCGTGATGATCTTCGATGAGTGCACGCCGTATCCGGCGGATGTCGACGTCGCACGCAAGTCGATGCAACTGTCGCTACGCTGGGCGGCGCGCAGTCGCGCAGAGTTCGATCGGCTGGAAAATCCAAATGCATTGTTCGGCATCGTGCAAGGCGGAATGTGGACGCCGTTGCGCCTCGAATCGATCGCGGGACTCACGGCCGTCGGGTTTGACGGCTATGCGATCGGGGGACTCGCAGTCGGCGAGCCAAAGGAAGAACGCGAGCGCGTCCTGGCAGAGATCGAGCCGCATCTAGCCGCGGATCGACCACGGTATTTGATGGGTGTCGGCACGCCAGAGGACCTGATCGAGTCGGTCCGCGCAGGTATCGACATGTTCGATTGTGTGATGCCCACGCGGCACGCGCGCAATGGCCATCTCTTCACCTCGAACGGCGTCGTGAAGATCCGCAATGCGATGTACGAACGGGATACCCGGCCGCTGGATGAGAACTGCGCGTGTTACACGTGCCGCAACTATTCACGCGCGTACCTGAAGCACCTCGATCGCTGCGGCGAGATCCTGTCCTCGCGCCTGAATACGATTCACAACCTGCACTTCTATCTGGATCTCATGCGCCGCCTGCGCGCGGCGATCGAGCAGAACGCCTTCGAATCGTTTGCACGCAACTTCTATTCGGCGGGTGCGCGTGCCGAGCCGACGTGAGCCGTCACGGGGCTGATCAGCACTTTGTCGATGCGCATGCCATCCATGTCCATGATCTCGATGCGGAAGTCGCGCCAGCTCAAGACATCGCCAGCCTTGGGTATGCGGCCGAGGCGCGCCAACACGAAGCCGGCGACGGTGTGATAGTCCCGTCCGACCAGGTCGCGACGATTCAATCGGCTCTGTAGTTCTTCGATGGGCATGTGACCGTCCACCAGCCACGAGCCGTCGGCTCGCTGCACGGCCTCCGGCCGCTCGCGGCTGCCCAGCTCCGGCAGCTCACCGGCGATGGCTTTGAGGATATCGATCGGTGTGGTCATGCCCTCGATGCCGCCATACTCGTCCGTGACCAGGGCCAGATGCGTGCTCGAGCGCTGAAACTGATCGAGCAACTGCAGTACTGAAATCGAATCGGGCACATGCAGCGGCGGCTGCAGGTCGCGTTCCGGATCCAACCGCCCCTTGCGCAACGCCTCGCTCAGGTCGGCCAGCGTGATGACCCCCAGCAGGTTATCGAGCCGGTCGCGTGCGACCAGAAAGCGCGCATGACCGCTGTTCTTGGCTTGTTGCCAGAGCTCGGGCAAGGGCTCGTTGATGTCGAGCCAGATCATGTCCTGACGCGGAACCATGATGGAGCCGACCTTGCGATCGGCCAACGCGAGCACGCCCTCGATCAGCCGGCGCTCCGAAGCTAGGAACACCCCTGCGGTCGTGCCTTCGGCGATCAGGGCACGCACATCGTCTTCGGTCACTGCTCCCTGCGTGGCCGACGAGATGGGCAGAATGTTCAGCACCGCGTTCACCGTCACGCGCAGCAGCCAGACGCCGGGTGCCATTGACCTGGCGAATACCCGCATGATCGGTGCGACGAACATTGCGAGCGCTTCTGCGTGCGTCAGTGCTACGCGCTTCGGCACCAGTTCGCCAAAGATCAGCGAGACGTAGGTGACGAGCACGACTACGCCGATGAAGGCGAGATTGTCGGCCAGCTCGGGATCCATCCCCATCTGCACGAGGTACTCGGCAAAGTAGGTCGCGAAGGTGGCGCCGCTGTAAACGCCCGTCAGGATGCCGATCAGCGTGATACCGATCTGGATGGCGGACAGAAAGCCGGTCGGGTCCTCCAGCAGCGCCAATGCCGATTTCGCTCCGCGGCGGCCGTGTTCGGCCGCGGCCTGCAGGCGCACTCGCTTTGCCGACACCAGGGCCATTTCGGACAAGGCGAAAAAGCCGTTCAACAAGATCAGCAGAAACAGGATCAGGATGTCCCGCGCGATCATTCGGGCCGCGATGCTCCAGCCGCAAAAAGGGGCGCTGACTATCGCACAGGTTGCCAGCCGAGGGGCTGTCCGCACGAGGTCCGGTGCGGCGGCGGCCCTTCTGTATAATGCGCCGCCTTTCGCGGCAGCCCGATGGCTGCCACCCCTCCAGTTGTCAGAAGGTACTCAAGATGGATTGGCTGATCCCAAGCGCGTGGGCGCAATCGGCGGGCGGTGCTGCGCAACCGAACGTGCTGATGCAGATGCTGCCCCTCGTGATCATGGTGGTGGTGTTCTATTTCCTGCTCATCCGGCCGCAGTCCAAGCGCGCCAAGGAGCATAAGGCCCTGATCGCTGCTCTGGAGGTTGGCTCGGAAGTGGTCACCAATGGAGGGATTCTGGGAAAGATCACTGAGGTGGGTGAGCAATTCGTTACGGTGGAAATCGCCGACGGCGTGCGGGTCAAAGTCCAACGTCACACCATCAGCCAGGTCCTGCCCAAGGGCAGCTTGAAGAGCGCCTGACGCCCTCGCCACCGCACGAGTCGATTCATGTATCACTTCGCCAAGTGGAAATACTGGCTGGTCATCATCGTCCTGGTGGTCGGCACGCTGTACGCGCTGCCGAACCTGTTCGGTGAGGGTCCAGCACTGCAGCTATCGCGCAACGACCGGCAGGCCATGGACGAGACGAGCGCAAATCGGGTGCGCACCATTCTCGAAGGCGCCAAGATCCCCGTCGAAGACTCCTACCTCGAGAAGGACCGCCTGGTCCTGAGGTTTGGGACGCCCGACCAGCAGGCCAAAGCGCGCGAGTCGATCACCAAGACTGCCCCTGAAGACTATCTGCTCGCCCTTGCCAGCGCGCCGCGGATGCCGGAATGGATGCGGCGGTTGGGACTGAAGCCGATGAGTTTGGGACTCGACCTGCGAGGCGGCGTGCACTTCATCTATGAAGTGGACATCGAGGGTGCCATCGCCCAGGCCGTGGAGCGCTCCGCCCGCGATGCGCGCGTCACGCTGCGCGACAAACGCATTCCATACACCGCCGTCACGACCGCTGGCACGACCGTACGCATCGTTCTGCGCGAGGGTGCGGACGTGCAGAAGGCGATCGACGCGCTCAAGGTACCGGACGGCAGCATCCAGATCGTGACCGACGAAACGCCCGCCGGACCCGTGATCGAGCTGCGAGCGACGCCGCAGGAGATCAAGCGTCGTCAGGACGTCGCCGTGCAGCAGAACATCACGACGCTGCGCAATCGCGTCGACGAGCTGGGCATCTCCGAGCCGATCATCACGCGGCAGGCTGCCAACCGCATCAGCGTTCAGCTGCCCGGCGTAGAAGACCCGAACGAAGCGATTCGCGTGCTGGGCGCAACGGCCACTCTCGAATTCCGCCTGGTCGATGAGAACAACAATCCGTATGAGGCGGAGAGCAACAAGCGCGTGCCGATC
>JBEVDW010000373.1:0-3444 GCA_040513115.1 Steroidobacteraceae bacterium | reverse complement strand
GATAACGGCAGTACGAATGGGAGCGACGGGCTCGGTCATGCGGATTCCTCAAATCGAAGGCGACCGATGATACGTGCATCGCACGGCGCTCCCGAATTTGCAGCCATCCCATTGCTCCATCGCACAATCCCGGACAAGATCCGCGCGCCGACAACGTGAAACAGCGGCCCGGGCATCCCTGCCCTCGCGCTGTGGGCTTCAGGTGAAAAACGTGGTTCTTCCCCTTCGCTCGCGACCTGCGGCGGCGGGCACGTCCATGTGCCTTGGTAGCCTCGAGACGGCAGGTTTCATGATTCTCGTCGTGTGCACGCGATCGGACACTAGCTACTTCCCAGGAACCCATGGACTCTCGCCGCCTCCGCTTCGAACTGCTGTTTGCTCTCGGCTGGATTGTCTTCGGCGCGCTGGTCTTGCCGGCGCTGGTCTACACCGTTGGAGTCTTGTCGCTCGGCACGTACGCGGGCGGTGGCTTAGTCGCGTTCTACGCCAACCTGTATCGAGATCTGTTCGCCGGCAGCCTGGCAGCCTTGGCCCTGGTCCTTGGGCCTTATGTGATCTTGATGCTGGCCCGCGTGCCCCTGATACGGCGCCGCGCAGCATCGGACGCGTCGACCGAACCCGAGGATGAGCCGCCTGCCCCCAAAGTCTCGGGCCGAGTCGAGCCCCGAATTGGCAGCTAGTGGACCTCGACTCTGATTTGACCTTCGTGCGACTTGCTGGCTTCCCCGGCCGACACCCCCCGGTTACCAGCCGCCTTCAACCAAGATCAAGTGTCGCCAAGCGCTCAGTGGGCCAAAACAGGTGACCGCTGTCACAAATTCTCCGACGCGCGCTGTGACCAAATTTGTCAGCGGCTAAGCTTTCCTACGCGAGGGACACCTTGGTCCCAGATGTTCTGGTTTTCACGCCTGGGAAGGAGAAGAACCGTGTTTGGGAAACTGTTCGGCTGGCGCAAACCGGTCGATGTCGAACCCGACGATCCGCCGTCAGCGGCACCCGTCGTGCGGCAGCGCCCTGTGAATCCCGCCGCCACGAAGGCCGTTGCACCGGGAACGAGTGCCAAGGGCTTCGATCCGTACAACAGCGGCGCATTCAAGCGCCAGAACGCCTGGGAGAAGGTGCCGCGTCTTTGAGCGGCCGGCGTAGTCACCGTGTAGTGCCACCACCTTCAGGACGGTGGCAACGCTTGGCATAACCTATCGATTGCGGTCGGGCCGCACGCCCCTTTGCGGCTTTTGCTCATGTCGCCCGCATCACGCGGGCCAGTAGAACATCCCCACGGCAAGCACAGTGAACCACATCAGTGCTTGCGCGATCCAACGCCACCGTAGCCGCTTCCAAGAGCCGTACAGACTGACTCCCGCTACTGCAGCCAGCGTGGTGAACAGCAGGCTGCTGCGCAGCAGGGGAATGAACTCCGTCGCCAGCTCCGAATGCTTCCCCTGCAACAGGACCAAGATGAACAGCACCGAGCCCAAGCCAAATGCGATCGCGGCCGCCGAGCCGAATACGATGGCATTGAGTACGCCGAGTGGATGCATCCGACAGCCTCTCCTTAGGAGTTAGGTGTGCGAGTTCGGTACTTGATACATACGCCGCGGGCTTCTAGCCTAAGACCCAAGCTGCTGATTATTACGGGACCCGCCCAAATTCGATTGCTTGCAGCCTGCGCCCGAGAGGATGAATGAAAGTGAAACGCACGCCAACTTCCGCCCCGTCTCTGCCCTCGCGCTCAGGCCGACCCCGGCTCGCACTTCGTTTCAGCGTCCCCGCCCTGCTTGGGGTGTGCGTTCTTCTGGCAGGCACCACGCAGACACCCGTTGCGCAGGCAGTCGCCTCAGTCGACGCTCATGACCTCGCGCCCACCGAGCGGCAGCGCAAGGTCAGCAAGCTGGTAAGCAATGTGATCGAGCGGTCGCATTACCGCCAGTCGCCCATCAATGACCAGGTGTCGGATCTTGTCCTCGATCGTTATCTCGAAGCATTGGACGGTTCGAAGAGCTATTTCCTGGCAAGCGACATCCAGGAATTCGAGAAGCTGCGCTATCAGCTGGACGACGCCGTGATATCGGGCCAGCTCGAGCCGGTATTCACGATCTTCAACCGCTTTCAAGAGCGCAATCGCGAACGCGTGGCGTATGCACTGACGCTGCTCAAGACCGAGCCGGATTTCACCCTCGACGAAACGTTCGAATTCGATCGCAGCAAGTCGCCCTGGGCGAAGAACGATGCCGAGCTCAATGAGCTCTGGCGGCGGCGCGTGAAGAACGATGCATTGTCGCTGTTGCTAACCGACAAGCCGTGGGCCGAAGCAAAGGATCTGCTGCAGAAGCGCTATGAGCGCGTCTTGAAGCGCAACGATCAGGTCACGAGTGATGACATTTTCGAAATTTTCATGAACGCGTTCGCGCACGTGTTCGACCCGCATTCGAGCTACTTCTCGCCGCGCAACTCCGAGGAGTACCGCATTCAGATGAGCCTCTCCTACGAGGGCATCGGCGCGTCGCTGCAGCTCGTGGACGACTATGTGACGGTGCAGAACGTGCTCCCCGGCGGTCCGGCAGCCGTGAGCGGACAGCTCAATGCCAACGACCGCATCATCTCCGTCGGTGAAGGCAAGACGGGCAAGACTCAGGATGTGATCGGCTGGCGCCTGGACGACGTCGTGCAACTGATTCGCGGCAAGGTCGGCACGGTCGTGCGCCTGAACATCCTGCCCGCGGGTGCCGCGCCGGGAACGCCGGAGAAGGTGCTCGAGCTCACGCGCAACAAAGTGACCCTGGAAGCGCAGGCGGCACAGAAGGAAGTACGCAAGGTAAAGCGTGGCGACAAGGAACTGACCATCGGCGTCATCAACGTACCGAGCTTCTATCAGGACTACAACGCCAAGGCTGCTGGCGAAAAGGAGTACCGCAGCACGACGCGTGACGTGCGGCGCCTGATCGACGAGCTCAAGAAAGAGAATGCGGATGGACTGATCATCGACCTGCGCGGCAACGGTGGCGGTCATCTGACCGAAGCCACCGCACTGTCCGGTCTGTTCATCCCCAGCGGCCCCGTGGTACAGCTGCGCGAAACCGGTGGACGCGTGGAAGTGCTCGATGATCCGGAACCGAACGAGGCGTGGACGGGTCCGCTGATCGTGTTGGTCGATCGCTTCAGCGCATCGGCGTCCGAGATCTTCGCCGCTGCCATTCAGGACTACGGACGGGGCATCGTCGTTGGTCAGCAGACCTACGGTAAGGGCTCGGTCCAGAACCTCTACCCGCTCGATCGGTATGCGCTGGGACCCGATCCGGGTTTCGGTCAGCTCACCGTCACGATCGGCAAGTACTATCGCGTTACCGGTGAAAGCACGCAGCATCGCGGCGTGCAGCCGGATATCACGATGCCGTCGGCGATCAGCACCGAAGAGGTCGGCGAGAGCACGCGTGAAAGCGCCCT
>JBEVDW010000372.1:0-5061 GCA_040513115.1 Steroidobacteraceae bacterium | reverse complement strand
CGTTGGTCGCTGGTTCGATCCCAGCACGGCCTACCAGTTCAGGCCACGCTGGAGCCGCGCCACGCCGAAGTCGTAGTGAAGATACGTGTCGGGTCGTTAGCTCAGCTGGTAGAGCAGCGGACTCTTAATCCGTTGGTCGCAGGTTCGATCCCTGCATGGCCTACCACTAACTTCAAGCAGTTACCTCAGCAGGAAGCTCTTGCGGCTTTCTGCTGTGACTGGAACGTACAGCTCCACGTTCTTGTCACGTTCCCGCTCGATTTTGGCCGCTGCCACCGTCAAGTGCTCGGTCTCAAACCGTACCTCCTGGCTGCGTCGTACTCGCCCGAAGATTTTTGATCGCCGGCGGTTTCATCGTATCGTCGATAGCCATTTTTGGGCATTTCTGTCCGAGTCGTGATTGTCGAGCGGAAGCGTTGCAGATTTATTAGAATTGTTGACCGTGCCTGGACCACCCGGACAAGATCAAATCGGCAGCTATTCACGCAACGCCCCCTGCGGCTGCAACAGCGGTCTACGCCACAAACTTTGCTGCGGATTGACCGGCGCCGGTGCAGCATCGATATCCGCCCGTTACGAGCGTAGGCGAATGGCCGCGCTCGCAATGCAGCAGAGTGGCGAACTCTCCGCGGCACTCGATGCCTACGATGCCCTTCTGCGCGAGCGAGGCGAGGATTGGGACGTCGTTCACATGCGCGCCACCTGCATGTACCAGGTTGGGTCATTGGATGACGCATGCGTTGCATTTGCGACACTCCTGGGGACGCCAGCGGAAGAGCTGCCAGGCTTCTGGACCAACCTCGGCCTGGTGCTGGCGTCGATCTGCGCCGATCCATTGTCACCCCCGCTGCAGAATAAGCTCGATGCTTATCGGCGTTCTCGTCCGATACCAGCATCGGCCTCCAAAGCACCGTCGATCGCCACCGTCTCGGTGGTGATTCCGTGTTACATGCATGCGGGCTATGTAGGCGAAGCGATTGCCTCAGTTCTTGCGCAAACTCGGTTGCCGCTGGAGTTGATCGTTATCGACGACGGCTCGAGCGACGCTACGGCCGACTGCTGCCGCGCCGCGCTCGCCACCGCACCCTTTCCCGTGCATTTCATCGCGCGCGAACACCGAGGTGCCGCGGCCACGCTAAATCAGGGCATAGCGCTTGCCCGAGGCGACTTCATCCAGCTGCTCAACTCGGATGACCGCTTACCGCCGCGGCGGATCGAGACCATGCTGGCTACCTTGCTCGAGTGCAATGCCGATTGGGGCTATGCGCGGGTTTCGTTCATCGATGGTGATGGCCAGACGCTCAACCCTCAGTCCGATGCACGCGCCAAAGCCCTGATGGCCGCGCAGGACTCTGCTCTGATGTCGCATACGCTTGGGCTGTCGTTACTGCGCTCCAACTCAGCGATTTCCACCGGCAATTTGATGCTGCGAAAGCGACTGTGGGAAGCCGTCGAGGGATTTCGCGACTATCGCTACAATCACGACTGGGATTTCTGCCTGCGCGCTGCACTTGAATGCGAACCCGTGCTGGTGGCGCATGCGCTGTACGACTACCGCATCCACGGCACCAACACTATCAGCGAGGCCGGCAGCGCTGCGCGAAGCGAACAGCAACGCCTGATGGCGGGATTCGTCGAACACATGGAGAGCCGGTCTGCCTGGCCCAATGCCTTTGCACCTACATTGAACAATTGGGGCGGCGACTTTCTCGCCTTGCTTGGCGCGACCGATGGGTTGCGCCGCATGCCGCGCGCACCGATCGAACGGGCATTGTCGTCCCGCGTCGCCGGGGGATGAGAACGGTCAAATCACGTTTAGCAGCGCTCGCATTGCGAACGAGGGCAGCGCGCCGACGCGCGCAGTGCGGGCTTCCTGGCAAGGAACCCGAGTTGATACTGCGGTGATCATCGGCGCATTCGCGTGCCAGATGGTCCGGATTTGTCTACCAGAGCTAGTCACGGTGCATCGAGATAAATAGCATGCGCGTTTCACTGATCGTTGCGACGGAGCCCGATGCCTTCCATCTCAAGGAGCGAAACTTCTTTGCTTCGTTCGGAGAGCAGAAACATCCGCATGATGCCTTAGAGTTGATCGTGGTCGACAGCCACGCGAGGCCCTCGACTGCAGCAGCATTCGCCGCATTTCGATCGCAGTATCCGTTGCTGTCGGCCTCCCTGCTGCCTTGCGCGAGCACGGCCCGTGCGGTCGCAAACAACTTGGCGGCAGCCCATGCCACGGGCGAGCTGCTGATTTTTCTGGCGGACGATTTCGATCCTTGTCCCGACCTGGTTGCCGCGCATGCGACTTACCACCGGTTGAACCCGGATATCGATGCGGTCGGCATAGGTCCGGGGTTTTTCCCTGATGACATTCGGCGGGATATCTTCGCACGTTGGCAGGAGGATTCCGGACAGCTCTTCGGCGTCCCTATGCGCCGCACCGCGGTAGTGTGGCCTAGAACCTATTTCTATGCGGGCAATGCGTCGATCAAGAAGGCGAAGTTCGACGCGCTCGGTGGTTTCGACGAGCGTTTCCGTTACGACGCCTGGGACGATTACGAATTCGGTTTGCGCTGGATGGAGAGCGGTGGCTACTCGCAGTTCATCGCAGGGGCCGTTGCCGCTCACCGGCACGCAGTATCGTTCGAGGAGCGCTGCGCGGTTCTGGAGCGGGCCGGTAGATCGGCGCGGGTGCTGGAGCAATTGCATCCGAATCGCAACCATCACTGGCCTGCGCTTCAGCGTGGCGCACGGGCGCGCCGCCCGATTCCTGACAAGGACGCAACGACTCATGTTCGCATCGCGTTTTATTCGGAACGGCTGGATGAGGCATTTCGGCGTGGGTATCTGGCTCACGACGATTGCTTGGCGTGACGTTTTTGGTTCGGCCAATGGACTCGTTGTCCGAGGCTCGAGAGCCGCAAGCGGCCGTTATCGACAGAGTGTTCGGATAACTATCCGTGTCGCCGAAATGGCGACCGTCGGCGTCCAGATTGCCTACCGCTCGATATCTTCAGCGCCTCGAGGGTTGGCTGTCGTGTTCAGCTCCGGTCCGAACTTCCTTTTGGACGCTACTGCTCGTAAGACCAGCGGGTCCAATTGCTGACCCAGTCGAAGCGTCAGCGACACGAGCAGAGACCACAGTCTCTTGGATGAGCGGCCGAAACTTGAACCCCGGTTGCAGCAGTCCCCGCTCCTTCTGAAGGAACGCAAGGACTGTCGCCGCTGAGTGCAGCCAATTCCGCCCCCCGGATTCGGCGAATCCCGGGCCGCCTGTTGATCCTCGGTCGCCGAGCGGACGCGCCTTGGCATCCTTCCCCATCCAGAAGCCCAGCACGACGCCGGTGTCGGGTCGGTCAGGCTTGCCCGGTACGAACAGGATCAGCCACACGTCCGAGGTCTTGCCGTCATGGTTGGTCGCAGTGCCCGTCTTGCCGGCAATCTCTCCAGCTTTATCGAGAGGAAATGCAAGCGTGAGCTTCTTTCGTTCCTCAGGTTTCAACTTCCAGATCGCGTCGCCCAGGGGATCCATCCCTGGAATGACGCCGCTACGCAGTCCCGAAGCAGTGCCCGTCGAGCCGATGTCGAGCGGACCTTTCAGCAGCTCGGTCATTGCCGCGGCCACGACGGGATCCATGACACGCTCCGGTTGCGGACGCTTGTCTCCCTTGACGTCACAATCAGCCGGTTCGTTGTCGCTATCCGTACGCAGCAACGACTTCCCTTCACGGCAAACGTCGTTGGCGAAGCGCGGCGTGACGCGAAAACCGCCGTTGACGAACGCAGCAGTCGAGGCCATCGACAGCGGGTTGACCTCCGAAGCGCCGATTGCCGTCGTCGGGTAGGGTTGAAGTACGTGCTTCGGGTCCTTCGGAATCCCCAGGCGATACGCAAGATCGATGACGTTCTTGATGCCCGCGTTGGCCCCGGCGCGCATCGCCGCCGTGTTGCGCGATTCGCCCAGGGCTATCCGGCAGGTGATCTCGCCGCGGTACTGCGGTTCCGATCGCGAGTGGAAATTCTCGATCTTCTTCTCGCCGCGGCCGCGCCCGAGCGACACGAAGATCGGCGCGTCGAGCACGTTGCAGCGCTCGAGGACCTGTGACACGACGTCCTGTTCGGGTTCGACGGAGGGCTTCTCGGCAAGCACCTGCTGCGCCAGGCGCTCGACGAGTGCGCCGTAGGTGAAGATCTTGAACGTCGACCCCGGCTGGCGCCACCCGCTCGCCATGATGTCGTACTTGAGCTCCTTGAAATTGACGTTGCCTACTTCGGCCAACACGTCTCCCGAAAAATCGACGGCGAAAGCGCCGGCCCGCAACAGGTTGTTGTCCGAATCGTCGGGATGACGAGCAACGTAGCTGTGCAGCGTGAGATCAACCGCCTTTGCTAGCACGTCCTGCAGCGCGTCGTCCCGTGTGATCGAGATCGTCAGGCCGCCGGTGTTGATCGGGAAGCGGTCCTTGTAGAGCACCCGCACGCGTTCGAGGAAGTGATCCCGCACGCCGCAGGCGCGCCACGGCGCGACGATCTCCTTGCGCAGCGATTTCTCGACTTGGCTCGTCGCGCGCGCGACGTCCACCTCGCTGATAGCGCCCTGCTCGAGCATGAGGCCCAGCACCCGAAGCGTGCTGCGCGTCGACTCCGACCAGTGGGCGTCCATGAGTTCGAGACGGCTCTTGAGCAGCGGATCCATCGCGACGGACCGGTCGGGCAGCGCGGGCTTGTTGATGAGCGACACGATGAACGCGACCTGGTATAGCGCGAGATCGGCCGCGGGTTTGTCGAAATACGCACGGCTCGCCGCTTCGATGCCATGCGCCCCGCGGCCGAAGTACGGCATGTTCACATAACTCAGCAGCAGCTGCCCCCTCGGAAACTCGCGCTCAAGACGCAGCGCCATGACCATGTCGCCGATCTTCTCGATTTCGGTCGACGTGCGACCCGTCCCACCACGCAGGTACTTGGCGATCTGCATCGTCAGGGTCGAAGCCCCGGAGTGACTCTCCCCGAGCGAACGCTTGATCAATGCCCGGACGATCGCGCTCTTGTCCACGCCCT
>JBEVDW010000371.1:0-4907 GCA_040513115.1 Steroidobacteraceae bacterium | reverse complement strand
GACCGAATGCGGACATCGACGGCAACGTAGTCGCGGTTGGTGGCCGCGTGATTCGCGACCCTGCCGCCCGTGTACGCGGCGACATTCAGGAGGTCGTGTTCCCCGGTGGGGAAGAGATCGCGACAGCGCTCGGCATCTGGTTTCGTCACTGCGCGCTCCTCGGCCGACCGTTGGCATGGACACAGGGACTGGAATGGGCGTGGGGTCTGGCGCTCGGCTTTCTCGCGCTCTACGTCACGCTGGCACTCTTGTTCTCACGTAGCGTGGAAACGTGTGTGCGCACGTTCGAGCTGCATCCGGGCCAGACCCTGCTGGCGTCCGTGCTCGCGGTGCTGCTGACACCGCTCGTGATGGTGCTGCTTGCGATCACCGTCATCGGCGCGCCGCTGATTCCGTTGTTCTGGCTGGCGCTGTTGCTCGCGGCGTTGTTTGGCAAGTCCGTCGTGTTGGCGGCCTTGGGACGACGGATCACGGCTCTGATCGGCGGCCCATTCAATCACGTGGCGGTGGCTGCGCTCATCGGTGGCCTCATTGTCCTGGGCCTATATCTCGTGCCGGTCCTGGGCTTCATCGTCTTCAACGCGTTCGCCATGCTCGCCATCGGCGTGGTGCTGTACACGCTGTTGCTCGCACTGAAGAACAAGCGCGAAGTGCGCGCTGCAGCCGTCGCTCCCGCCGCAGGGGTGGAACCCGTGCTCGTTGAACCTGCGAGCACACCGCAGCCAACGACACCCATCGCAAGCGCGGGTCTTCCGCGCGCGCACTTCTGGATCCGCATGGCGGCCTTGCTCATCGATGTCGTGCTCGTCGGTGTAATCGCGAGCGTCATCGATCACGGCTCCGACGTGACACTCATCCTGCTCGCCGTGTATGGCGCGGCCATGTGGAAACTGCGCGGCACCACGATCGGCGGCATCCTCTGCGATCTGCAAGTCGTACGCACGGATGGACGCGAGCTGGATTGGGCCACGTGCATCGTGCGTGCACTGAGTTGCTTCCTGTCGCTCGCCGTCGCGGGTCTTGGTTTTCTCTGGATCGCGTTCAACGATGAACGGCAGGCGTGGCACGACAAGATCGCAGGCACCGTTGTCGTGCGAGTGCCGAAAGCGGTTTCGCTGGTTTAGCTCAGCCGCGTGCCGGGCAACGCACTACAGATCCTCTCGTCCGTCACGCGAGAAGGGCGAATGAAACCGTCTTGTGACTGCATCCCGACTGACACCGATACCGCCACGGGCCCATTCTCTCGCCTCATTGAGGACTCGTCTGGAGGTTTCGAATGGCAACGCTCTCGCTGGCACGTCGTGATGTGTGCTTCGACGCGAAGTTGGCAACTGCCACTTCATTGTTCGATTGGCTGGATGGCCGCTGGGGCCTCGTGTTCTCGCATCCCGACGATTTCGCGATGTTCGATCTGGAAGCGGATCGTTGGCTCGCGCTCGTGAAGGAATCGTTCGCGAAAACGAACGTGCGACCGATCGCCCTGACGAGCTCGCGGCCGCGCTTTGCCACCTGGATCGAGTTGCTCGATGGCGCCGATCCCATGCTGGTGCTGGAACCGACCAAGAGCGCCAGCATCGAGGAGTCGGTGGCCAACGTCGGTGCGCTGCGCAGTGCGCTTGCGCGTGCCAACTCGCGCTTCGTCATGATCGTCGACGAGTCGCTGAATCTGCGCCGCACGTTCACGTATGCGCTGTCCGATCGGCTGCCCTCGCTGTTGGATCTCGCGGCGATGGTTGCAAAGGTCCGAGCCGAGCCACGCCGTGAGCCCGAGCCTGAGCGCGACAGCGCGCCGGTGCTGGCTCGAGTGCTGCAGATGCCGATCCGCCCCCGAGCGGCGGCTGCACGACTGTAAGCAGCGTCAATGAATTTGAGACTCCTGCTCGCCCCGGTGTATGGTCTTTGCGCCAAGCACTTCACTGGCGGTCGATCATGGCCGAACAGGAGCAGGAATGACGTCTTCGACCTGTGCCCACATCGAGGCACTCGCTGCGATCCAGGGACCCCTTCGCCGCGAGTGCGCGGAGTGCATCAAAACAGGTGATCCGTGGGTGCACTTGCGCACGTGTCAGACCTGCGGCGTCACGCTCTGCTGCGACAGTTCTCCCAACCGCCACGCCTCAGCTCACGCGCGAGCGAGCGCTCATCCCGTCATTGCGTCGGCCGAACCCCGTGAGCAGTGGGTTTACTGCTATCAGGATGACGCATACGCGGAGTATTGACCGACTGGTCCTCTAACTGGACCAGCCCCCGCCCAACGCACGCACGAGGGCAACGCTGGCGCGCAATCCGCGAGGTTCCAGGTCCAGGGCTTCGCGCTGTGTTGCCAGCGCAGTCGTTTGCGACAGCGAGACTTCGAGGTAGCTCACAGCGCCTTCGCGATAGCGATTCATCGCGAGATCGAGTGCATCGCCCGCCGAGGTGAGCGCAGCTTGCTCGGACTGTCCGGCGTCGCCGTAGTAGTGCACCAGCGCGAGATTGTCTTCGACTTCCCGGAAGGCGTTCAGCACGACGCTGCGATAAGCGGCGCCCGCTTCGTCGCCGGTAAATCGTTCGGCACGGCAGGCAACGTGAATGTCTGCGCCCCTTCGGGCAGCTGCAGTTCCGGTGCGAGGGAGCAGGCGCTCAGCAATAGCACCGCCGGCAGCGCTATGCGCTTGGCTGACCTCGGCATCACTTGTCAGCTCTTCGCAGCTGCAGGTGCGCCGCCGGTCGCCTGCGTCGGCTTCAACACGCGCACGGCACTGCCGGAGAGCAGGCCATCGGGGGGCGCGTCGATCACACGATCGTCGGGCTCGAGGCCTGTAGCGATGTCGATCGTCGCGCCGTTGTCACGCGCGATGGTGATCGGTTTCAGTACGACACGATCGTTCGCGCCCACGATGGCAACGCGTGTGCCTTCCTCATCGAAGATCAGCGCGCTCGCGGGCAGTTGCAACGTCGGCCGCGCCTGCGGCAGCTCGACACTGACGTTGGCGAAGCCACCCGGCAACAGCTCGCCGTTCTTGTTGTCGACGCTCAGCTGCACGAGCGTTGTTCCGGTGGCTGCGTTGACGGCGCGCGAGAAACCTTCGACTTTCGCGGGAAACGTTTTGTCGAGATGTTCTGGAACCGTGATGGAAGCCGACGCCGCTTCGGTTAGCCGGGCGACATACACCTGCGGCAGATCCACATAGACGCGCAAGCGACTGGTGTCGGAGACGACGAACAGCTCCGAATCGCTGCCGCCGCCTTCGTGGATGAGCGCGCCCACATCGGTCCTGCGAGCCGTGACGATGCCGTCGAACGGCGCAGTGATGCGTGTGAAGTTGAGCAGGGTGCGCAGCCGATCGACGTTCGCGCGCGCCGCGTTGGCCAGTGCTTCCTTGGCTGCCAGATCGCCGGCTTTTTCTTCCACTTCCTGCTTCGATACCAAATTGCGCCCGAGCATCAACTGCCAGCGCTTGGACGTGCTCGCCGCCAGCGCCGCATTTGCCTTCGCGCTCGCGTAGTCGGCTTGCGCCTGCAACAGCTGCTGTTCCAGATCGGGTGCCTCGATCACAGCCAGCACCTGACCGGCTTTGACGTGCGTGCCGATGTCCGCGCTCCAGCTCTTCAAGTAACCCGACACGCGCGCATACAACGGTGCGCGAGCCTGCGCTTCGAGGCGGCCTGGAAGCTGGATATGAACGACGCTTTCTGCGTTCACGGGTGTCACGACCGCGACCGATGGAATGGCCTGTTCGTCAGTCCACTGATGCAGCCGCCGCTGATCGGCCGCGCGGATACCGATGCCCGACGCCACGATGGCGACGAGTATTGCAATCGCAACGATGCCTCCAACGCTACGTGCGCGTAGGGGCTTACTGGGTGACATGAGCTTCTCCAGGTCCATATGACACGCCAGTGCTTGGGGCGTGGGCGCGGCCATGATGCCGATGTATCACGCTGAACACGACGGGCACGAATACCAGCGTGGCGACCGTGGCAAAGATGAGTCCGCCGACGACCGCACGGCCGAGCGGCGCATTCTGTTCGCCGCCTTCTCCCAGTCCCAGCGCCATCGGCATCATGCCGATGATCATTGCCAGTGCCGTCATCAACACGGGACGGAAGCGCACGAAGCCCGCGTCGATGGCTGCCGCAATCGGATCACCCAGTTCTTCCAGACGCTCGCGCGCGAAGCTGATGACGAGCACGCTGTTCGCCGTGGCGACACCCATGCACATGATTGCGCCCGTGAGCGCCGGCACCGAGATCGTGGTGAAGGTGACGAACAATGTCCAGACGATGCCGGCGAGCGCTGCGGGCAGGGCGCTGATGATCACCAGCGGGTCGCTCCACGATTGGAAATTGACCACGATGAGCAGGTAGATCAGCACGATCGCGCCCACCAGACCGAACAGCAGCTCCTTGAATGCCGTGTTCATGGTTTGCACTTGGCCCAGGAGCTTGACCGTAGCACCCTTCGGCAGGTCGCTGGCGTGGTGGTCGATCACTTTCTGGATGTCGCGGGAGACCGCGCCGAGATCGCGGCCTTGCGTCGTGGCGAAGATCTGCACGAGCGGCTGCACGTCGTATTGCGTCACGATCGCGCTCGACCGCGTGCGATGAATGTCCGCGATCGCCCCGAGCAGTTGCGGCGCGGGCGCGCCCGCCGCGCTGATCGGCAGATTCTCCAACGCGGACTTGTCATCCATCTTGTATTGCGGCGTCTGCATCACGATCGGGTATTGCACGCCGTTCTGTGGATTCAGCCAGAACGTTGGCGCTACCTGACTCGAGCCGGCCAGGTTCACGACCATGCTGTTCGTCACATCGCGCTCGGTCACGCCGGCGAGCTGTGCGCGTGTGCGGTCGACATCGACGCGCAGCGCCGGGACGCCGCGCGGCTGCTGAATGCGCGCATCGACGACGCCCGGAATCTTGCG
>JBEVDW010000370.1:0-14523 GCA_040513115.1 Steroidobacteraceae bacterium | reverse complement strand
AAAACCTAAAGTTTCCCCTGGTCGTTGGTTCAGTCTCATGGCGACCCGATCGAGCTGTCGTTGCGAGTAGCCCGACACATCCTGTCCTTTCGGGAAGTACTGGCGCAGCAGGCCATTGGTGTTTTCGTTCGATCCGCGCTGCCAAGGACTGTGTGGATCGCAGAAGTACACCTGCATCTGAGTGGCCATCGTGAAGCGCTTGTGCGCTCTGAGCTCGGTGCCTCGATCCCAGGTGAGCGAGCGGCGCAGCTGCGAAGGCAGCTTATGGACGTGCTTACTCAGAGCAGCCACAACACGGTCGGTTCTCTTGTCGGGGATTCGTACCAGCATTACCAACCGCGACTTGCGTTCCACCAACGTGGCGATTTGCGATTGCCAGTCTCCGCACAGCAGATCTCCTTCCCAATGACCTGGCACAGCACGGTCTTGCACTTGGGCGGGTCGCTCACTGATGCACACTGCATCCTCGATCTGTCCACGCGATGAGGGGCGGGTGCTCGCCTTGCGGCTGCGGCGAAGGTAGCGGCGCTGCCGCAGATGTGCGCTCAACTCCTGTTTCAGCACTCCGCGTGCCTGCACGAACAGACTGCGATAGATCGTTTCGTGAGACACCCGCATCCTCTCGTCGTCTGGATACGCCGCTTTCAACCAGCCGCTAATTTGCTGCGGCGACCAGTCTATCAACAACTTGTGTGTGACCCATTGTCGCAGCGCCTCATCGCGAGCCAGCAAACAGCGCTTCGGCCGGCACGCACCCTGCCAAGCGCGTTCATCAGCAATAAGCGCTCGATAGCCGTGCCGTCCATGACGGGCAATCTCCCGGCTAATGCTGGACGGGGCTCGATGCAAGTGCCTTGCGATCTCACGCATGGAACAGCCTGCCGCCAATCCTCTGGAGATCTCTTCGCGTTCCACCGCGCTGAGTACCCGAACAGAGCCTCGTCGTGGGGGCGGTCTGATTCCGCCGCAGCTACCGACAATGGCCCGCACCTGCGGTGATCGAACCTCCAACGCGCGCGAGATCTCCCTCATGCATAGACCTTCTTCCCAACAATCCCACACCGCTGCCCGCATCGCCTCGGGCGTAGACCTCTTCCTGTAACCCTTCATGCAACACCTCCTAGGCTCAGAATGAGGTGTTGCGTCGATCAATTGAATCCGCCTGATCCCAGCGATACTGTATATCGATACAGAGCAAGGTGTTCACAGTGGACGAGACACAAATCCGCACGCAACGCGTTCGCGAGCTCAACGAGCTGAGAGACGAAATCACACAACTCTCAGGCCACCTCAACGCCGCGAACTATCGGTTCCTCAGATTGATTGGAGAGTTCGATCGCCGCCAGGGATGGGTGGACAACGTCACGCAGTCCTGTGCGCATTGGTTGAACTGGAAGTGTGGCATCGCCCTGGGCGCGGCCCGCGAAAAGGTCCGGGTCGCTCGTGCACTCGAATCGCTGCCGATCATTGCCGCCGCAATGGAGCGCGGTGAGATCAGCTATTCGAAAGTACGCGAGATCACGCGCGTCGCTTGCGCGAACACCGGGATTTTCCAGTGGACTGCAACGGTGCTCAAACTGTTGGAACAGTACCGCCATCGATCACATATTCTGCGCCTGTGATGGAGGCAGCACGCGGCGACACTAAGAAGGCGATCAGATCTGCGACTTCCGACGGCTTCGCGGGTCGGCCCAGCGGAATTCCTCCAAGACCCCGCATGATGATCTCCTTACCGCCGTCGTGGTTCGTGCCGGCATGTGCAGCCACACGCCCTACCATCGCGACAGCCGCATCCGTGTCTACCCATCCGGGTGAAACGCGCAGAACCCTGATTCCTTTTGGTGTCACCTCCTTCGACAAACTCTTGCTGTAGGTTGAGAGCGCCGCTTTCGCAGCGGCGTAAGCGGTGGTCGACTCAGGTAGCGGAAGCTCTCGCTGTATCGAGGTCACGTGGACGATGACACCTGAACCCTGCTTGATCATCGCTGGCAGCAGTGCGCGGTCGAGACGAACAGCAGGCATCAGGTTCTGATTCAGGGCGTTCCACCACTGATCATCATCGAGTGCCGCGAATCCGCCGCTCGGTGCGCTCGAGCCTCCAAGCACATCGACGATGATGTCGACTCCTCCGAGTTCCTGCAGCACCGCTTTGGCGACGGTGCTGCATCCCTCCGAGGTCGAGAGATCCGCAGCGATGTAGCGTACGCCCTCGATCGGAGAAGCCGGCACGGATCGGGCCGCTGCCATCACCTGTGCACCGGCATGTCCCAGTGCTTCAACGACGGCAGCACCAACCCCTCTTGTGCCTCCGGTGACAAGAGCGCGACGACCCGTGAGTTGAAGATCAAAGCTCATGGAATGATCTCCAAGGACGCGATCTTGCCGCGCTGTAGGCGGAAGAAGAATCGCAGATCGATGGGACTGCCTGGAAAGTTTCCGGTCAATCGGCTGGTGACGATCACGACACCATCCTTCTGCTCGAGGGCGAATGGTTGGTTTGTGTAGGTGTACTTGACTGACACATCGGACTTCCATCGTTTGATCGCATCGAGGCCGGTGTAAGTGCGACCTTCATCCTTCACGACCGCGTTCTGGGTAAAGCAACGGGCAACTGTGTCGCGGTCGAACTCATCTGCAGCGAAGTAGGTGGCAACCGGTTCGGGAAGATGTAGATGGTTTGACATCTGGGTCTCCTGCTGGTGGTGGCAGCAGGATGCCGGTGCCGAGCCAAAAGATAATCGCTTATAGTCTCAGTGGGCTATTTAGGAATCCGCATAGAATGCGCGGCTCTGATTTTGCCGAATTGCGGGCATTTGCCGCCGTAGTGGAGCGCGGCAGCTTCGCGCGAGCAGCCAATCATCTCGGGCTCTCAGCTTCGGCCTTGAGCCAGACGATCCGTCACTTGGAGACTCGCCTGGGGGTGCGCCTGCTCAATCGCACCACTCGCAGCGTTGCCGCAACCACGGCAGGGGCGCGGCTATACGAGCGCATCGTGCCGATGATGCATGAGCTGGACGCGGCGGTAGCGGAGGCCGTCGCCGCCACGGGCAAGACAGCCGGAACGTTACGCATCAACACGCTCGGCATGGGCGCCACAAAGCTGATCGCGCCGCGGTTGCGACGATTTCACGAGACACATCCTGACGTCGTACTCGACATCGTCATCGAAGATGGACTCAGCGACATCGTGGAGGGTCGCTTCGACGCTGGCATTCGCGTCGGCGAGCGCCTCGAAAAGGACATGGTCGCTGTGCGCCTGACGCCAGACGTCAAATTGCTCGCCCTGGCATCGCCTGATTATCTAGCCCGCCGCGGCGAACCCCGACACCCATCAGACTTGCATCGCCATGCCTGTATCGGCTGGCGCTTTCCAGGCAGCGGGAGGATCGCTCGCTGGCAATTCGAGAAGACCGGTAAGAAGATCGAAATCGAGGTGGCAGGACCGGTGATCATCAATCGACAGGACCTGCTGATCGAGGCGGCACTGCAGGGACTGGGCATCGTCTACTCCTACGACGACGACCATGTTGACGAGTGGATCGCGGCAGGGCGGCTGAAGCGAGTCCTGGCCGACTGGGCGCCGATGTCCCCCGGCTTGTTCCTCTATTACTCGAATCGACGGCATCTCAATCCCGCGCTGCGTGCTTTCATCGATTGTCTGTTGGACAGGGATGTCAGCGGACCAAAACCAGTTGCTTGCAAGGCGAGACCAGGACGTCGGACTACGAGGCCCCGCTGAACATCGAGGTCTCTCGCATCAACACTTCAACGCGGAATCTGACAGGATGCCTTGGCCGTTCGGGGTGACCGTGCTTGCGCCAGCTTCATCAAGCTCGTGACAAATGAGGATTCGCCACGCTTCGGTGTCCACTACCTGGCAGAAGCAGCCCTTGCCGGCGAGCGATCAGCCGTGCAATGTTCGCTCGGCAGCCGGTGCGCCGGAGTCCGTAAACACTTTGCGACCAAGGGCGAGCTTCGCGTTCGGATGAAGTAATGCTAATTGGTTGGCCAGCCGCTCGGCGGTGGGGATGAACTTGCTACCTCGCGGAACGCTTTCCACCCGCTGCCTGTGTTTCGAAATAAAAGCAAATAGGTGTCGCGCAACTGTCGTTCTTCCTCCGTGCCCCCCGGCGTGTAAGTTGTAACTGCAGTGCCAAACTCGTATGCCCACTCCTCGTTTAAGGCAACGACTTCGATTGGCGTGATCGCGATCCTGGCGCCCGGCGGGAAAGGAGCCCCTGACGCGATCGCGGCCATTGCGTCCCAATCTGGCCCACCGGGGCGCACCATCACCGCTCCATCCGCCAACAGCGGTGTCATCGCGCTCGGAGCACCGGACGTAACGGCAGCTTCGTACTCAGCGCGGAGCTTGTCGATCGCTGATCTGAACGTTGATGGCTGCGATATGTTTGGCATGGTGGGCTCTCACTCGTGACGCGGGCGCGCATTACTAAAGACGCTACCAACGCATCGTACTCCGGACGCAACTGGGCGGCGCTAACCGTGCGTTCTCAGCGTCCGCTTCGGGTCGAAAGCACCCCTCGCCCTCCACGACCCCGCTCAGATCTCCCAGCGCGAACGTCGGGTCACGTTCAGGGCACCCGGCTTCAGCTATCACTTGGCGATACACACCGCCCTCACCGCGCACAGATCAACTCGAGTGCTCGCGCCCAACCAGCGCTCTCGCTCTTGCAAGCGCCGGCGTATCCGTCGCTTCACTCAACTGATCGACAAGCAGTTCGAGCGCACGACGCGCATCGACTGTTGCAGTCGCGTGTTCACACAGTTCCGTCAGTGCCAGCAGCTCCAGCCAGGGTGCCTTCTGCGCTCGTGCCTCTGTGATTGCTCGCTGCATCGATGCAGCGGCGTTAGCCATCTCGCCGCGTGCACGTGCGATGGCGGACTCAATGAGTAGAAGCTGCGGTAGATAGATGCGTTCGCCGTGCGAGTTCACAATCTGAAAAGCCTGTCGAAGTTGCTCTTCCGCGCCGTTCCAGTCGCCATTCAGGACGAGCGCCTCGGCGGCGTATCCAAGCGTTTCGCTGCCGCCTGCGATCATGCCGAGCGCGATGTTCTGTTCATACGCTTCCCGAATCTCCCGAAATCCTTCGAGCGGTCTACCGCGACGGGCATCAGCCCAGCCACGGAACCAGCGACACGCTGTCTTTCCCTGGGCGAGCGCGAACTCCTCGACGAGTGAGTGCATTTCTTCCGCGAGCGCTGCTACTCGATCTGCGTCGCCGAAACGGATCTCACACAGTGCGTCGAACCACATCGTGAGCAGCAGGGCCATCGGCTGTGCCAGCCCGCGCGCTCGCGTGTACGCCTGTCGCAGCCGCTCGCGTGCCTCCGTGGCGGAACCCAGGTGCACGAGCTGGTAGCTGAGCATTGCCAGAACCGTGACCTGCGGGTCGGTGATGAAGCCGATGAAACTTTGCTCCGACGCTGCGTTGATCGACTGCATCGTCGGCAGCGCGCGCTGCAGAGATTCGCAGGCCGCACGGGGTGAGCCCTGATGCATGTATGCCTGTCCACGAACCGTGCACGCGGCGAGCGTGAGCAGTGCATCGTCGGTATCGGAGCCGAGGGCGTCCGCTCGATCCGCCAACGCCAGCGATTCGCCGTACTCTGCACGCAAGTTGAGCAGGAACCCGAATCCGTGCAGCAGCAGCCCGCGCATCGGATGGTGCGGAACTTCGCTCAACAGTGACGAGGCGCGTTGATAGCCGCTGCGTGCTTCCTCGCCCGCCCCCAGCAAGTGAAAAGCAGCAACACCGTGCAGTGTTGCGAGCGCAATCTCGAGCGACGTGCGTTCCACGTCGGCTGGCGCTTGGTCGAGCAGGGTCAATGCACGATTAGTGAGGCTCATACATTCTGCTGGGCTCACGTGCAGCAGCGCGGCTTCTGCCGCCTGCGCGTAGTAGCGCAGCGCTGCCATCGGCGCACGGCCACGGTCGAAGTGCATCGCGAGCTCGGTCGCAGCGATGGTCGGCTTTGCGGCACGCTCGCACTCGAGTGCGGCGCCTACTTTGCGGTGCAGCTCGACGCGAGCGGACGGCGCCAGACGATCATAAAGTGCCTGTCTAAAGAGCGCGTGACGGAAGGAATAGGGTTTGTCCGCCGAATCGACGTGGCTTCTTGCTCGCGGAACACTGAGCCAGAGCTGCTCGCGCAGCAGCTCGTCGCACGCATCGGCCACCCAGAGAGTGTCGCGTTCGAGCACGCGTGCCAGCGTCGCGATGCCAAACTCCATGCCGCAAACAGCCGCGGCTGAGAGCAGCAGGCGCCGCTCCGGCTCGAGTTTGGAGAGATAGTGATCGATGATCGCGAACAGGTTCTCGGGTACTGGAGCGCTCGCAAGCAGCGCGGCCGTTTCGCTCGCGCCTTGCGCCGTACGCACAGCGACGTCGGTTGTGACGGACGCGACGAACAGCGGTACGCCTTCGGTGCGTTCGTGCAATGCGCGCACGAAGTTCTCGTCGCGCGCCATCGCTGGGGACTTCGACGCCACGTACGCGGCGACATTCGCCTCCGAGAATGAATCGAGCACGATTTCTTCGCACGAGCCATGCAGATGGAGCTCGTGTCGCAGGGCGCTCAGCGGATGATCCGACGCAATCACCTCTGCGAGTCTGAAACTCGAGAGCCACATGAATCTGCCTCTGCCGCGCCGGCGAGCGAGATAGCCGATCAGCTGGATCGTTCCGCGATCGGCCCAATGCAGGTCCTCGGTGATCAGCAGCAGCGGTCGGTGCTCAGTGTAGCGATCCAGGAACTCGCCCATCTCCCGCAGCATTCGCTCCAGGTTGACTCCGATGAGCTCGCGCAAGAGAGCTTCGCGTTGCTCGCTTGTGCTCAACCAAGGCAACTGCAACAACCAAGTCGGCGCGACTGCCCGGAGCAGGGTCGGAACCGCGACGTCCGAGCGACAAAGCTCTGCCAGCGCCTCGAGCACCGGGTGGTACGGCTCGCCGCTGCCGTAGTGCTGCACGCAGTTGCCGTGTGCGCAGGCGACGTCGGCAAGCCCGGAAACGAACCGCTCGATCAGCGTGGTCTTCCCGATGCCAGGCTCGCCCGCGACCCAGAACATCATGCGCCTGCCACTCGTCACTTCGTCCCACGCGCGCCACAGCGATGCAAGCTCGTTCGCTCGGCCCACGAATGAACCCTGTGAAGGCTTAACCGCCCTTGCGCCCATCGATGCTGGCGCTTCCTCCGAGAAATCGGTCTGCGCGCGGCCGACGTTTGAGCACAGCGGCCGTGCGGATGCCGCATCCAAAGCAGCGATGAACCGATAGCCGCGGCGTGGAACCGTCTCTATGAAGCGAGGCTCGTGCGGATCGTCGCCGAGCACGGTTCGGACATCGCTGATGGCGCCCTTCAGCACCGAACTGCTCACGAACCGGTGACCCCATACTTCATCGAGCAGCACGTGCTTCGTCAGCAACTCGCCGTGATGACGGACGAGCGCGCATAGCAATCCGAAAGGCGTCGGCGAGAGCGCGATTGAGTTGCCACTGCGACGAAGCAGCGCATTCGCCTCGTCGAGTTCGAACTCGGCGAAGCGCACGTGTAATGGGCTCGAGTGAGCCGGCGAGCTGGGCATGCCACGGGTCAAATGTTGCTGCCGACAGTAGAGTGCCGGCTATTCTCCCGCGACTTCGGGCCTAAGCGAAACGCTGCATCACCTGCGAAGGTTGGCTACGAGATGCGAATACCCTTCACTGCCCATTGACGGCGATGGCGTACTAACCGAATCCATCTGACTAAGTAGCTCGATTCGGAAGGGTTTTCGGAATCGAACCATCGACACTCGGATTTTCAGCCCGCATTCCATTTCGACGTAAGCTATTGAAATGCAGCCAGAATCGAAAGGTGGAATGTCTAGATTGCTGATGGGCTCCCCCTTATTTGTTTGAGGCGATCCCATAGTGGTCGTCCGACGGCATCCTACTTCTGTCGGAGGTATAGCGATGAACCGCGCACCAGCTTGCACTTTGTTACGCTGCGCCCCGTGACTGAACATGCCTCGTATTGCAGGCTTTGTCTGAACGGCTGCCCGCTGCGGGTGGAAGTCGCTGACGGGCGTGCAGTACGGGTGAGCGGCGTCCCGGAGAACCCGGTCTATCACGGGTTCACCTGCGTCAAAGGTCGGGCGCAACCGCGATTGCTGCGACATCCCGCGCGGCTCCTGCGCTCCCTCAAACGGGGCCCCGACGGCGAGCTACGACCGGTGCCGCTCGAAGATGCCGTCTCGGAAATAGCGCAGACACTCGGCCGGATCATTGAGCGCCACGGACCGCGCGCCGTCGCCGGATACCTCGGGACAGCATTTACGGCATCGGCGGCGATGAGCCCGCTCTACACGGCTTTCATGGACGCCATCGGCTCGCCAATGCGCTTCACGCCCGGCACCATCGACAAGCCCGGCAAGCAAATCGCCGCGGCGCTCCATGGCCAATGGATGGCGCCGGCCATCGGCTTCGACGATCCCGAAGTCATCCTGTTGTTCGGAATCAATCCGCTCGTCACGTTCACCGGCTTCCCCTATGGCAATCCAGGAAGATGGTTAAAAGATCGCCTGCGAGCCGGCGCACGTCTCTTCGTCGTCGATCCTCGGCGGAGCGACGTCGCTCGGCGCGCTGAAGTGCACCTCGCAATACAGCCAGGCACCGATGTCGCGGTCATCGCCGCTTTACTGCACATCATCCTGCGCGAGCGATGTTACGACATCGACTTCGCCGATCGTCACACGCGCGGCATCGATGAGTTGAGTGCGGCCGTCGCTCGATTCGAACCGCACGCGGTCGCGCAGCACGCCGGTATCGATGTCGAAGCACTCCTTCGGATCGCACGCGCGGTAGGAGCAACTCGCCGCGGCTACATCATGGCCGGCACAGGTCCAAATATGAGCGGCCGCGGCACGCTCATCGAGTATTTGCTGCTCAATCTGCAAACGCTTTGCGGACATTGGTTGCGCGCGGGCGAGCGCATTCGGCATCCCGGCGTGCTCGCGGCGCCGCTGCGCGCGAAAGCACAGGTGGGGCCTGCCGTGCCCGCATTCGGCTTCGGCGAGACGATGCACGCGACCGGCATGCGCAATACCGCGGCCGGCATGCCAACGGCTGCGCTACCGGATGAGATGTTGCTGGAAGGTGAAGGCCGTGTTCGCGCGCTCATCAGTTGTGCCGGCAACCCCGCGGCGGCATGGCCGGACCAAAGCAAGGCGGTGCGCGGGCTTCGCTCCCTCGAGTTGCTGATACAGATCGATCCATGGATGTCGGCCACCGCGAGGCTCGCGCACTATGTCATCGCGCCGAAGATGTGGTTGGAAGTCGCCGGCACCACTCAACTCCTCGACTGGCTGACCCGCGCGCCGACCGGCTATGGCCAGGTCGATCCGTACGGACAATATGTGCCGGCTATCGTCGATGCTCCACCGGACAGCGAGCTCATCGAGGAATGGGAGTTCTTCTATGAGCTGGGTCGGAAGATGGGCAAGTCGCTGAGTGTGTCGCCGCAACTCGGGCCCGACATGCCTGCCTTCGCGATGGACATGCGCCGACGACCGACGACCGAGGAGCTGCTGGCGAGACTCTGTGAGGGGTCGCGAATTCCGCTGGACGAAGTCAGGCGCCATCCGTTCGGCGACATCTTTCGCGGCGGCGACGAGGTAGTCGTCCAGCCTGCGGATGAGAACGCGTCGGAGCGCTTCGAGCTTGCCCATCCCCTCATGATGAAAGATCTCGCCGCGGCGGACATTGGCGCGCATGCCGAATCACGGAGCCGCGATGCGCACCAATTTCGGCTAATTTGCCGGCGGATGATGCACGTCTGTAACAGCTCGTTCGCCGATGCCCTCCCCGCATCCAAACCGCCGTACAACCCTGCATTCATGCATCCGGGCGATTTGATGGCGCTCGGGCTCGACGCGGGCGACGCGATCGACATCGCAACGGAAGCCGCATCGATTCCGGCAATCGTGCATCCTGACGATTCGTTGCAGCGAGGTCTGCTCTCGATGAGCTTTGGATTCGGCCAGTTCCCGAAACAAGACCCGCAGTTCCGCCGCATCGGCGCCAATACCACACGGCTCGTCGGCGCCGGCCCCGTAGCCGACCCTTATTCGGGGCAACCGTTGATGACGAATATCCCCGTACGCGTCACGCGCTGGCACGCTTGAAGTGACTGACTCTACTTCGAGACGCTTCGGCACGCGGCACTACGTGCTGATCCTGCTGATGGGCGTGCACGCGCTGCAGTACCTCGATCGTCAGACGGTGGTGATCCTGATCGAACCGATCAAGGCCGAGTTCGCGCTGAGCGATTCGCAGATCGGGCTGCTCACCGGGCTTGCGTTCTCGATTCCCTACAGCATCCTTCTGTTGCCGGTCGGTTTTCTCGTCGACCGCTACAGCCGCCGCAATATCCTCGTGACCGCGCTCGCGATCTGGAGCGCTCTCACTGCGGCCACGGGTCTGGTGCGCAACTATGTCGAGCTGATGTTGACGCGTGGCGTGATCGCGGCCGCGGAATCGGCCAGCAATCCGGGCGCGCTGTCCTTGCTCTCCGACTTCTTCGATCGCAAGTCCCGCGTCCTCGCGATCGGCATCTACTATTCCGGACCTTCGCTCTCGATCGTCGCCGGCTTCATTCTGCTCGGCCTGATCGCCGAGAACTTCGGCTGGCGGATCGCGTTCTTCGTCGCGGGTATGCCGGGATTGCTGCTGGCGCTCGTCATCCTGCTCACGACGAAGGAACCGCAGCGCGAAGGCTCGAGCGCGAATGAGGAGGCGGCCTCTGCGCCCACGGTGCGCGAGACCATGCGATTCGTGAGCAGCCAGCGCAGCTTGGTCCACTTCATGATAGCGATCACGCTGACTGCCACGGCAACCTCGGGCCAGATCGCATTTCAGGCATCTTTCCTCATGCGCGTGCACGGGTTGTCACTGGCTACGAGCGCGCTCGTCATCGGCATCGCATTCGGCCTTTCCAATGCCTGCGGACAAATTGCCGGTGGCTGGCTGGTCAGTCGCATGGCCCGAGCCGACGTCGCCCGGGTGAGTTGGTGCACGGCCGCTTTCGCGGCGGTATGCGGCATGTTGATGGCAACGTACGTCTTCGCTGATCGCGCATGGCTTGCGATCGGATTGCTGGCGCTTTGGGCTCTGCCGGCCGGATGTCAGTACGGGCCGGTGATGGGGACTGTACAAAGTCTCGTCATGCCGCGCATGCGGGGCATGACCAATTCTTTTGTTTCGCTGCTGATGTATTTGATCGGTGCGGGGCTCGGGCCATTGATCGTCGGCGTGCTCAGCGACCGCCTGAGTCCCGGGGCGGGCGCGCAATCGCTTCGCTACGCGATGGCAGTGACTGCAGGAGTGCAGTTACTGGCGGCGGTGCACTTCTTCCTCGCCTCCCGTTCACTGCGGGCCGACGTCGATCGCGTGCAATCCCGAATCGCAGTGGAAGCAGCCTAACGCCGGTCGGCAGAGGCAACTTCCACAGCACTCTCATCGACTGCCTCTAGCTCGTCGACTTTCGGCAGTCGGTCGACACAGGCTCGGGTTTCGGCTCTTCTCGGTCCGTGTCTCGGACGTATCAATGCCGAAGACGTCGAGGCTGAACGTCACCAAACCCGCCCATGAGGGAGGCGCCTACACCGAAACGGGATTCCGCTCCAATTGGCATCGCCTTATGCACACTGCGGTACAAGGATCGAAGTCGCAGGACGGCACAGTCATAGAGCCGCCTGTGATTTCTGATTGGTTTACGTTTCACGACCTACGTGCCAAGCGCGCCAGTGATGCGAAGAACTTGACCGAACCCAACGAGGCCCTCGGTCACATGACCTGCGAACCACGCAAAAGGTCTACCGTCGTAAGCCCCGGTCAGCACGTGCAGGGGCAAAAATATTGGACACACCGCCTGTTATTGGACAGGAAACGGGCTAGCGCACACATAAGTTCTGAAAGAATGGTGGCCAGGGACGGAATCGAATACAGCAATCAAGACGTTGTCTCACAACAGCTTTTTCCAGCAGTTCAGTAGAGTTACCCGGAAAACCTCCCTCTCAACGTGTAGCCGCTCGTAGATGCGTATGGATGTCAGCGGCGAGCAACGAACACGATTCGAGGCGCGGCTAGAGGGGCTGGTGCTTCTGCGGACCTACGTGGTCGAGGCGGAGAAATCCTCGAAGTGGGCGGTGTTATCAGGTACTGAGCTGGCGCCGAACTCTGCCGTGACCATGAGCGCCTTCCAGCTCCAGATCAGTTCGCCGGCCCTCGCTGAGCAGGACGCTCGCTGGGGTGAGTGCCGTCGTATGCATCCCTGCACTCAATTTCGCGACGAGCGCTTCGAACGTCCTCAGTACTCATACGACACCTGCAACGCGACCGTGCGCGGCCGTTCGGACTGTGCATTCGCGTTGCCAGGAGGCAAGAACGGCGTCGGAAAGACGAAGGTGTAGCGGTTCTCGTCGGTGAGATTGCGACCGATGACACGAATGGAAAGACCTTTGTCCGATTTCACGCCGATGCCGCCGCCATACATCGTGAGGCTGTCGGCCTTCGGCACCGCATCCGGGTCGCGCTGGTGGGTCTGACTCGATTCGTAGTCGACCGAGCCGTCGAGGGTGAGCCGCCAGCCGTACGCGAGATCGCGTTCGTAGGCGAGCACCAGGCCACCTGACCAGCGTGGCGCGCGCGGAGTTTTTTCGCCCGTATTCGCGTCCTTCGCGTTCGAGTAGGTGTTGCGCCAGCTGATGTCGAGCCCGGGCGCGAAACGCGGGCGCCACAGGATCTCTGACTCGATACCCTCCGCTTCCAGATCGGTGTTGTCGATGACGAACTGCGTGCCGGTGAACGTCACGAGTTGGTAATCGTTCACGTCCGTGGAGTACACGGTGGCGTTCGCCGTGAGTTGTCCATCGCTCGTGCGATAGCGCACGCCCAACTCGGCGGTCTGGGCCACTTCCGAGTCGTACTCCGACTCATCGAGCAACGTTGCCGCATCAGCGAACCCGCCGCTCTTTGTACCTTGTGCCCACGAGGCATAGAACATCAGCCCATCGCTCGGTTTGTAGCTCATGTTCACGAGACCGTCGGTGACGCTCTCGGAACGCGACATGTCGAAGGGCGCATAGGGCGGGAACACGAAGAGCGACATGACGCCCGGTTGCAGCACGGTGCGCGCGAGGTCAACGTCCTTCTGTTCATCCGTGTACCGCAGTCCGCCGGACACTGTCAGCTTGGCGGTCAGATCGAAATCCACCTGACCGAACAGCGACCATGAATCAGTGTTTTGGTCGAAGTGAGTGACCGTGTCGCCGGACAACGGTGGAGCGCCCGGATAGTTGGCAAGGAACGTGTTGTCCTGTTCGAAATCGTTGGTGCCGTAGTACGCGCCGGCCACATAGCGGAAGCGCTCCTGCGCGGGCGATGTGAGCCTCAGTTCCTGGCTCAGAGACTTGGCGTCGAGGTTCGTGACCTGGAGGAAGTAGTCGCCGGGAAGAAAATCGGTGCCGGCGCTTGCATCGGAGTCGCTCTGCGACCACGCCGTCTGGCTCGTCACGATGAAGTCGCCGATGTGCCAATGCGCCGTCGCTGAAGCGCGATCGACGCTGCTCTCTTCGACGAAAGCATCCTTGGCCCGGCTGTCAGAGGATGCACTGACGCGATCGAAGTCCGTTTCCAACCCCGGAAAGCCGGCCAGCGCGCTCAAGCCGAACGCTTCCGGCGTGGCCCTGATGAGCTCGGCCGGCATGCCCTGCCCGTCATACTCCTGAGTCTCATACACGACAGTGGCATCGAACGAGTCAGAGGGCTCCCACGCGAACGTGACACGCCCGGAGTCGCGTTCCACTTCTTCACTCTCCTTGCCCGTGGCCGCGTTCTTCACCCATCCACCGAGCGACTCCGACTGCGCGGCGACACGCATGGCGAGCTGCTCGCCCAGCGGCACCGTGAGGCCGCCTGAGCCTGTCCATGAATCCAACTCCGTCTCGTAGTTTGCCGAGGCGTTGAAGGCAAGCTCATGGCCCGGCGTCTTCGTGACGACATTGACGGCGCCGAGGCTGGTGTTCTTTCCCAAAAGAGATGACTGTGTTCCGCGGACGACCTCGACACGTTCGATATCGAACAGCGACGCAGCGAACTCTCGCGTGCGCGGCACATACGCACCGTTGACGAACAGGCCGACAGAGCTCTCGAACGATGCAGCCCCTGGCGAGGAGCCGAGGCCACGCAGCGTCACACCGGTCTGACTCGAATTGGGCGCCTTCTGCAGAATGAGCCCTGGTACAGCTCGCGGCAGATCCAGCAGCGAAGTCGCCGCCACGCGCTCGAGCGCATCATCCGTCGCGACGTTCACGGAGATCGGCGCATCCTGGACGGTCTCGCTGCGCAAGCGCGCCGTCACCACCACTTCCTCGAGTCCGGGATCCCCCTCTGTGCTCTGGGCTTGCACAGCGGGCACGGCGCTGATGGCCAACAACACGGACGCAAAAGTGCGCGCACATGTCTC
>JBEVDW010000369.1:0-4931 GCA_040513115.1 Steroidobacteraceae bacterium | reverse complement strand
GCGCACTGAGCTTCTGCTTCACTGACTCGGCATCAGTTGCGCCGGGCGTGACTTTAGGTGGTACCTGTAGCTCGGGCTGACGCTTGGAAAACCAACGGATCATTGGATGCGGGCCGAGAAATGTTCAACATGCGGAAATGGTAGATCCGCCTTCGCGCTGATGAAGCGACGCACGTCACGGCACGATGTAGGACATTGCCCTTGTCAAGATCGACTCGGTTCCAATCGAACCCGGCTCGATGCGCGTGAGGACGCGTTTCAGATCATAGACGAGGGGCAAGGGAAACTCTGTCGGCTCCGACGGATTGGGCGGGCGGTGATTGGAGGACTAACCGATGGCGGAATCATCTAAGAAAAAACCGGATTGCATCGATTCACGAGCTAGCCTTTAGTCAATTTTCGCTCGCTTGCAGCCGGTTGTCCCGTTGGCCGGGACTCACCTTCTTTGGGTCCTTCCGGTAACTGTTGGCGAGTTCCGCGAGCAAAGCGTGAACATGGGGATCGTGTTCAAGTGAGTTCGACGGCTCCCTTTGCCGAGAGGCTTCTGTGAGCAACCATTCCGCGGCGGTCTCCAGATCGTCGATGTGGAATTGCTTCTCAACCCGACTGTTGCGCTCATTTACCACCCAGGCCGTCACTCCGCTTCCCTGGTACGTCTCAAGACCGCAGTCAATGCGCAACCGATAGAGTTCTTGAACGACTTGAATGATGTCCATTGCCGCAGGCCGAATGTTGCGGCCAGACCAATAAGCCAAGCAAGTGAGAAGGGACGCTTGGAGCCTGGTCTGGCCGGCACTCTGGTTGGCGCAAGTTTCAGTGCCTAGGTTGATCCCTTAGTTTGCGCTTCTCCTGAGCGTCACCTACTTTGCGTTGCACCTTCCCAACCCCTTTTTCGATCTTCCCCTCGCCGCGCAAGACTTTGTCACCAGTCATTTTGCCAGCTATTTCCTTTACGGTGCCCTTCACCTGCTTTCCCATTCCCTTGTCTTGATGCCTGTTCATGGTCGGCTCCTCGCAGTGAGTTCAGCGGTTCAACGCACCAGCGCCGAGCCGTGTTTCCTATCGGTGGCGAACCCGATTCCATCCGTCCTACGTGGGCTCGGGCGGGGCAAGGGAGCGATATGCCTTCGAAGCCGCCGGCGTCTCCCTTTGGGAGGAAGACTTCACCGAGGTCGCTGTTTTCCTTGAGCAGCTGAGAAGTCAGGGGGTGCACGACTTCCGCGCCCACTTCGATTGCCATCCCGATACCGTCACCGCAGCGGTGCCGCTCGTGAAGGTGCGCGATGTGAACCGCGAAACGCTGCGGCTATTCGGCGCCAGCACAAAGGAGGAACTCAAAGGGTCCCTGGCGAGCGTATTCACCGAAAATTCAATGTGCGCCTTCAAGGAAGAACTGATTGCCCTCGCCGAAGGCCAAGCCTCGCTAGCGGCGGATGTTGAGCTACGCACTTTGGCAGGCGAGCCGCGCCAGTTCATGTTCACGATCACCTTCCCCAAACCGGACGAACCGCTTGACCGCGTTCTCGTGACGCTGGTGGATGTCACGGAGCGCAAGCGCGCCGAGCTGTGCCAGCAGGAGAAGGAGCTGCGCATGCGTCTTGCGCTGGAAGCAGCCGGGGCCGCGACGTGGATCATCGATTACACGCGCGGAGCGATGGAAAGCTTCGATGCGCGCGCCTGTGAAATGGCGGGCCTCGACGCGTCGCGCACATGGTGGCCCGCGGGGACGTTTTGCGAGTTGCTGCACCCGGATGACCGGCCGATGATGCAAGCGGCATCGGCCGCAACGCACACCGCGGTCGGTCGCGACGTGACGGAGCACGGTCCATTGATGGAGTACCGGATCGTGCGCTCGGACGGGCGAGTGCGCTGGTTGCAAGGTGCCGGCGTCGTGCAGCGTGATGTTGCGGGTCGCGTCCTGCAGTTCATCGGAGTGTCGATCGACATCACCGAAAGACGTCGCGCGGAGCAAGAGCTGCTGGAAGCGGATCGTCGCAAGGACGAGTTTCTCGCGGTGCTCGCACACGAGCTCAGAAATCCGCTCGCTCCGATCCGCAACGGCGTGCAGATCCTGCGATTGCGGACTGCTGCCGACACTACGCTCCAACGTACCTTGAGCATGATGGATCGTCAGGTCAGTCACCTGGTGCGCTTGGTGGACGATCTGCTGGACATCAACCGCATCACATGCGGGAAGCTCGATCTGCGGCAGCATAGGCTGTTGATCACCGACGTTCTGGCGAGCGCAGTGGAAGGCTCGCGCATTTTTATCGAGGCTCGGGGACACGAGCTGACAGTAGAGCTCTGTCCCGGGGTGGAGGGTTTGCAGGTCGATGGCGACGCCGATCGTCTGGTGCAGGTGTTTTCGAACCTGCTCTCCAATAGCGCCAAATATACGGACAGTGGTGGGCGCATCAGGCTTACGCTGGATCGCGAGAACCGCCAGGCGGTCGTGAGGGTCCAGGATGACGGGATCGGCATCCCACAGCAGGCGCTCGAGCGCGTGTTCGAGATGTTCTCTCAGGCGCACTCGCGCGAGGAGCGCCCCGATGGCGGCCTGGGTATAGGCTTGTCGCTTGTGCGAACGCTGATACAGATGCACAAGAGGTCGGTCACCGCATTCAGCGACGGTCCGGGAACTGGCAGCACCTTCACCGTTCGCCTACCGCTGGCAGAGCCGCGCGCCGAAATGCCGGTCTTTGCGCCGGATGCGGACGATGCACATCAGCCCACGGAGCACGGCGGCAGGCGTATTCTCGTCGTCGATGATAGCGCCGATGCGGCTGCATCTCTGATGGCGCTGCTGGAAACGGATGGCCATGAAGTGCGGACCGCGTGCGACGGGGCGCAGGCGATCGAGCAGACCTGCGAGTTCTGCCCGGAAGTCATCTTCATGGACCTTGGAATGCCGCGCATCGACGGTGTGGAAGCGACACGGCGCATCCGGGCGCTGCCCGAAGGTCGAAACGTACGCATTATCGCGTTGACGGGCTGGGGACAGGAAACGGACCGACAGCGCACACGCAGCGCCGGCATGGATTACCACCTCGTCAAGCCCGTCAGTCCGGAAACCCTGCGGAGGATCCTGCGTGGAGCGCACTAAAAGGCATCGCATTTGCGCGGGGACCTCGAGCATTGACGCAAACGCGGGGTTTACGGTGAGCGCGCCTGGTGTTTCAAAGCATGAAGGTCTTCAGTTCATTGCACGCGCGGTTGGATTGACCGGCCCGACGCGGGTTGCCTGTGGCTTGCCAAGGGAGCGCTCGCTTCATCGCGCGCTAAAAGATGCTGGCGCATTTTCCCCAAAGCTGTTTCAACCACTTCCAGGAGCAGCTTCGGATCGTCTGCCGTGCAACGACCTGCAAAGTGGCAGCGTGCTGAACTGCCGGGTCTCGATCATTCCAGGCAGTACGCGGCATCAGTCGCCATCGTCGAGGTCGAGATATTGGCGCTCGTGGATGTTTCTGTCAGCAACACGACCTTGCTTCCCTTTTCTCGACCAATGGGACTGACGTTTAGCGGCACCCGATGCGTGTACCAGAGCCGTCGACTCTCGAATTGTTCGGCTAGGTTTGGTCGACATTCGGTGCTGCTAGATTGGAGCGGCGTTCGCGATCTTGACTTGATATCCCGCAAGCGTGCTCTGAAGTAAGACCCGGAACTGCTGGCATGTCGAAACTCATCTCGGCTCATCATCGAGCTAGGGCCTTGTTAACACTCTCTGAGCGCCTCGATGTTGAGGGCGAAGTAGATGAAGGCGATGAACAGCAGGTCCAATTTGTCGAAGCGGCTGAAGATGCGGCGGAATCCTTTGAGCCTGCGAAACAGCCGCTCGATCTCATTGCGCTTGCGGTACAGCGCTTTTTTTAACTGCCAGGACTGTACGCGAGTGGACTTCGGCGGCACCACTGGCACGACGCCTATGTCCAACGCCAGCTGTCGTGTTGCATCGCCTTCATACGCGCGGTCCATGATGAGATGGCAACCCAGCGGCAGCTCTGGAATCGAGCGCAGCAATTCGCGACCTTCCGGCGCATCGTGTGCTTGGCCGGGTGAGAGAGCAAAGCCTATGGCGCACTGAGCACTCGCGGCAACCATATGAACTTTGGTGCTCCAGCCGCCGCGACTCTTGCCGATGGCTTGTGGTCCTTTTTTTTAGAGCACCGGTTCCGTCGGGGTGCACCTTCACAATGGTGCTATCCAAACTCACCGACTCAATCTTGATGCGGATGAGTTGCTCTTGCTGCAACTTCTCGAACACCCGGTCGAGCACCCCGGACTTGGCCCAACGATTCATGCGAGTGTAGATCGTATGCCAATTGCCAAAGCGTTTCGGCAACGCGCGCCATTTGCAGCCGTTCTCTGCGACATAGAGGATCGCGTTGATGACGGCGAGATTCTCGTGCGAGACGTTGCCACGCTGACGCGGCAAGAACGCTTCAATGCGAGCGAATTGTTCTGCGGTAATTTCCATGCGCAGAGCATGTCAATTAGTGTTAACAGGCCCTAGTGCAATCGCTAATGCCTGCGCGGCGAATCTTATGCAGGCGCGGTCAGTTGGCGATCGAAACAAATCGAAGGTTCTGCGCCGCAGACTTGAGTTTTGGATGCGGCGGATCGATCGAATCACTCGGAAGTTGATGATGGCTCGGCGGTCGTAGCAAGCCACTAGGTTTTCAAGCAGGGTCAGAAGGAATTGCAGGGGCTGGATGTGGCAAAGCATCGAGCCCAGTATAGCTCGCAGCTACACTCGTTCGAGTTTCTGGACACAACGGGCGGAACCTGTCGGATCAGGCCGTCGAAGAAGCACTGTACGACTCGGCGTCGATGGGTGATTTGCAGGCGTTGCTCTGGGGCGCGAAGCCGCACCGGATGAAACTACGGGTCGCTGCAGCACCTTCACTTGATGCGACAGCGGCCCCTCGCATCCA
>JBEVDW010000368.1:0-6791 GCA_040513115.1 Steroidobacteraceae bacterium | reverse complement strand
TACGGGTTGAAACCAGAATCGTCGTACGCCTTCTCGGCACGGGTTTTCAACGACTGCGCCTCCGCGTTGAGCGTTTCCGAGGGCTGCGTGTCCTCCATGTCGGGCGAGAATGCGCAGTCAGTAGGGTTGCCCTTCTCTGTTTCATGGTCTTTGTTAAAGATCAAATTCAACAGAGGGCGGAGTTGGGCAGTCGCGGCATCGAAGGCATGCACACTGAACGACGTGAGGACGCGAGATCACGGTGACCGCATTATTCTTGGCTCGCAGAATCATGCCGAGTTGCCCTCACCGCAAATGAGTGGCAGTTACCTTGCCACCATGGCGCCCGAATGAGATAGGACGATTTTGCCCGGGGTGTTCACTTTCTTGCGGCCCCTTTCGGCCTCAAAAAGCCAGCGTACGTTTTGTGATGCGGCGCTGCGGAATGTTTCTGAATCTCTGCAACATCATTTCGTTACGGCGGCAAAGGCTGCATGAAGGCGGTTGATCTATAATCGCCCTGTTCACGGCACACGCGCATGTCACAGGACCTCGGGAGCGTTCGCCATGGCTACCGAAACTCTCTTCCACGATATAGAAGTCACATCGAGCGAAATCGACGTCCGCAAGATCGGGGTCAGAGAACTCTGGAAGTCTCTCAAGGAAGGTTATGAGGACTTCAACGCCAAACCGAGCTTCGGCATCTTCCTCACTGCCATTTATCCGCTGTTCGCACTGTTCCTGACCCTTTTTGCGGTCGGGGAGAATCTGAATCATCTGGTCTTTTCGATGATCGCGGGGCTCACGCTTCTCGGTCCCGTTGTCTCGGTCGGTCTTTTCGCGATGAGTCGGCGGCGCGAGGGCGGACTAGACCTCAGCTGGCGTTCCGCATTCGACTTCGTCCACTCGTACTCATTCGCCCCGATTGCAGCGCTGTCCGTTGTGATGATGCTGCTCTATACCGCATGGCTGTTCATGGCGCAGTTCATCTATGAGGGTGTGTTCGGTGCAGATCTGCCGGCGTCGCTCGCGGCCTTAGTAGCCGAGATCACCACGACGCGTCGTGGCGGGGCTCTGATCCTCTACGGTGTGGGTGTGGGAGCTATATTCGCCTTCACGGCGCTCGCAATGTCGGTCTTTGCCTTTCCGCTGCTGCTGGACAAGCCAACCACATCCTTCACCGCGGTCAGCACTTCGATCAGAGCTGTGTTGAACAACTTCATCGTGATGCTGATCTGGGCAGTCATCGTCGTTGCATTGCTGGTCGTCGGAGCAAGTCTGTTCCTGATCGGACTGGCTGCCGTCCTGCCCATACTGGGCCACGCAACGTGGCACCTGTACCGCAAAGTCGTGGAATCCTGAGGCAGGACCGCCATTCAATTCATTCAAAAGGGGACAGATTGAAAAGAGGACGCCACGGGATTGATCTTCCGCACCCGCGCCGAGGAAGTCCTTGATCGTCGGGCGAGTCTCGCCGCCGCTGATCCACTGATTGCTCGCGCGGAACTGGAACTGCGCAAGTCGTGGCTCGGCCCTGAGTGCCTGGATCGGCCAGCTTCCCTATGAGCCGCTGGTCAGACTGCAGCCTCACGCCGATGCCGTCGTGCGTGCGAAGTCTGGCTTGCGCAGAACTTTCATCGGTGGCGCCGTCGCTCAGGTCGTCCGACGCTCGAAGACGGCGGAGCGGACGTTGAAGCGCCGCTTCAAGCGGCGCACCGGGCTTACACCGATCGCGTATCGGAGGTTGTTTTCCGGAGCTACCGCCTTCTCGCGCCCCTGATGTGGCGGGTGCCACACCACCCGCCCGTCCCGCGCGGATCTACTTCCGCGTCCAGGAAGGCGTCGGCTGCGATCGCTTCGGCTGCGCCTGATCCTTCAGGAAGCCCTTGGTCGGTTGGAATCGGATTGCGTTCACGCGCCGCTCCAGCTCCTCGACGAGGGAGGGATCCTGCTCAAAGCGGGGACGGACATCAGCGGGTGGCTTACGAAACAGCTTGAAGAACATGCGTAGATTCTTTGGACAGATGGGATCACAGGCGGGGGCCGGGGCTCCTCTCATATGTATGTTTCGGCCAACCGCAGCGACCAGTTTTCGCGTCGGCTCCGAGTGCTGAAAGATACGCGCCGTTCGCGCGCCGGAAATCGGCAGGAAAGCGCCGAACGGTCTGAGGCGGACGCTGATGTGGGTGTGCGGGTCCGCACGTAGTCTCAATGTGCGGTCTCCGATGCGTCGTACCGGTGCGATCGCCACTCGCATCACAGTTCAGTTAGCAGTAGTTCAGGAACGACGGCCTACAATTTCATCGCTTTCCGTTCGTCTCGAATCATCGGAGATGACTGCCATGCGCGCGCACTGGTCGATGTCGCTCATTTTCATGGCCGGATTGCTTTCAGCATGTGCGAGCCCCGACCGTGGGCCCGTTTATTCACAGTCTGATGCTCGGCGTCCGTGGACAGTGCAAAGCGCGACGGTCGTTCAGGTGACCGAGGCAACCATCGAAGGCCGTGAATCAGCCATCGGTACGGTGGGTGGGGGCTTCATCGGATACGAAGCCGGTCGTGCCGTCGGTCATGGTGCTGGCTCGAATATCGCGGGCGCTGTTGGAGCGGTCGCAGGTGCGACCGTCGGGAAGAAGGCTGAAAAAGCTGCGACCCGGCAAAAGGCCTGGGAAATTCTGGTGGAGATCGAGCACGGCGCAGAGACAGTGGCAATCGTGCAGCCGGCGGATCAGGTGTTCGTCGCTGGCGAGAAAGTACGCGTCTATACGCGAGCAGATGGGGCGGCCCGCGTCTCCAAGCTCTGAACGGGTACGCATCGATCCCCGCACGGCGAGAGTTAAGTCAAACCAACAACTTACGCCATAGCTTCCGAGTCCCTCAGCCCCACCTCAGCAAAGCCGTGCGCGGCGCCCATGCCGCTCGTTTGTGGTCACCACATCGACTCGAGAGCGAACAACTTACTCAGTTCAGCTTTCTTACTGTATGCACTGCTGGCAGACTTTTGGGGTCGCCGTTAACGAACGATGACGGAGCCCGAGCGCGACAGCAATAACGACTATTCGAGCGCATGAGGGGCGTCGTGCTTCAGGACACTGGGGGTGCTACGGGGAGGGGTCCGCAGATGACTGGTATGGTGACTCGGAATGTCCTTCGCAGCTCCAGTGCGTTGGGTCGTTCAGATGTGCAGCGCCCATGGGCTCTCGTCGTCGCGCCCGATCCCGTGAACGAGCCTGTCTATGCATCGGTTCTCGTGCAGATGGGTGTCGATTGCGTTTGTACGTCGTCAGCTCAGGAGGCGATCTCATCTTTCGTGCGGCTAGGTTGCATTGGCATTTTTTTGGACCGTACCGCAGGGCAGACGAGCGGTCTCGAGGCGGCGGCGCGGATTCGTGACACTTCTGGGCTCGAGCTCACGCCAATTGTTTTCGTCAGCGCCGCGCCTGCCGACGAACTCAATGAAGCGCAAGGACGCATCGGCGTCGTCGATTACCTCGCTCTTCCTCTTGATCGACGACTATTGCAGAGCAAAGTGGCTTTGCTGCTCGAATTGCATCTTCGACAGATCGAGATCGAGGAACTCAGGGGTCAACTGGTCCTCACGTATCGCAGGGACGAAAGGAACAACGCTCCGAGCCCGGGGATCGATGTAACGGCACGCACTCGCGCTGAGTGCGAAGAGCAACGGCTCTTGGTTGCCCTGCTTGCAGAGAAGGAATGGCTCTTCGCCGTATTGAACGGCATCCACGAAGAGGTCTATTTCACCGATCCACAGGGGCGGTACACCTACGGGAACCCCGCTGCACTGCGCGAGTTCGGCCATGCCTCGCTGTCCGGAGTGCCTGTCGAAACAGTTCTTTCGAATCTCCTCGTGCTGCGTTCGGATGGCACACCGCGACCAGCCGAAGAAGCGCCACCGTTGCGAGCACTGTCCGGCGAGGTCATCAGAAACGAAGAGCAGATTGTTCGCAACCCCCGCACGGGCGAGTTTCGGCATCGCGAAGTGAGTTCCTCTCCTGTGCGCAACGCCGAGGGCCACATCATCGGATCGGTATCGGTCGCGCGGGACGTAACGGAAACAAAACTGGCGGAAGCGAGATTGCGCGGGGCCGTGGATCAGGCACGGGCGGCTGAAGCCGAGAGTCGATCGACGCTGGCCGCAGAGCTCGTCGCGATGCAACGCCTGCACGACACCAGCACGACGGCGATGACGACGAACGATCAGCAGGTGCTGCTCGAGGAGATCCTCGATGCAACGATAGCGCTGCATGCTGCGGCATCCGGCAGCGTGCAGCTATTGAACCCAGAATCACAGACGCTGCGCATCGCTGCCCAGCGCGATATGAACCGAGAGATGTTGGATCGATTCGCTGAAGTCGACGCCCGCACCAACTCCGCCTGCGGTCGGGCGCTCGCGCGTCGTGAGCGTGTGATCATCGAAGACGTCGAAACGGATGCGACCGGTACCCTCGATCCGGAGATGGCACAAAGAATGGGCTTGCGCGCCATCCACTCGACGCCGCTATTTACGACCGATGGCGCGATACTTGGAATGCTATCGACACACTTCAGCTCGCCTCGCAAGTTCTCCCAAGACGAGCTGAGAATCACGGATCTCTACGCCCACCAGGCCAGCATCGCGATCGAGCGCAAGCGCGCCGAGGCTGCGTTGATTGCGGCGCGCGAATCAGCCGATCGTGCGAACAAGGCGAAAAGCCATTTTGTCCGCGCGGCCAGCCACGATTTGCGGCAGTCGGTACAGACCCTCACGCTGCTCAACGGAACCTTGCGCAACAGCACATTGGACACCACTGGGCGGACTGCGGTGCGGCAGCAAGGCGAAGCCATCGATACGATGATGCACTTGCTCGATGCGCTTCTGAACATCAGCAAGTTGGAGTCGGGGGCAGTCGCGCCCGAAGTATCCGACTTTGCGGTCACGACGCTGTTCCAGAAGTTGCGCATGGAGTTCTCGGGCCTTGCAGCGAACAAGGGGCTCGAACTGAAGATCGACGCGCCGACACCGCAGGCGGTCCGTGGTGATCCAACTCTCGTTGGCGAAATCCTGCGGAATTTCCTTTCGAATGCAATCAAGTTCACGCCGCAAGGCTCGATCACGCTGCGCTCCTCGCAAGCCGGGTCAACGGTTCGACTCGAAGTCATCGATACCGGAATCGGTATTCCGCAGGAAGAGTTGCCGCTGATCTTCGGCGAGTTCTATCAAGTGGGGGTGAGCGCCACCTTGAACCGGCAAGGCTACGGATTGGGCCTGGGCATCGTGCAACGAATTGCGATGTTGTTGAAGGTGGACATCGAGGTCGAATCGGAAGTCGGCAAAGGTTCGAATTTCTCGCTCAGCGCGCCGGCCGGTGAGCTCGAGCTTGCAGTCCGTGCTACGCGAACCTCTGAACAGCGCGTCAGTAACAACGCAACGTCGTCGACGATACTGCTGGTGGAAGACGACGCGTCGGTGCGCGCCTCCATGGGACTGTTCTTGAGGGTCTGTGGACATCGCATCGTGAGCGCCGCATCGATGGATCAAGCTCTCGCCCTCGTCGGCAGGTTGCCTCGACCCGACTTGCTGATCACCGACTTCCATCTGCCCGGTGGCAAGACCGGTTCCGACGTGATCCGTTACGTTCGCGAAGCGCTGGGCGAATCTCTTCCTGCGATCCTGATCAGCGGCGATACGTCGGCAGAGATCGATGACTTGTCTCACGGCGCCTGCGTGCGCTTCGCGAGCAAGCCGATCGATGCAGACACCCTGGTGAGCCTGGTGCAAGAGCTGCTCGTGCAAAGTCCGGCATCCAGGACAGTCAACTAAGCTCGATCAACGAGTGTGGCCTGCAGCGCGAAGCGGAAACAGCGGTGCCAGGTTTCGGTATTTCGGTTGTTGATCGCACGCTGCGCTCTGGACTGGTTCGGCGGTAGTGTTCGAGGCATATCCTATTTGGCCGGCGCCGAGGTTACATTCGGCGCCATGCCAAGTCTCGGGTTTCGCTAACGTTTTTCTCCAGGTCGCGCGAAGCTCAATGTGTCTAATAACCCTAAAGTAGAAGTCACTGCCGTGTTGTTGGATGAACTACGGGCTCACCGGAACGCCATTGCCGCGCTGTGCAATCAGTACGGCGCCAAGCGTATGCGCGTGTTCGGTTCGGTCGCGAGAGGCGAGGAGCGGCCAGACAGCGACATCGACTTTCTCGTCGATTTTCCGCACGGCTATGACCTGTTCGCTCAGCGCTTACCGCTGGCCGAGCGGCTATCCAGTTTGCTCAACAGGCGAGTGGAGCTGATTCCGGAGCACGAGTTGAATCGTCATATACGTGACCAGGGATTGAATGAAGCCGTGGATCTATGAGCAAACCGTGGCAACCCTATGCGTTGCACGTGCTTGACGCGATCGCGCGAATTCGCCGTCTTCAAGCACGCGAAGACTTAACGCAGGACGACGTGCTTTACGACGCCGCACTCCGCAATCTGCAGACACGTCCGAAGCGACCCAACTGCTGCCGATGACAAGAAGGCGGCGCACCCACAGATTCCCTGGCGCGAGATCAGCGGTTCGGCTGGAAGACGATCCGAGTAGTAGAGCATGGCAACGATCGTGCCTCGAAGCGCTGCACGAACACATTGAACAAGAGCGCGAGCGCCTCATGGACGCCGAGGCCATTCTCGATTGCGTCATTTACGCTATGGAAGAAGAGGTCCGCATGGAAGCGCCCGGTCCGAGTTACTCGAACGTCGTACGCATCGTCCGCGGCTTCATTCACTCGACGATCGGTCAGCTCGACGCGGTCAGTATCAAAGCGGCGATT
>JBEVDW010000367.1:0-7086 GCA_040513115.1 Steroidobacteraceae bacterium | reverse complement strand
TTTCGAGGTTGTCGAACCGGGCGCGACCGAAACGGCGCAGCTGGTCGTCACTCAGGCCCAGCATGTCACCACTGTATTCGCCATGGATGTCGCGCCAACGGGGTTGCTGCGTTATCTCACGACGTACCTACGCTAGCTCGCGATAACCTTAGGCCGACCGCACTGAAGCCTCGCCCAACTACCCGCCGGACGTGGTGCTGCTGGACATCGGCTTGCCAGGACTCAGTGGTTACGAGGTCGCGACGAGGATGCGGCAGCAACCGGGTCTGTGCAACGTGATATTGGTTGCCATGACAGGCTACGGCCAGGAGGCCGACCTTCGGCGTTCGCAAGAGGCAGGCCTCGATCATTACTTAGTCAAGCCGGCCGACTTCAGCAAAGTGCAGAAAATCCTGGCTGGCGTCGTGCAGACGAACACGTAGTTACGCTGGAAACAGAATCGTTGCTTGGCTCTTGCGGGGTATCCTTCTAACACCGACGAGGGCCCTTCGCTCCCCCTCCTATCAACCCACCGCCAACTTCCAAATCATCAGCCCGCTCGCAACCAAGCTCATCACCGTTCGCACTGCATGCAGCCTCGCCCACTGCGTCAGCAACGCGCGAGTTTGCAATGAAGCCAAGTCCCGATCAGGAGCCAGAAGTTGCTGATTCGTCTTCATGATCACGATCAACGTGAAGGGTACGACAGCAATGATCAGGGTGGCTGCGATGAGCCAAAGCCACGAGCGATCGAGCCACCATACGAAGAGGCCGGCCAGGCCGCCGATCACGGCTAGTGGAGCCTGCATCATCGTGGCGCGCTGATAGCTTGGCGCCCACACCGTGGCCGCAAGCTCGGTAGAGCAGCTCATGCGAGCAGGGTGCTCGACCAGATTGATGTAGAGGGCTGCGCCTGCGAATACCGTGGTGGCCAAGACTGCGATGAAGGTTGCTGCTGTAAGCATGGTTGTGTCAGCACGCGCTAATCGGTTTTGCCCAGCGCTTCCTGCAACTCACGCCAGCGTCGAGGTTGCGGATCCGGCGCCACCTGGATCTGTCCGTCCGCGCTGCGGCCGCAAATCCAGTTGGAAACGGTTTGCAAGTCTTCGTAAGGATCTATCGGGCGAGCCCTCGCGCAGAAGTCATCGCTGGGTCGATACAGGTCCTGCCATAGCTCGAACAGCTGCTCCTTGCTGAGCGTCACCCAATATCGATCCAGGCGCGAAAACTGCGCCACCGTTTGAATCCACGGTTGCGGCAGCGGCATGGCGAGCGGGTTGGTGACGCGCACGGCTTGCGGGAACATCCAGTGGGTGCCGAAACCGCCGCGGGAGCGGAACACGCGGGGCATCGATAGATCGTGAATGCGAATGCTGGCCTGGCTGTCGATGCTGTGAGCGGTACGTTGCACGTCTTCGAGCAGCTCGAGCGTCAATCGACCCGTGAGGCGTTCCTTGGCCTGACCCGTTGCGGCACCGACGCCGCGGTCCGGCGCATAGTCGTAACCGGTCGCGGAAGCTTCTGCGAGCACGATTTCGATGTTCCGCAACCGCGTTCCCGACGGCATGGTCTGCAGCGAGCTCTGCAAAGCCATCAGCGCGGATAGCAGGCCGAGGTTCTCGGTCGCGCCGCCGTCCGTCACGTAATACGAGCGCATCGTGCAGCCGGAACTGTGGGCTGCAGATTCCCGCAGATTCACTCGCGCATTCGGAAATACGGGCGGAAAGTTCGCGTTCAGCGCGGCGGCAGGCGCAAGGGCGACCTGCGAATCGCGAACGAGTACGAACGGCAATTGAATGTTGGGTGCTGCGGCATTCCGTTTGGCGAACGCATCGGTCTCACGCAGATTCGTGAAGGCAAGACGTCCGCCTCCCAGCGCCGAGACGGGATGTTCGAGCGCGCGGCACGGTTCGTCTCGTCTTCCCGGCGTCGGGATCACCGCGTTCTGCAGCGTGGGTGCATCGTCGAGCGGATGTCCCGTGATCGTCGTATTCAGTATCAAACCGACAGACGCATCCTGGCCCAGGCGGCGCTCGCCGAACAAACGCCGTTCGAAGCTCTCGGCGAGCAGCACACCTAAAGGCTCTCGGCTCTGAATGCGCCATTCCCCTGCGCCATGCAGCACGTCGCGGATGAACGGCAGGGTCATGCTCGTGAGATAGCACGTCCATGGATCTCCGGGTTTCGCGTTCAATGCGTCGCATTGAACCGGTTTGTTCTTCAGTAACGCATCCCGATGCGCATAGAAGTAGGCTGCCGCCACGCCGCCGCCGGACACACCGCTGAGCAGCACCACATTGTCGTCGGCATGCAATGCATGCAGCCCTTGCAGGACGGTCGCGGTGTAGAGCGCCGCTCGCGTGCCGCCTCCGGATGCCGCGACGATGATCGCGGGTGACGATTGCGCGGGCGTGGCTTGCAGGAGCGATGCAAGCGCCACCGCACCCTGAGCGGATTCCTGGTGGACGGTGATCACGGGCTCCACGGTGTTCGTGCGATCTCCACGTCCGTGATACCAGAGGAGCGCGCCGAAGCCGATCGCGAGCATGACATTGACCAGTGCGAAGTACAGCTGGATACGCCGGCCGAATTCGTGCGCTGTTTCCGGATCGCTATCGCCGAGCAGAAGGTCGAACAGCTCGATGAAGGCGAACGCATTGAAGGCACGCAGTGGCTGCTTCGTTTCGTTCTCGCAGAGCCAGCCCAGGGTCATGAACTGTCCCGTGGCGTGGCCGGCGAGGTAGCGATCGTGCGGCTCGACTCGCGTCTTCGTTACCTCGAACCGCGGGCCGGGAACGTACGGCACGTACTCGTCGTCGCTGCGGCCGTTGGCTCCGAGTACCTCGAGCAGCCGCGCCGCGAGCACGCTGTTCACCTGCGACTCGAACCACCAGCCAAGCACGTAGGCCATGATCATCCAGACGAACAGCACGCCGAAAGGTGCAACGTTCAGAACCGTGGTGACGTACTGAACGTCCGCAAGACGCGATATCGCCACGATGATGACTGCGGCCGAGACGATGAAGGGCGTGCCGAGCAGGAAGTAGCGGCGCAGATACGCCGACATCTGATCCCAGCGTCGGGTGAGATTGCTTGCGATAACCAGCAGTGCCGAGGCCAGTGTGCCCACCAGGCAGGCATGCCAGATGAAACCGCTCGGCACCAGAATCACCGCGAACGCCGGCAGCAGCAGAAACTGCATGGGTTTCTGCAATGCGCCGATGACGAAGCCGCCGAAGATGCGTCGTGGGGACAGCGGCGGATCGTCACGCGACTGGGGAAACAGCTCGCGCTGTGTCAGCGCGCGTCGAACGCGTTCACGCTCCGTGTCGTCGACTGAGCGGAATGGAATCCATACGAGCGCGGTCGAGGCCAGAGCGGTCAATGCGAAGCCCGCAGCGATGACGGCGTACAGATGGTGATAGGGGACCTGCTCCGCTTCCGAGTACGCCGGTGAATCAGCCAGGAACCACAGCACGACCACCGCCAGGAGCAAAATCGCCGCTTGCAACGCGATGCGTTGGACCGTCGAGCGTGCCTTCCACAAAGCCAGGGCGGCGAGACCAGCGCTCACCAGAAAGAGCACGAGCTGTTGCACCGCTGGCTCAACCGGCGTCTCCGCACGGCACGTATCGAATGCGGCGTCGTTCCACAGCGAGCGACCGAAGAAGTACCAGGGCAGCGCCCACGCGAACAGCACGATGGCAAACACGATGTAAACGGTCACGAGACGCCCGGCGTCGAGCACTGCGCCGCTATGCTCCGGCTTGGAGCGCAGCCGTGTGCCGATCTCCTCGATTCCTTGCTTCCGAAACCGCCTTCCGATGCGGAAGTGGATGTAGATGAGCGAGGCAAGGAATTGCACGCCGGCAAGGCCGATGCACAGCGTGCCTGCCGCATGACGCATGGCTTCGAATCCAGGCGCGCCGAACACCCCGCACAGCGCGCTCAGCGTTGCGCCGTAGGTCGCGAACAACAACAGGACGATGAAGAGCCAGAATCGCGGGCGCGCAAGGTAGGGCCGCGGAGTCGGAATATCACCGCCGCCCTCGTTCACTGCATAGCGCTGCGTGCCGTTGAGCCAGTAATCCCCGTGCCGGCACACGCTGTCGATGATGTAAGGAATGTCCAGGAAGATGGCATCGCGCACCGGATGGCACGATGGTTGAGGCCGAGTCATGCGCAGGCTCCCTTGTTCTACTGCTTCCACCTGCCGTTCCCACGATGCAGCACATGCGAGGGAGGCAAAGCAGAGTGCGCGGTGCTCTGATTGGCGAGGCACGGCATGGTACACGGTTGCGTTGCCGATGCCGTTCCGCTATTCAAGCGGAGGGGGCAAATGGAGTTCAAGTGAAAGGACGACGGCAACTCATCGTGCTCGGCGTGCTCGCAACTCTGGTCGTTGCGGTGGCGGTGCTGCTCTGGAGCGTCGCGCCGACATTGAACGGCGCTGCTTTGCGAGATGCGGAGCTGCACACCTCGCTGGCTCAGCTCCGTGCCGAGGAGCGCGCGCCCTTCTTTCGATGGCTGCTCTGGGATTGTCTTTTTGCCCTTCTCTACACCGTCTTCTACACGTGGATGCTGCGTTGGCTCGCGGCCGGCGCACGCGTTTCATGGCTTGGGGTGCTGGGCCGGACGCTGTCCTGGTTCACTGCGATCGCGCTCGTGTTCGACCTCTGCGAGAACGCGATTCTGTGGGCCGGTGCGGTGATCGGGGCGACGCGCGTTTCTCCCTGGCTGCCTGTACTCGTCGAGCTCAAGTTCGCATCGACGGCCATCTTTGTGGGCTACGTGCTGATGTGGGGAGCTCACTGGTTGCTTCCCGCGAAGCGAGACGCGATCACGAGGACCGTGCCGTGAGCTCTGTACCGGCACCCTATTCAGAGTTTCAGGTGCTCTACGATGCGGTCACGCGAAAGCTCTGGGACTTCGCGTTGGAGGCCCAGATCAAGGGCAGGATGAGCTCCGCGGACCTCGCATGGTTCTACGACGTCATCGTGGGCTTCACTCATGAGTTCCGTCAGTGGTCCAGCGCTCCGCCTGGGCCCATTTGGGACTACCTCGCATGCCTCGAGCAGCGCAAGGTGTCTCCGACTTTCCGTGTTGCCGGCCACGCGTTTTTGCATGTGGCCTACGATCTACCGCGGGTCATCGCCGACAACCTGGCCGGACGAACACAGGCCGATCGCATGCGTCTGCGCTCGGTGTTTCTGCGTCCCGCTCCCGTGTTCCGTGAGCTCTTCATGGAGCAAGTGCGGCAGGGTCTCATGGGCTTTTTCAGTCGCCCGCTTGGCTATCTGAAGCCGGCAGAAATATTGAGCTACTGGCTGCTCACCTTGCGCACGGTGGCGTGGATCCACGCCGAAACGCTCGTGGACGCTGCATCCGGACGTTCGACACTCGAGCGGCAACTGGCGCAAGGATTGTTCAATGCGGCCCAGGCGAGCCTCCAGGTCAAAGGCCTTGCGCGCGTGCCGAAGCTCGACAACTCGACGCTGCTGCAGGTGGCATCCCCGGTTGCGTTCGTCAGCACACATCCGCTGCTGATCAGCAGTATCGCAATGGCGGTCGCTCTGGCCACGATCGCCGGCTCGGCAGCCAGTCTTCATAACCAGGTCCGGGCCAACAGAACCGCCTATTTCGGCGCACTGGTGCTCATCGAGACATCGAAAGCGCTGCAGGGAACCCAGGAGGCGCCTCCGCCGGCGCGTGAGATGGTGGCGTCCGTCTAAGCGGCAGGTACGTCGCTAGCGTTGCAGATTCGCCGTGACGAGCACGACTTCTCCCAGTTCCATGCTCAATGACCAGCAGTCACTTGCGGGTGCCTGAGTCAGAAAGCTGCGCAAGATGCGCAACGGCCCGCCATGACTGACCACCGCGACGCGTTGTATGTGCGTAGCCTGCAGCAAGTGCTCAGCCACCGAAGTCACTCGGGCCCAGAGCTCGCTTTCCGTTTCTCCTCTTGCGGGGCGTCGGTTCCAGGGGTCTTCTGCCCACTCATCGCTCTGCGGCCGCGGAATCTCACCCCAACTCATGCCTTCCCAAGCCCCGAAGTCGAGCTCTTGCAGCTCATCCAGCACTCGAAGCTCGCAGCGATCTCGCATTGCCAGTTTTCTTGCTAGCTCGAGACAGCGCTGAGCCGGGCTCGCGCAGACCCTGTCGACGCGCGGGGTTCGGTCCAGCGCATGCGCGATATCTTCCGCCGCGCTGCTGGCAAGTGGTACATCGAGCCGCCCATAACACGTGCCGCCGGCAACCTCGCAGCGCGTGTGACGGATCAGAACGAATTCCATGCCCACAACAGCGCGAGATAGAACGCGGCTTCGGTGAGTTGCTGTGCCGCGCCCAAGGTGTCGCCGGTATAGCCGCCGAGTCGGCGTGCATACCAGCTGGCGAGATAACCGACTACGAGTAGTGCCGCGATCAGTCCTGCGATCGCATGCAAGCCGCAGAGAACGAGCGGGGCAAGGCCGAACAGGGTGGCAATAACCACATCGCTACGCGCGATGCGCTCGACGACCGGTTTCGCGCGCGTCGAGTCATCGACACGCACATACGGCAGTCGCCACACGATCAGCACGCCACACCAACGCGACACTGCGTGTCCCGCGACCAAGGCCACCATCGCGGTTGTCGTTGGCATCGCAGCGAGTGCAGCGATCTTCGTTCCGATTACCAGGATCAACGCGAGCACGCCGAACGTGCCGATGTGCGAGTCCTTCATGATCTCCAGCGAGCGTTCGCGCGTATAACCGCCGCCGAGGCCATCGAGCGTGTCGGCAAGGCCGTCTTCGTGAAAAGCACCCGTCAAAGCAACGGTAATCGCGGTGCTCAGGATCATCACGAGCACGGGTGGGAAGACCATCGACAACACCCACACGCCTGCGGCGGCGACAGCACCGACGCCAACGCCGACGGCAGGGAAGTATCGAGTTGCGCCGTTCAGCTGTGCGCTGCTGTGTCCCACCCACCGCGGCACGCGCACGCGCGTGAAGTATTGGAGCGCGGTCAGCAGCAGTCGCACTTCTTGCAACACGTGCGTGCGAGCTCAGGCGCGATCGGACACGCCCGCGGATTCGAAGCTGGCCATGTCGCTCAACAAGCGAG
>JBEVDW010000366.1:0-7896 GCA_040513115.1 Steroidobacteraceae bacterium | reverse complement strand
GCACACCCGGACGATTTCGATGTCGTGATCACGGATGTATCGATGCCGCAGCTCTCCGGTACGCAGTTCGCCGAGGAACTGCTGCAGATCCGGCCCAACATTCCCATCATCATGATGACGGGCCACATCCGTCCCGAAGACCAGGAAGCGGCGCGCCGGCTGCGCATCAACGACGTGGTGCGCAAGCCCACCACGCTGGAAGAGTTCGCGCAGATGCTCGCGCGATGTATGGAAAACCCGCAAAGCGGTAACGCGCAAAATCCCTCGTAGCGAAAGCACGGCCGGCGGCGGCAATCGCAATGCCAGCGGCTGCGGCCATCGCGCGTGCGTTGTGTGCGCCCGCGCAAGTCATCAAGATGCAGTCGGTATTCCGTATGGCCGTGCTCAAGGTTATGCACGAGAACGACATCGATGTCTTCGTGCATCCGAACGTCGGCGTGCCGCAGTGGAAGATCGGTTTCGATCGCGAGCCCACGGTCGATGACCGCACGGCGGCGGGTCCGTCCATCACCGACTTGCTCGGTGCGCCCGAGATCATCGTGCCGGCCGGCTTCAACGACGTCGTCTGCGAACCCCGGTACGTGCTCAATGCGGATAAGAAGGGCTACACGTTGGTGACGGGCACCGTGCAGTCGAAGATGGCGCATCCCATGCCGATCAGCATCAATTTCTGGGCCGGTCTCGGGGACGAGCCCACTGTGCTGAAGATTGCGTCAACGTATGAGGCAGCGACGAAGCATCGAGTGCCGCCGGCCGGGTTTGGGCCGGTGCGAAAGGCCAGGTGAGGCGCCGAGAGTCTCTTGAGCTGACTCGCGCCGCGATGTCGCTCTCGTCCGTCTGGATCGTCTTGCTCAGGAAGGCAGCGAACGCCAGCTAGCTCTCGAGCTCGGAGTCCGGTCGGGCGCCCGACTCTGCGACGACACCGTGCTTCGCTTACCATTGTCCGCCGCAATCAGGTTCACGCGGGAGGACCGATGGCTATCACGCTGTACGACGCGACGGTGTTGGGATTCATGCAGACCGTCAATGCGATGCAAGGCGTCATGACGCGCGCCCTCGAGCACTGCACGCAGACGGGTCTTGCTGCGCATGAGCTCGTGGAAACACGCCTGGCGGCGGACATGCTGCCGTTTCGCTTTCAGATCCTGTCTGTCATCCATCACTCCGTGGGCGCGATCGAAGGAGCGAAGCGCGGCGAGTTCCGGCCGCCCGGTGAGTCCCCAGCGTTTGACTATGCCGCCCTCCAGAACGCGCTGACACAGGCGAGCGCCCAGCTTGCGAGCTATGCGTCAGCCGACATCAACGCGCTGGAAGGCCGCGAGGTCGTGTTCAAGGTGCCGAGCATGACGATCCCGTTCACTGCGGAGAGCTTCCTGCTGTCGTTCTCGATGCCGAACTTCCATTTCCACGCGACGACCGCGTACGACATCCTGCGAACGAAAGGTGTGCCGCTGGGGAAGCGGGACTATCTGGGGTCCCCGCGAATCAAGCGCTGAGCCACGGCGGGTTCGATAACACTTGGACGTGCAGCGGCAGCCGGTGACCGACAGCCGCGATCGTGAGCCGTCCACGCTGACGACTCGTCGCCGACTCGTGTCCATCTTCGGTGGCTCGGTCGGTAATCTGGTCGAGTGGTACGACTGGTATACCTACGCCGCGTTCTCACTCTATTTCGCCAATGCCTTCTTCCCGCCTGCGGATCAAACAGCGCAGTTGCTGAATGCAGCCGCCATCTTTGCGGTCGGCTTTCTCGTGCGTCCTCTGGGTGGCTGGCTGATGGGTCGATATGCCGATCGCAACGGCCGCAAGGCCGCGCTGACACTGTCAGTGACGCTCATGTGCTTCGGCTCTCTCCTCATCGCCTGCACGCCGAGTTACGACCGCATCGGTGTGTGGGCACCCGCGCTCCTGGTCGGTGCGCGCTTACTGCAAGGATTCAGTGTCGGCGGCGAGTACGGCACGAGCGCCACTTACTTGAGCGAGCTGGCCACGCGCGAGCATCGCGGCTTCTATTCCAGTTTTCAGTACGTCACGCTGATCATGGGCCAGCTGCTGGCAGTCGGCGTGCTGCTCGTCTTGCAGTTCCTCGTGCTGACGCCGCAGGAGCTCGAAGCCTGGGGCTGGCGCATTCCATTCGCCATCGGCGCGGTGTGCGCGCTCGTGGCGTTCTATTTGCGCCGGAATATCGCCGAAACCGAAGCCTTCGCCACGACCAATACGCGGACCGAAGGCGCGGGGCAGCTGCAGTTGCTGTGGCGCTATCCGCGCGAAGTGCTGATCGTCATCGGGCTCACCCTGGGTGGCACCGTGGCCTTCTACACCTACACCACGTACATGCAGAAATTTCTCGTGAACACCGTGGGCCTCTCGCGCCCGCAATCCACCGCCATGTCCGCGATCACCCTGTTCCTGTTCATGCTGCTGCAGCCGCTGCTCGGCGCGCTCTCGGACCGCATCGGTCGCCGCCCGCTGCTGATGGCCTTCGGTGTGCTGGGCACGCTCGGCACCGTTCCGCTCATGACGATGTTGGCTAACACTCGCGATGCAGTCACAGCGTTCATGTTGATCATGAGCGCGCTCATCGTCGTCTCCGGCTACACGTCCATCAACGCAGTCGTGAAGGCCGAGCTGTTTCCAGCCGAGATCCGCGCATTGGGCGTGGGCCTGCCGTATGCAATCACCGTCTCGCTATTCGGCGGCACAGCGGAATACGTCGCGCTGTGGTTCAAATCGATCGGCCGCGAGTACCTCTTCTTTTGGTACGTGACGGCCTGCATCGCGTGCTCGCTGGTCGTGTACGCAACGATGCGGGAGACGCAGCGGCACTCACGTATCCAATAGCCTTCGCGCCCTTCGACTCAGGGTGATCCCCATACCGGGCATCCAGCGAATCATCGCGATGCCTCGCAAATCCTTGCACGTGCCGCCAGCGCAGAAGCTGTTGGCACGAGATCGGTTGGGTTGCCGCGTGCGTTCACGCGTGCGGCGCGGCGAACTGCGATGTGGTAGCGTCGGTTCGGGAACTACGGGTGGTGGACCGGACGTTCCCTTTCAGCGCACTCAGGGGAAGTTTGCATGTTCTGGTTCGTGATACGGGACGCGGCGGGCGAGATCCTCGAGGTCACGCCCTGCTCGGAAGAGGCGTCCGCTCAGTTGGAGCGCATGCAGAAGGCCATCAAGGCCTGGCAGAACCGCGGCGACCAAGCCGTGCAACTCGATCACCTCAAGTACCGCCTGACTTCCTTCGACGGCAACGTCCGTGTGCTGTCCATCGAGCCGGATTCGCCGGAATTGAGATAAGCCCGCTGCGGCGCTCATTGCCAAGCACCACGCAACGCCATCACGTTCGCACGCAAGCCCGTCAGACTCGCCTCCTGCGGTGCCACCGCATCACCCGCAGTCAGACGCAGCTTCGCCCAGAAGCGACGCGGCCAGCGACGCCAAACTTCCCTGTACTTGCGCGAGAACATCGAATCCCACAAACCGGAGAGTGCGAGCGGCACGACGGGAACCGGCGTGTCCTTCAGGATGCGCAGCATGCCTGCGCGGAATTCCGCGACCTCACCGTCCTTCGTCAGACGGCCTTCCGGGAAGATGCACACTAGATTCCCTGCTCGCAGCTCTTGTGCGACCAGATCGAAAGCTCGCGCGTAGACCTGCGGATCTTCTTTTGCGGGGGCCACCGGTATCGCCTTCATGCCGCGAAAAATCGTGCTCAGCACGGGGATCCGGAAAATGCTGCTCTCCATGATGAAGCGAATGGGGCGGCGGCAGGCCGCCGAGATCACCAGTGCATCGGCAAAGCTCACGTGGTTGCAGATCAGCAGTGCGGGTCCACGCTCTGGGATGTTCTCCATCTCGCGGATCTCGAGCCGGTAGATGAAGTGCACGAGTAACCAGGCGATGAACCGCAGCAAGAACTCGGGGACGAGGCTGTAGATGTAGATGGCAACGAACGCGTTCAGCACGCCCGTGACCAGCAGCAGTTGCGGGATGGTCATGCCGGCATGCAAGGCGAGGGCAGCGAGCAGCGCGGCGGCCACCATGAACACCGCGTTCAAGATGCTGTTGGCGCCGATCACTCGGGAGATCGTCTCGCGCGGCGTGCGCTGCTGTACCAGGGCATACAACGGCACGATGAAGAAGCCCCCGAAGGCACCGATCAGACCGAGATCCAGCAACACACGCCAGGCGCCCGGTTGCTGGAGGAACTGCATCGCAGTCGATGTCGACGATGCCAGCTGCGAAGGTGTGGCGAGGTAGAGATCGACCGCGAATATCGTCAGGCCGATCGATCCGAACGGCACCAGTCCAATCTCGACCTTGTGGCCCGACAGACGCTCGCACAACAGCGACCCGATACCGACGCCGGCGGAGAACACCACCAGGAGTGTCGTGACGACCTGTTCGCTGCCGCCGAGGTTCACCTTGGCATACAACGGCAGTTGCGCGAGCACCAGCGCGCCGTAGAACCAGAACCACGAGATTCCCAGGATGGACTGGAACACCGTGCGTGAGCTGCGTGCGGCGCGCAGGTTGTCCCAGGTGGATGTCCACGGTCGCCAGTCGATCCGCAACTGCGGTGCCGCGGGCGTCAGGCGCGGTATCCCAAGACTCGTCACGAAACCGAGCACGGCAACGCCGATCAGGACCAGCTGCAGCACAGTGACTTCCGCAGCGCTCGCGAGCAATCCCGCGAGCAATGTGCCGAGCAGGATCGCGATGAACGTCCCCATCTCGACGAGCGCGTTGCCACCGACGAGCTCGGTGTCACGCAGCGCATCAGGCAGGTATCCATACTTGGCGGGTGCGAAGAAAGTCGAATGCATGCCCATCAGGAACAGTGCGGCGAGCAACAGAGTCATGTCTTGCCGGACAAACGCCACGCTGGCCAGCACCATGATGGCAATCTCGCACGCTTTCACGATGCGCAGGATCAACGTCTTGTCGAACCGATCGGCAAGCTGACCCGCCATCCCGGAGAACAACACGAACGGCAGGATGAACAGGCCTCCGGCGATGTTGGTCAGCAACTCCGGTTCCAACGTCGTGAAGCTCGCGGCGTGATACGTCGCGAGGATCACCAGGACGTTCTTGTAGACGTTGTCGTTGAAGGCACCGAGCCCCTGTGCAGCGAAGAACGGTGCGAAGCGACGTTGAAGCAGGAGGGAGAACTGATTCGATTGCTGCATCGATGTCCCATGCTGGTGCGTGCCAACGTCAGTATAGACTGGCGTCGATGGAGCGCCTCGAGTCCGAACTACGCGCTGTGGCCGGATGGCCGACCCTGTGCAACCACCGTGTTCTTCAAGTCCCTTGCGTGAGCCATCAGCCGTTGCTGCAGCTCGTTAGCTCGTCGCATCCTCGCGCGCCTGCGCGCGGCTGCCGAAGAACCGCGCTACACAGGCTTCCAGCTCCTGTACATCCACCGGCTTCGTGAAGTGATGATCGAAGCCGGCTCGCTGCGCACGTTCCTTGTCTTCGCGCTGGCCCCAGCCGGTGACCGCAATGAAGAGCGCTGCGCGCGCCCAGGCTTCCTCACGCAATCGTTCGGCCAACTCGTAACCGCTCATGTCGGGAATGCCGATGTCGAGGATCAGCACATCGGGACGCGCTCGGAGCGCAAGGTTCATGGCGTCTCGCCCCGTGTGTGCTTTGTAGGCGTCGTGTCCTGCGGCTCCGAGCAGCAGCTCCAGAGAATCGGCCGCATCGTGATTGTCGTCGACGACGAGAATGCGATGACGTGCGCCGCTGCTTGCAGCGGGCGCGTGAGTGCCCGGCAACATAGGCACCGGCTGCGCGAGTGAGGCGCTCGTCAAGCGAATCGTGAACGTACTGCCCGCGCCGATCCCCGCGCTCGTCGCTTCGATCGTGCCGCCGTGCAGGTTCACCAGACCCTTCACTAGCGCCAGGCCGATCCCTAATCCGCCCTGACTGCGTTCGAGCGCGCTCTCCACTTGGGAAAACATCTCGAACACGTTGGAGATCGCGGCTTCACTCAATCCGATGCCGGAATCGCGTACCGCGATCGCAATGCCAGACCCATCGACGGTTCCCGTCAAGGTGATGCGACCGCCTGCGTCCGTGTACTTGGCCGCGTTCGTGAGAATGTTCGACAGTGCCTGCGACATCCTCAAGGCGTCGACATACAGGCCGACCGGCTCATCGGGCAACACGATCTCGAGTGTGTGGTGCTTGTTCTCGATGATCGGACGGGCGGTCTCGACCGCAGTCGCGACGAGCTTGTCGAGCTCGACGTATTCCTTCCGCAGCTTCAGGCGCCCGCGCGTGATCCGCGAGATGTCCAGCAGGTCATCGAGCAGCAGCGCCATGTGCTGCACCTGGCGGGCAATCACTTCGCGGCCCCATTGCTTCTGCTGCTCCGTGGCGGCGGCGGAATCCAGGATGCGTGTGGCGTGGCGGATGGGTGCCAATGGATTGCGCAACTCGTGTGCGAGCGTGGCCAGGAACTCGTCCTTGCGGCGATCGGCGTCGCGCAATGCTTCTTCCGTCTGCTTGATGCGGCTGATGTCGAGATTGATTCCCGCCCAGCCGGTCGTGGCGCCGTGCTCGTCCGTGATGGGGACGCCTTGCGCAAGCACCGGGTGATAGCGTCCGTCATTGCCGCGGATGCGGTGTTCGCGATACCACGTCGAGCCAGTGCGCACGCAGCCCTCCCAGGCAGCGATGGTGTCCGGCTGATCGTCCGGATGCAGCGCGCTGGCCCACCCCAGTTGCGAGCACTGTTGCTGTGTCATGGCCACCAGGCGCAGGAAGGAATCGCTCGCGTAGATGCAGCGACCGTGCGCATCCGTAACCCAGACGCCGTAGTCGATGGATTCGCCGATGGCCCGATACAGTTTCTCGCTGCGCACCAGCGCAGCTTCGGCGGCTGCGCGCGTGGCCATCTCCGTGCGCAGCGAACGGTTGGATTCCTCGAGCGCGCGCGTGCGCGATTGCACTTCGCTGAGCATGTTGTTGAAGGCTTCGATGACGAGGCCGAATTCATCATCGGTGGTCTTCTGCGCACGCAAGGAGTAGTCGCGCTCATGCACGACCTGCCGCGCGACGGTGGCAATGTCATCGAGCGGCTTCGTGATCGACCGCTGCAGGGCAGTCGAAAGGCTCAGTGCCGCCAACATGCTCAAGACGGTGACCAGCGCGAAGATGCCGACATACGCTTTGATGCGCCCGATCACGTCGTAGTGGGCGCGCAGATAGATCGTTCCGAGCCATTCGTGATTGCGCATCACGCGGTGCACGACCTCCACTTGCTCGCCCGCGATGCGAGTTCCGTCAGATGCCGTCAGCACGGGTGTCAGCGGCTGGCTGCCAGGGCGCACGAAGCCGGCGTACAACTCACCGGAGGGACGGTACAGCGCGGCCGCCGAGATGTTCTCGCGTGCTCGCAGCGCCGATAAGTTGCGCTCGGCCACCGGCAGATCATCGAACGCAAGCGCGGGGGCCGTGGAGAGCGCGAGGATGCTGGCTTCAGTTGAGACGTCGGCGGCCCATGCCTGACGTGACACGGTGAGGTCGTGCGTGAGCATCGCCAGTCCCGCAACGAGCAACGCCATGGCCGTCGTCAGCAAGACGATGGCAATGAGCTTGCCGCGCACGGAGCGGCTCATGCGGGCGTACAACGGCCATGACCTGAACCTTCGTGTGCGCGTGGTCTTCACAGGCTGGCCACTCGTCGCGAACACATCGATACCGGTTGCTCCCGCGTGCGAGCCGGTATGCAACCGGCTTCGGAGCCTAACTGGGCGCTGCGCACGCGCGCAGCGACCGAGAGCAGATCGGCGCCGATTCGGAGCTTCGCGCGCGTGGCCGCAACCAGCGAAATCTCGAACCGCACGCGTCGATCGAGCGGTACGAAATTGATGGTCGCGCCCA
>JBEVDW010000365.1:0-5948 GCA_040513115.1 Steroidobacteraceae bacterium | reverse complement strand
CGAGTTTCAGCGGGCGGTCGCCGTCGTCTGCTGAACGGTACGGGCAGCCTTGGCGATCACGTCCGCGACTTCCCTGGGGTGCGACTCGTAGACAGAATGGCTGGCACCCGGGATGACGGTGGTGTGGCTCTTGGCGCGCTCGTAGTACCAGCGCTCGAGATCCGGATTGATGATCTGGTCGTTACCGGCGACGATGCCCCAGCTCGGCTTGGTCTTCCACGCGGCCGCCGTCAGCGGCGTGCTGAAAACCTGCGCCGCGGCTAGAACCTGAGACCGTGCGACGAACTCGGCCCGCTCGCGCGGCAGGTCGGGCGCGAACAGTTTCGGAAACTCCGCGGGGTTGAGGTAAGTGAATTTGTCAGGCGTGACCTTGATGGCGCCTTCGGTCTTTGCCAGCATACTCGGCGTCTTCTTTCCCAACGCAGCCTCGTCTTCGCCGACGTCGGGGGCGTGCGCCGCAACGTAGACGAGACCTGCCACTTTCGGATGAACGCCGGCTTCAGTGATGATCGATCCGCCATAGCTGTGCCCGACGAGCAGCGTGGGACCGTCCTGGAGGTCGAGAATGCGCTTCGCGGCGGTTACGTCGTCCGCAAACGAGGTTTCGGGCTCCTGCACCATGCTGACATGGAAACCTTCCCTGGTCAGGATGTCGTACACCGGCTTCCAGCCGGATGCGTCGACCCATGCGCCGTGCACGAGGACGATGTTCTTCAAAGGCTCCGCCTTTGCGGGGACAATCGTTGTCATCAGGGAAACGGCGGCGGCGAAAGCAAAGCTGCTGAGTTGTTTCATGTCGGTCACTCCGGGTTTGGGGTGACACGATACGTAGCGACGACGCCGGCCTGCGTATTTCGCCAAGCGATCATACTTTCCAGTTTGCACGCCGTGGGGGCTGCCGCCGCGCCGCCCGATCGAGAGCCGTTTGTTCGCGAAAGACCGTCGATATCGATCGATGTCATCATGGATGACAGCGCCAATATCCGGCAACCCAGGTCGCGCTCCGAGGAAGCATGCCATGACCCAGAACTTGAAATACTATGCTGCTACTGCCGCCCTGCTGGCGACGATACCGGCAGCCCGTGCGCGCTCCTGCCCTGATACCATCGCGAGCGTCCAATCGCAGGTCGACTCAGCGATTGAGGCCGCTGCAGTCTCGGGCGGCTGGAAGCCCAAGAGCCTTGATACGCAGCGAGGTTATCAGCCAACGCCAGGAACGCTGGCAGCATCAAGGACGCAGCGGCCTTGAGGAGGCGCTCGACAGACTCGAGCGCGCACGCTCAGCGGATCGCGCGATGAACGTTGCCAAATGCTACCAGGAAGTTGACCGCGCGGGGGCTGCGATTGGCGAATAGTGCGATCCTAACCATCCCGGCTGCCACGACAGCGTTTTCATCGGTGACGATCAGACGCTCGCTAGCTCCTCACGGCATTCGTCACTAAAGGCGCGAAGCGGGTCCAACGTGTGGCTATCGATGAGCCCACGCAGCTCCGGCAGCGTCTTGTTGGGAGTGAAGTAGGTGTCCACAATCATCCTGACAACCACTTCCGCGCGCTCGACAACTCCGGGGCTTGACAGAATACGCATCTGGCTGATGAGCGAATAAACGCCGACCAGCGACGAAATTTCGGACTCGTTGTGAGCGAGTGCATCGGCATATAACCTGGATGCTTCATCGATGAATTGCGCGTACAGCTCGCGACGTTTCGCCCTGTCCTGCGCCAGGCGTGCCGCGCGATCCTGCCGATGCTGCGTCAGCCAGGTCGACGCAAGCGAGGTCAGGCCGCCGAGCGTGGATCCAGCGAGAGCTGCGACAGTGGATATGTAAGCAGTGCTCATACGCTGATTCCGATTAAATTGATGATGTGGTTGTCTGCATGCAGTCTATCCAATCCGTCGCGCGATCCGTACCGGGCGACCACGCATATTGTCTAAACGCACGGCTCTATGCTTCGTCCGCGCCGCCGGACCGCGTGCGCGGAAGAGCCGGGGTGGGGCAGCCCACGCGGCGTTCATTGTTGCTGACTTTTTGAGCAAGTCGGGCGGCTGGGGCACCAGAACGCCTGTCGCTTGCCGATCCCGGCGCGGTGAGCGATAATCGGTTTTTACCGGGTCAGGCTGACGATTTGCCGCTTGGAGACCGCTGATGAACAGGAATCAGGTCGAATTTTTTCGGAGTTGCCGAGCGAACGTGCCTTGCCTTGATCGGCCTTCCTCACCTAGCGACCGAGCCGCCAAGGTGAATTTCTTCCTCGATCGTCGCCGCCGGACCATCGCTGGTAACTGCTATCCGTCGAGAGACCGATCATGAGCCAGCGGCACGTCCAGCGACGGGACGATCGCGTCTATCCAACGTCGATGCTCCTCAATTCGTCCAAGGACATGGGCTGGTCCGCCCTGTTCGCAGAAGTCCGCTCGCACGGCCGCAGCGAAGGGCCCGGTTCAGCCGCATTGCATGCCGAAGTAGCGCTGACAATGCGGGGTGTCAGTGAGGGACAGGTGGCGTGCAAGGTCGGCGGCAGTTGGAAGAGTGTTATCCCGACAGCCGGTACTATCTGGCTGAGGCCGATCGGAGCCAAGTCAGATGTGGCTCGAATTAGTGCGCCGAAAGTGCAGGTCATGCACATGTATATTCCGGCCTCGGTGTTCGGGCGGCTTGCGGACGATTACGATCTGCCAGCCTCCGCGGGACGCTCGATCCGTTACTCGTGTGGCGTCGAGGACCCGGTCATCAACCAGATAGGACAGACGGTGCTTTTGGAGATGATGCACCCCACTGCCGCCGGCCGCATGCTCATAGAGACTTCCTCGCTGTTCCTCGCTGCAAGGCTTACGCACTCCTACCTCGAGGAAACGACTATTCGATTGCCTGCACTTCAGCGCCATGGATTGGATGCGACACGGTTGAAGCGGGTTCTGGAGTATATCGACGTGCATCTCGCTGAAGAAATCACCGTTGGCGACCTCGCTGGTGTCGCGTGTCTCAGCGTCTTTCATTTTACCCGTGCATTTGCCGCTTCCGTGGGAGTGCCCCCGCATCGTTATGTCAGCCAGCAGCGACTCGAATTCGCGAAAGCCTTGATCATGGCCGGGGGCACATCGCTTGGAAAGATCGCATTTGATGCATGTTTTACTTCGCAATCGAGTTTCACCCGCGCCTTCCGGCGAGCCACAGGCATGACCCCCGGCGACTACCGCCGCGCATCACGATAGCTTTCAGCGGTCAGCATTGGCAGACGCCTGGGCCGCCTGGGTATTTTGGTCCCGGTTTATTACGTGCCTGGTAAGCCAGCGGCGTCCGCAAATAGGGTCAAAACAACCGCAATCCGGGTAAAGATCGGACGCTCTTTCTTCTCTATCAGATCACCCAGCAGACGAGCTGCACGCGCCAATGCCGGATGGCGCCGGCAGCCTCAACTCAAAGAGGCGATCCATGAGGTGGGATGAAGAACGCGCCATCTCGCGTTCCGCTATGGCGCCGTCGCCGATGGTACCGACCGATGCGCCCAGGCGCCATGCCGAAGTTCAAGTATTTTTCTGGCGTGGCCCGATGAACGCCCTCTCTTTCCGAGCGCTCCATGCCAGCATCAGCCACCACGTCAGCGCCAGCGATTCTGCATGGAGCGCTACATGAGCGGCGAACTTCATAGTCCCTTGAAGGCGAACGTTCCTCCCTCGCCTAAACGCGAGCGTTTCCTTCACATATTATCGCGCAGCTTCCCACGTGCCTTTCACGCAAATCTCTGGCGCCCGAGCCCGTTATCCCCACCCCTGTTATGGATCTGCGGCGCAAGCGCGCTTGCCCTGACCTCACTCGTCTGCCTTCGACTGGGCGTCAACTATCCGACGGCAGCGTTTGCTCTTCTGGTCGTCATTGCCCTTCTTGCGCTTTTCAACAGCCTCCTGGCATCGATGGCTTTCTGCGCCGCGGCGCTGGTTTGCCTCGCCTACTTCTTCGTCGATCCCCCCTTTACCTTCGACATCGGCAACCTGGAGGATATGGCGGCCCTGGCCACCTTTCTTGTGAGTTCATTGTTCGTGACAGGCTTGATCTGGCGAGTGCGCACACTTTCGGCACTCCATCGACAACAGGCCCATCTACTCGACCTGACCACGGACGCCGTCATCGTCCGCGATGAGAACGACCTCATTACCTACTGGAATCGGGGCGCCGAGGAGCTCTACGGATGGAAACGTACGGAAGCCGTTGGCCATATCGAGCATCATCTCCTAAGCACCGTCTTTCCAGCGCCGATGGCAGAACTCAAGGACAAGCTGCAGAGGACCGGAAGATGGGAGGGCGAACTGATACACACGACGCGCAGCGGAGCACAGGTTTCGGTGCTTAGCCGCTGGTTCACAAGTCAGGAAGAGCAGGCACTTGGCGTCGTCGAAAGCAACACCGATGTGACGGAACGCCGCCTCGCCGAAGAGGCAGCACGACAAAGTGAGGCGGTCTACCTCGCCGAGGCTCAGCAGCTAAGCAACACCGGCAGTTTTGGTTGGGATATCGCGACAGACGAACTGTTCTGGTCTGCCGAGACATTCAGGATATTCGAGCTGGCATCATCGTCGATGCCGACGATCGACTTCGTGCTCCAACGCATTCACCCCGACGATCTCGATGTCGTACGCAAAACGTTCGATGATTCGAAGCAGGCCGGACTATCATTCTCCCTCGAGCATCGATTGCTCATGCCCAATCAAACTGTCAAGCATGTAAAAGTGGTGACACGCGCAACGACAAATCAAAAGGGACACCTGGAATTCATTGGCGCGGTGATGGATGTCAGCGCTCAAAAGCGCGATCATGCCGAACTCCAACGAAGCGAGCAGCGCTACCGCCACCTTTTCTCCCGTATGCCAATCGCCCTCCGACAACTCAATGGTAGCAGGCTGGTCAAACTATTCAGGGCGCTGCGACAGAGTGGTGTCACGGACCTCGGGAAGTACTTTGACGAACACCCCGGCTTTCTTGAGACGTGTATGGGAGCGCTTGAATTCCTCGAAGCGAATGAGCACGCCATCGCAATGTTCGGCGGCGACTCTCGCGGAACGCCTAAACCTTCCATGCTCCAAACTTGGCAGGCTCGCCCCGATACGTTTCGACGTGCAATGGAATCCCGTTTCCGTGGTGAGCCCAGCTTTGAGGAAGAGACGCAAATGGTGACATGGGACGACCGGGTCGTCGACGTGCTTTTCACCACAGCGCGCATAGGACCAATTGATGATTTTGAGGTAAGCCTCGTCGGGACGATCGATATTTCTCAACGGCTCAGGGCTCAGGAAGCTTTTCGAAAACTTCAATCTGAGTTTGCCCATGCCTCGCGCGTGTCGATGCTCGGAGAACTTGCGGCGTCCATTGCGCATGAAATAAATCAGCCTCTTTCCGCGATTCGCACTCATGGCGAAGCCGGCCAGCGTTGGCTCAATCGCACCAACCCCGACATAATCGAAGCGCAGTTGGCAATCAGAGGCATGGTGACCAGCGCATCGCGCGCTGCAGACATTGTTGCCCGAATTCGGGCCATGGCCGCTGGGACAACAGCCGAGCGATCGCCTGTTTGTTTGGACGATGTCATCGCCGAAGCGACGGCTTTTCTTCATCACGAAATTCAATCACGCGGAGTCTCCATCACGCATGATCGTAGCACTTCCTCAGCTAAAGTTCTTGGAGACCGAATTCAGCTCCAGCAAGTGATCGCCAACCTTGCAGTCAATGCAATTCAGGCTATGGAAGGAGCGGCGAGCCACGACCGCAGAATTTCAATCAGCACCGCAGAATCTCACGGCATGGTGCACTGTACGTTGGTAGATACCGGACCAGGTATCACCCCCGAACATCTAGATCGCCTCTTCGAAAGCTTCTTCACGACGAAGAGCGATGGAATGGGCATAGGCCTTCCCATTTGCAGATCAATTGTGGAGGCTCACGGTGGCAGGCTTA
>JBEVDW010000364.1:0-3673 GCA_040513115.1 Steroidobacteraceae bacterium | reverse complement strand
AAGGGCAGGCGACCCTGTTTCGCGCGCGCATACAGACGCTTCACACCCGTGGTGGTCTCTTCCGTCACGCCCTTGATCTGCGCGAGGCGCTTCGAGTACCAGCCCGGCGAGGATTCGAGACGCTTCTTGATCGAGGCGTACAACGACACTTCCTCTTCGTTGGTTGGCTTCGCGATCACGCTCGCATCTTTCTCGGCTTCGGTGCCGAGCATGAGCAGCAGCGTCGCATCGCCACCGTCGTCGAGGATCATGTTGGCTTGTTCGCCGTTGGGCCACTCAAAGATGCGATGGGTGTATTCCCAATACTCATCCAGCGTTTCGCCCTTCGTGGCGAACACTGGCGTGCCGTTGGCAGCAATCGCCGCAGCGGCATGGTCCTGAGTGGAGTAGATGTTGCAGGACGCCCAGCGCACATCGGCGCCCAGTGCCTTCAGGGTCTCGATCAACATGGCGGTTTGAATCGTCATGTGGAGCGAGCCCGCGATGCGCGCGCCCTTGAGCGGCTGGCTCGCGGCGTACTCTTTGCGGATGGACATGAGACCGGGCATTTCGGTCTCGGCAATCGCCATCTCCTTGTGGCCCCAGTCAGCGAGCGCCAGATCCTTGACGATGTAATCGGAGAACTGTTTTGAAACGACAGCGTTCACGTTATCTCTCCCGTGAAAGCGAGCGCCGTTTGATTTGGGGTGTTCTCATCGAGCCTGGCAGGAACTCCTGCTGCAGCGCTCCTCGACGAGCAACACAAAGGAGGCGGTTGGCTTCGATTCGCCAACCGCTCCTGGTCAACCTTGCTTCAACGCCTCGGCACGATCCGTCTTTTCCCACGTGAACGTGGTGAACTTCTCGGTCTTGCCCTCGGGCGTCGTGTACGTGCCCTGACCCGGCTCGCGGCCGAAGTGACCATAAGCGGCGGTCGCACGATACATCGGGTGAATCAGATCGAGCATCTGGATGATGCCGTAAGGGCGCAGGTCGAAATGGGCCCGTACCAGCTTTTCCAGCTTCTCATTCGGAAGCCTGCCGGTGCCGAACGTCTCGACGGTGATCGACGTCGGCTCTGCTACACCGATCGCATACGACACCTGGATTTCGCAGCGGTCCGCGAGACCGGCGGCGACGATGTTCTTCGCCACATACCGCGCAGCATAAGCAGCGGAACGATCCACCTTCGACGGATCCTTGCCTGAGAACGCACCGCCGCCGTGGCGGGCCATGCCGCCGTAGCTGTCGACGATGATCTTGCGCCCGGTGAGGCCGCAATCGCCGACCGGGCCGCCGATCTCGAACTTGCCGGTGGGGTTGATGTGGAACTTCGTCTTCGGGGTGATCCACTTCGCCGGCAGCACCGGCTTCACGATCTCCTCGATCACCGCTTCCTTCAGATCTTTCTGCTTCACGGACGGATCGTGTTGCGTGGACAGCACCACGGCTTCGACGCCGACCGGCTTGTCGTTGTCATAGCGGAACGTGAGCTGGCTCTTTGCGTCCGGACGCAGCCAGGGGAGCTTGGACTTCTTCGCCTTGCGGATCTTTGCCTGCTGCTCCACCAGCTTGTGCGCGTAGTAGATCGGCGCGGGCATCAGCGAGGGGGTCTCGTTGGTGGCGTAACCGAACATGAGGCCCTGGTCACCGGCCCCCTGTTCCTCAGGCTTTTTGCGATCTACGCCGTGGGCGATGTCCGGAGACTGCTTGCCGATGATGTTGACGATGCCGCAGGTGCGGCCGTCGAAACCGACGTGAGACGAGGTGTAGCCGATATCGCAAATGACGCCGCGAACCAGCTCTTCGAGGTCGATCCACGCAGATGTGGTGATTTCCCCGGCAACGATCGCGACGCCGGTTTTGACCATAGTCTCGCAGGCGACGCGGGCGCGCTTGTCCTGGGCGAGGATGGCGTCGAGCACGGCGTCAGAAATCTGATCGGCGACTTTGTCCGGATGGCCCTCTGACACGGATTCGGACGTAAAGACGTAGCTCCCTGACATGCGCAACCTTCGATTGTCTGTAGAAGCGCCGGAGTATACCGACCGACTCTGCCGCCACGAAGGAAATGAGCCCACGCATTGCAGTTGTGTGAGCGGAGTTGTGGGATTGGGCGCCGCGTTGCCCGCATCGCGACGCTGGGTGAGAATGCGCGCCCGCTTTGCATGCCCTGACGGACTTCCTCATGCCCTCGACTCCCACGCGGCGCCAGTTGGCGAACGCCATTCGCGCGCTGTCCATGGACGCTGTCCAAAAGGCCAATTCGGGTCACCCCGGGGCACCCATGGGAATGGCTGACATAGCCCAGGTGCTGTGGAGCGATCATTTGCGGCACAACCCGGCGAATCCGCGCTGGGCCAATCGCGATCGCTTCGTGCTGTCGAATGGTCACGGCTCCATGCTGCTGTATGCCGTGCTGCACCTGACGGGCTATCCGCTCAGCATCGAGGAGATCGAGCATTTCCGGCAGCTGGGCTCGCACACGGCGGGTCATCCCGAGCATGCACTGGAACTGGGCATCGAGACGACTACCGGCCCGTTGGGTCAGGGCCTCGCCAACGCCGTGGGCATGGCGCTCGCCGAGAAGGTCCTCGCGGCCCAATTCAACCAGCCGGGCTTCAGCGTCGTCGACCATCACACGTACGTGTTTATGGGCGACGGATGCCTGATGGAAGGCATTTCGCACGAGGCCTCCTCATTGGCGGGCACCTTGAAGCTCGGCAAGTTGATCGGCTTCTACGACGACAACGGCATCTCAATCGACGGCGAAGTGCACGGCTGGTTCACCGACGACACACCGAAGCGCTTCGAAGCCTATGGCTGGCACGTGGTGCCCCAGGTCGACGGTCACGATCCGGAGGCGATTGCTGCAGCCATCAATGCCGCCAAGCAGGTGACCGACCGTCCGAGCCTGATTTGCTGCAAGACCATCATCGGTTATGGCGCGCCGAACAAGCAGGGCACCGAAGCGACGCACGGCTCGGCGCTCGGCGCGGATGAAGTGGCGGCTGCCCGCAAGCAACTTGGCTGGACGGCGGAGCCGTTCGTGATTCCCGACGACATTCGCAAGGCGTGGGACGCGAAAGAGCGCGGCAAGCGCTACGAAAGCGACTGGCAGACAGTGTTCGACGGCTATCGCAAGGCGCATCCGCAACTCGCTGCCGAATTCGAACGTCGCATGCGCGGCGACTTGCCGGAAAGCTGGTCGGGCACGGTGCAGGGGTTCACGGCAGAACTGCTCAAGGCGAACAAACCGCTCGCCACGCGTCAGTCATCGCAAGCCGCCTTGAATGCCTACGGCTCTGGCCTGCCAGAATTGTTCGGCGGTTCGGCGGATCTGACACCGTCGAACAACACGACGCGCAAGGATTCCAAGGTCATCACGCCGACGGACGCGTCCGGCAACTACATCCACTACGGCGTGCGCGAGTTCGGCATGGCCGCGACGATGAACGGCATCGCGCTGCACGGGGGATTCATCCCGTACGGCGGCACGTTCCTCGTGTTCTCCGACTACGCGCGCAACGGCGTGCGCATGTCCGCGCTGATGCAGCAGCGCGTGATCTACGTCTTCACGCACGACTCGATCGGTCTCGGCGAAGACGGCCCGACTCACCAACCCATCGAGCACGTCGCGAGCCTACGCATGATTCCCAACATGACGTTGTGGCGTCCTTGCGATACCGTAGAG
>JBEVDW010000363.1:0-2657 GCA_040513115.1 Steroidobacteraceae bacterium | reverse complement strand
GGGACGAGCCCGCTGAGTCAGGACGGTGCCGTCATCTATGGGGCGTTCTTCCGCCAATCCTCTTTCTCGACGCATGCCATCGCGCATGAGACGAACGCTATCGTCGTGCCGAAGGATCTGCCGCTCGAGTTGTTGGGGCCCTTGGGGTGCGGTGTCCAGACGGGCGCCGGAACAGTGCTGAATACGCTCGCTCTGAAAGCGGGCGAGTCATTGGCCATTTTTGGTGGTGGGGCGGTCGGTCTCAGCGCGTTGCTCGCCGCCAAAGCCGTGAATGCGGGCACGACGGTCGTCATCGAACCGAATGTCGCGCGTGCACAGCTAGCGCGCGAGCTCGGTGCGACGCACACGATCAACCCAAAGGAAACCTCGGACGTGCTGGCGAAATTGCGAGAGCTGAGCGGTGGGGGCGTCACGCATGCGATCGATACCACCGCAATTCCCGCCATCGTGAACGTCGCCGTGGAATCCACGCTGCCGAACGGAACCGTTGCGCTCGTGGGCGTGCCCGCGCCGGACGCGACACTGACTGCGAACCTACTCAGCCTGCTCGTGCGCGGCACGGGCATCAAGTATGTGGTCGAAGGCGACAGCGTGCCGCAGCAACTGATTCCGCGACTCGCCAGCCTCTATCGCGAGGGCAAGTTTCCGTTCGACCGGCTCATCAGGACATTCAGCTTCGATCACATCAACGACGCAGTCCATGCGACCGAGAGCGGCGCCGTCATCAAGCCCGTGTTGGTGTTCTAACCACCGTGGCGGACTACTCTTCCTCCTCTTCGTCCGCGCCTTCGGGCTTGCCATCGTCGGAGAGGAACTGGGCCAACTCCTGTTTCACGAGGCCCAGCATGCGTAACAGCTCGCGCCGCTCGGGAAGCGACAGGCCCCGCAACAGCCGCTCGTTGTACTTGGCTTCTTCGATTGCCAGCTGCTTCACGATCTGATGTCCCGCACGCAGCATATAGACGCGTTTGGCGCGGCCATCGAGCGCATCCGGCCGACGTTCGATGAGACCGTTCGCCTCCAGCCGCTCGATCAGCGTGCCGACGCTCGCCTTGCCCACGTCCATGACATTGGCCAATTGCGTCTGCATCATGCCGTCATGGCGCGACAGGTGGGCCAGGATCCACCACTGCGCGCGGGTAAATCCGCGCGGCTTGATGATCTGGTCGTACGCGCTGCGACGCATGCGCGACACGTCGTGGATCAGAAAGGCAATACGCACGCCCAGCACGGCAACCTCTTCGTTCGCGCCGACACCGGCCAGGGCGGCAAAGCCCTTGCGGGTGATGTCTGATTTGATGCGATGTGCGGCTTTGGGCTTGGCGCGATGGCGTGACGCCGATTTGCTCTTGGGCATGCAGTCCCCGAATTCTGTCCGTGGTCGTATTAAAGCATACTAAATGGATTTCCTTGTGTCACCGAAAGCGCTCGTGCACTCCATCGACAAGGATGCTCCCTCACCCCAGTGGATTGCGGCACTCAGGCAGCAATTTCCGACCGAGCGCGAAGTCGATCGCCTGCTCACTCGCAAGCTCGAACGTAGAGCCGGGCCAGGCTTCCAGCCTCCCTCGTTCGAAGTACTGGTGAGCGGCTTGCGCTCGTTGCTCCGAGCTCACGACATCGGTGCGTTCGAGATCAGCGATGCGAGATGGCTCGCCGGTGGCGCCTCGAAGGTGCAGATGGCGTTCGACCTGTCGTGGCAGCGGCCGGGAGTGGGACATGAGCGAACGCCGATGGTGCTGCGGATGGAACCGGCCGAGTCCATCGTCGAAACGAGCCGCCAGCGGGAGTTTGAGTTGTTGCGCGCCTTCCAAGGCGTTGTGCCGGTTCCGCCGGTCTTTTGGTGTGACCCGGAAGGCGAGTACTTGCCGTACCCGGCGCTCATCTACGGTTTCGCTCAGGGTGTGACGAAGTCTTCCGATGCCTCGAGCGGCGTCTCCGGTTTGGGTACGCGCCTGCCACCACGCTTGCGGCCCTTGCTTGCGCCGCAGTTCATCGAGCATCTGGCCACGATCCATACACATGACTATCGCACGGCCAATCTTGCTGCGTTCGATGTACCGCAGCCCGGTATCCAGTGCGCGCTCTGGGGAGTGAACTGGTGGAATCGTGTGTGGGAAGAAGACGCCGACGAGGAAGAGCCGCTGCTTGCCGCTGCAGCTGTCTGGCTCCGCCGGAACATGCCGCATCTGGACCGGCCCGTGATCGTGCATGCCGACTATCGCGTGGGCAACTTTCTGTTCACCGAGCCGGAAGGCCGAATCACCGCTTGGCTCGACTGGGAGCTCGGGCGCATCGGCGATCGCCACCAGGATCTTGCCTGGACCACGAGCACGGCCTTCGGTCACCACCGTGAAGAAGACAACGTGTTCCTCGTGTGCGGGCTGATGCCCGAAGAGGCGTTCTTCGAGGCGTATGAGCGCGCTTCAGGGCTCACGATCCAGCGTAAATCGTTGCACTGGTACAAGGTGTACAACGCCTACACGATGGCCATTCTCTCGCTGGGTACCGGTTACCGTATCGCGCGGAACCGCAAGACTCATCAAGACGTGCTCGCCACCTGGCTCATGGGCGTGGGTTACATGCTCCAGGATGAAATTCGTGGGTTGATCGAGGAGAGCTCGTAATGCAGCTTCGATATCCCATCCAGATCCAGA
>JBEVDW010000362.1:0-8657 GCA_040513115.1 Steroidobacteraceae bacterium | reverse complement strand
AGTGTGTGCTCGACCGCTTCGACGCCGGAGTCGACGGCGTCGTCTTCCATGGCACGCACCCTCGTAATCTAGAGTCTCTGCTGAGCCTGTGGCCAAAGCATCGGCCCCGACGGATGTCCGAGCTTCGGTCAGTCAATCCCGGGCTCTAGCGCGTGACAATGCGTGGCGCCGTTCTAGGGCTTGCTGCGCAGGAGTTTGCGGATCAGTGCGGCGACTCGCTCATGTCACGTTGGAAGAATTCGGACTCGATGCGCCCACGGTCGACCGGGTGTTCGCAGCCTACATCGAGCGTTATCGCCGCCTGCTTTGACAACGACGCACAGATTCACTTGCAACACACGTTGCGATTACGAGATAGGGGGTATCACCGATGCAAACGACTCACAATGCTTCGTTCCGCTCACGACAGCTTCTCGCGTGGATGGCGCTGATCGTCGCAAGCCAGCAAACCCTTGCAGCGGAGCTGGAGGAAGTCCTGGTGACGGCGCAGAAGCGCGAGGAATCGGCAAGCGACATCCCGATCGCAATCAGCACCTACACGGGTAATGAGCTGATGGACATGGGCATCACCGACACGCGCGACCTGGACAAGCTCGTCCCCGGATTCACCGTCGGCGAGAGCGGCTTCGGCACGCCGATTTACACGATGCGTGGTGTGGGCTTCAACGAGCGAACGCTCACCGCCCAACCCACCGTCAGCGTCTACACCGATGAATTCAATCTGCCCTACGGTCTGAATACCAAGGGTCCCTTGCTCGATGTCTCGCGTATCGAAGTGCTGAAAGGACCTCAGGGCATCCTCTACGGGCGCAACACGACAGGCGGCGCAATCAACTTCGTGACCAACAAGCCCACGAATGATTTCGATGCCGGCGTGCGCCTGAGCTACGGCCGCTATGAAACGATCGATGCGGAGGGCTTCATCAGCGGCCCGTTCACCGACATCATGAGCGGCCGCCTCGCCGTGCGTGCCATCAACTCCAACAAGGGCGATCAGGAGAGCAACACGCGCGACGAGCGCTTGGGTAAGAAGGATCTGCTCGCCTACCGAGGCCAGCTCGAGATCACCCCGAGCGATACGCTCCTGATCCGCGCCACCATCGACGGCTGGCAGGATAACGGCGAACCCCGAGCGCCACAGCCGATCGCCATCGTTCCTCAAGTAGCAGCCAATCTGCCGTATACGCTGCATCCCACGTATCCGATCGTCGGCATCAATGAAGACGATCCGACACTGGCCGACTGGCCCGCACGAGGCACTGGCTCTCCGACGGACGTCAACTGGGAGAACAACGACGCTCAGACTCTGTACGGCTTGCGCACCGAGTGGGACATGACCGATGAGGTCAAGCTCACCGCACTCGCCTCCTACCTCGATCTCGAGGTGGATGAGAACACGCCCTCTTCCGGCCTGAGCTACCAGCACAATGACCAGGAAGTCGCGGCCGACATGAACACCAAGGCATTCGAGCTGCGCCTGTCAGGCGCGTGGGGCGCAGACGACCAGCTGGACTGGATGTTCGGGGCGACCTACAGCAAGGACGAAGCGGATTCGACGCGCACGCAGCGATTGGGCAACAACACCTCACTGGTCGACACCATCACTGGCACGTTCAATCAGTTCTCCGATCGCAACTCCCAGAACGACGAGACCGACATCGAGCAGTGGGGCGTGTTCGTGAACACGTCCTGGCGCTTCCTGCCCGCCTTCACACTGCACCTGGGTGCGCGCTACACCGAACAGAAGCAGGATTACTACACGTGTAACTTCGAGCCGGGCGAATCGACCGGCGGCAGCCAGACGAATGGCATATCACTCGCGAACTTGCTGGGGGCTACCAAGGACCAGTGCTTCGCGCTCGACGACAATTTCCAGCCGGGCGCCTTCACCGGCAGCCTCGATGAAGACAACGTGTCGTATCGCATCGCGGTGGACTGGCACGTGACGGAAGACAGCCTGCTGTATGTCTCGTATGCACGTGGCTACAAGGCCGGTGGGTTCCCCTCGCCCGCGGCCTCGCGTCAATTGCAGTACGAGCCTGTCACACAGGAAAAGGTGCTGGCATTCGAAGTCGGCGCCAAGACATTCCTGGCGGACCGCCAGATCGAGGCGAACATCGCCCTGTACGATTACAGCTACGACGACAAGCAGCTGTTCACGAAAGTGCTGGATCCACTGTTCGGTCCGCTGGGCATCATCGACAACGCACCGAAGTCGACGGTTCGCGGCGGCGAGCTCGATCTTCGCTATGCGCCGTCCTGGGCGTCGGGTCTGATACTGGGCGCGAGCGGCGCTTACGTGGACACGGAAGTGGATGAGTTCTTCGGCCTGGACAACCAGGGCGCGCCCACGGACTTCTCCGGCCGGCCGTTCAACTTCGCACCGAAGTGGCAGTACACGTTGATGCTCGACTATGAGCATTCGGTGTCCTCGTCCCTCATCGGCTTCTTCGGTGCCGACTACAACTACAGCGACGACACGAACGCGTCTCTGGAAGGCGACCCCCTGTATGCATTGGACAGCTACGGCTTGCTCGGTGCTCGCCTCGGTGTGAAGTCGGCGGACGACAAGTGGAGCGCCATGCTGTGGGGACGGAACCTCACGGATGATTTCAAAGCAACGGGCATCCTCTCGAATGGCGACGTCTTGTCGCGCTGGAACACGGAAGGCCGTACTTATGGCGTCACGTTCCAGTACGACTTCTGAGATGGCGAGCTGAGACTCGATCGACACCGACCTGCGTTCGCCATCGCGCGAGCGCAGGTCTCCCGCGCTCCAGATCGCAAATTGACGAGCTGGGTGGGCCCGTGCTCATATTAGTTCGGTCGCTCTATATTGCAGTCTGGGGAAGCGCCGGTGGCCAAGAGCCTTGAGAATTCGAGGATGCCAAGCTGGACGCCCGCTCCGAAACCGGAGTGGGTGCGACGGATCAATCTCGAAGGCGCCGATCTCGACATCGCCGGCATCGTGCCGCTCGATGAAGCGTCACTCATCGACCGCGCCATCAGGAACACCGGGCTGAGCGACTTCGGCGAGGACTCCTGGCGCGAGCCGTTCTCCGTCCTGGTCAAAAGCCTCGATGAGGAGGCGGAGCTGACGCTGCTCGGCCGTATTCTGACTCGCTCCGACCTGCTGTCGTTTCTCGAAGGACGATTACGCGTCGAGCAGGAGTATCGGCTGCACCCGGAGATCGAGGATGAACAGATCGATCGACCGTTGTGGGTGATCGGTCAGGGGCGCAGCGGAACGACCTTGCTCCATACGCTGCTGGCGCTGTTACCAGGCAATCGCACCACGACCGATGAGATGGCGCAATTTCCGGTCGCAATTCCCGGTTGGGATGTGGCGAAGCAGCGTCGGATCGCAGACAGCCGCCTCCGTCAGTGGGCTCGCATCGAGCCCGAGGTGGACAACATTCATGAGTTCGGAGTGGGCATTCCGGGCGAGCTCTTTCGCATCGAAGCCATGAGCTTCAGAACGCCCATCTGGTTCAACATGCTGGGCTTGCCCAGAAGCTACAACGAGTACATGGCGAAGCAGAACAGCGCGCCGCTCTCGCTGGCCTATGCGCGGCGCGCATTGAAACTGTGGCAGTGGCAGAGTCCGGGCAAGCAATGGGTGATCGGGACGAACGACTCTCTGCGCTACCTTCCTGATGTGCTTAAAGTGTTTCCGGGTGCGCGCCTCGTCTGGTCGCACCGCGATCCGATCAAGGCGATGGCCTCGGCCGTGAACATGATCGGCACGCTCATGGCCATCCGCAGCGACCAGAAGATCACCGCGGCGTACGAGCAGCTCACCGATCCCGTCATGACCGCGGCGATGATGTCCAAGCCGATCGAATGGCTCGAATCGGGTTTGGTGCCGAAGGAAAGCCTCTGCAATGCGCAGTTCGCCGAGACCACGACGAGCCCCGTCACCGCGATCGCAAAGATCTACGACTTCTTCGAAATGCAATTCACGGATGCGCACAAGCAGGCCATCGAGGCTTACACGGCAGCGCATCCGCGAACGCAGCGGAAAGTGCATCTGTATTCGGTCGGCAAGCCCGAGCAGATCGCAGCGGAGCGGGTTGCCTTCAAGCGGTACCAGGAGTACTTCTCGGTACCGAACGAGACTTGAATGAGCTCATGTCGTCATCACTGCGACATATCAGGGAAACAAGTATATGAGTGCGATCGATCACAAGGCGACTTCCACGCAGACAGCGATCGCACCGCTCGTGGCGCGCGAATGGGCGTCGTACATCGAGCCGCTGCTGCCGCTCGCGGAAACGTTGGCCGGTTATCTGCCGCATCAGGAAGACGCCCAGCTGCGACGCGAGCTCTACCGCTCGATGTTCGCAGAGCTCACGTCCGCCTTCTTCGGGCTCTTGTGCACCGATCCCGACTATCCCGAGTTCTGGCCGTTCTCCTGCTATCCCTTTTCCGCGTTTCTCGGGAACCCGGATTCCAACGCGTTGACTGCTCCGATCTCCGACCAAGGCACGTACCGCCTGATCGGCTATCGCGGCACAGTGCGGCGCATCGACTTCCAGCTGGGGACCGGCAGTTTCTTCCCACGCGGTGTTCCCGATGACGCCTATCTGGGTGTCACGCTCGCGAACTACTTCATCGATGACGACGTCCACGTGAATGCCGACGGCCGGTTCGAAGTCCTGCTCAGTCGCAAGCGGCCGGACGGGTACACGGGTGACTGGTGGGAGCTCGGTGCCGGCACCACGTACTTGTTGATACGTCAGGTGGCCTATGACTGGATCAACGAGGTCGATGGACGCTTCGCCATCGAGCGCGTGGATGTCCCAGCGATCAAACCGCGCCCGAACGCCGCGACGCTGGAACAAAACATGAAACAGATCGCCAAGTGGATCGAAGGCTCGATGCGAGTGTCGGCGGACTACGTGCAACGCATCCGCAAGAATCAAGGCGTGAATCGGATCGCCTATTGGGACCTCGTGAACTACAGCGCGATGACGACACAAAGGTACGCCTACGGCGGTTTCGATCTGCAACGCGATGAGGCGCTGCTCATCGAAGTGCACGTGCCCGAGCAAGTGCGTTACTGGAGCATTCACCTCAGCGATGACCTGGGCTTCACGCCGGATTGGATGCATCACCAGATCAACGTGAACGGCTGCACCGCGCACATCGACAAGGATGGCATTTGCCGGATGGTGGTTTCAGCTGTTGATCCCGGTGTTCCGAACTGGCTCGACACGGCCGGCTACCGCACCGGCGCGATTCAGGCCCGCTGGGAAAAATGCAGCAGCTGGCCCGATCACAGAACTCAGGTGTGCAAAGTGGCTGATGTGCGGCAGTTCCTGCCGGCGGACACGCCGCGGATCACGGCCGAGCGCAGAGATGCCGAGATCCGCAACAGACGCCGCGGCGCACAGATGCGCAGGCGATGGTAGACCCGAAACCGGGAGCACGCGTGCTCAAGCGACTCCCGGCCTGACGCTGAAGCGACGTTCTCTATTCGCCGTGACGCCGACGATAAGCGTTGCGACGTTCGGCGATCGCGCGCACACGCTCTTCCGGCGACACTCGTCGCACGCCGCTCGCCAGATGCTTGCTGAGCTCGTTGAACTTCACGCGATGAACGCGATGCTCGGTATTCTGCTTCGACTTGTAATTGCGCCATAGCACCTGGCCATGGTTGAAACCGGCATTGTCGAGCCAATTGGCGATGCCGGGATCCTGGCGCGACAGCACGATGCGATACTTCCCATCGGCATCCCGCTCGATCTGCCGCAGATTCAACGCCGACTGGCGCGTGCGGAAGAAGTGCGAGTTCTGCCAGAGATCGAAGAGCTGGAACGACCAGTATTCGCCATTGGGCATGTCGTCCAATTCGATGATCAGCGCCTCGTCATCGTTCACTTGATACACGCACTGGTAGTACTGCGCGGCCGGGCTGCCGAGCTCACCGGCTTCGACGGTGTTGAAGTTCGTGAACTTGTTGAAGCCACCGGCATTGCGCAGCACCAGCTGGGTGTAGCCGATCGACCAATCCGTCATCGCGTAGCGTGCGAATGAGGTGGCGAGCTCGATGCGACGCGCGAGCGCCGCCTCGGAAAATTCGTCGACTTCCACATCACCAGCGCGCCGCGGACTGATGCGCTCGATCTGAAACTCCGGCGGCTTTGCATCCCAGGTTTCCAGCGTGGGCCGGATCATCATCCAGTGATAGTCGGCATCCGGCAGCAGCTCCATCCAGTTGCCGTCGTGCTTCTTGGCGCTGAGGATGATCTCGAACGAGGTATCCGGCTTGACCTCGAAGTTGGCGAAGTCGTAGTTGGCAAGGCAGCGCGATTGAGGCTGCCCCGGTGTGGCGCTGTTCACTTGCGTCACGGTCATCTTCGCGTCGTTGAGTTGACCCGTGAGGCGATACGTGTGTCCGCCATCGAGAAACAAGACGCGATAGTCGAAGTCCGGGCCATTGCCGCCGATGCTGTAGAACTCCGTCTGCCAACCCGTGTTGTGAAACGCGCGCGGCTCGATGGGGCGCGGGCCCACGGCGAAGTTGTAGGCCATTGCCTGAATCTGCATGAGCTGTCGATACGCAAGCCCGCGCTGATCCGGTGCAAAGTCGAATTGCTGCGAGGCCTCGATGTCGGCTCGTATCTGATCCAGGGTCGCGAGGTACTTGTCCCACGCTGCCTTGAGAACTGGCGAGGTTGTTGCCGGGCTGGGTCGAACCGATGTGTTCATCGCATCATCTCCAATTTAGCAAACCAGTATGAGAAGGCATCTACAGCATAACCAGCGCGAAGGTTTGAATTCGACCCGCGCCACTTAAAGTTTGCGGGGATCGAATGGATGCACGTGAGAACAGGAGTGCCTATGCTCGCCTCAGTGCAACGCATCACAATATACGGATGGGGGAACTACCTATGAGCAATGTGCGGTCGGGATCGGCGATCGGCCTGAGTGCGCTTCTGAGCAGTACGGCATTGGCCGTCCTGACGTCCACGCCGGCGATGGCGCAGTCGGGAAGCTCAGGTTCGGAAATCAAGCTCGAAGAAATCACGGTCACCGCGCAGCGCCGTGTGGAGTCGTTGATCGACGCCCCGCTGTCGCTCGAAGCCATCAACTCGGACCAGCTCAAGGATCAAGGCATCGCGAGAGTCGAGGAACTGCAAATGGCGGTTCCAGGCCTCGTCATGCAGTACGGACAGGGAGGCACGCTGTCTCCGTTCCTGCGTGGCGTCGGCAACGCGCTGTCGGGTAACTACGCCGAGAACAGCGTAGCAGTCTACGTGGATGACGTGCCGCGGCCGCGGTTGCGCGGCGCCACCGACATGCCGTTCGTCGAGCGCATCGAGGTGTTGAAGGGTCCGCAAGGCGCACTGTACGGACGCAATGCCACCGGCGGTGCGATCAACATCATCACGAATCAACCCAACCTGGAGCAACTGACGGGCGACGCACGGGTGTCGTACGGTACGTCCGATCTGATCGATGTCGCGGGTTACATCAACGTGCCGCTGGCGCCTACGGTGGCGTTCAACGTTGCGGCCAGCCATCGCGAGCGCGATGCAATGGTCGATAACAAGGCCATCAATGCCACCAACCCTCTGCGTCTGCCCTCCCGTCCCGAAGGCATGTCCTCCGGCGGTTACAGCAGCAACAAGGGATCCGAACTGGCGGATACCGACTCCGTCGATGCCAAGATTGCGTTTGAGCCGTCCGACACCGTGCGCCTCACGCTGCGTGGCGATTACACGAAGGTGAACGACACCGCCGCCAGCGGCTGGACACAGAGGGATCCGGCCACACTCGCGGGCTTGTTGAGTTTCCTGTCCGGACAAGTCATCACCGCCGACGATCTCCAACTCGGCAAGCCGCAGCACAGCACCTATGCCGATCAGTTGCCTGTGCACGAACTCGAGGAATACGGCACGTCGCTGAAGGCGGAGTTCGAGCTCGACCCAGTCACCATCACCTCGATCACGGCGTATCGCGACAACAAGGAGTCGGCATCCATCGACATCGATGCCACGGCGATCCCGATCGCCGGCTTTACTGCCGATTTCAAGTCCAAGGTGTTCAGTCAGGAAGTGCGTGCGGTCTCCAAGCTGGATGGACCGCTGCAGTTCATCGCCGGCGCCACGTATTTCAAGGATGAGGTACGCGACAAGACCGCAGGCGAAATTGGCCTGATCCTGGCCGGCGTTCCGTTTACGCGCGATGAGATTCTCGCGGGCGCCATTCCGCGCATTTCGCTGCCAGCCACGGAAGGTAACATCGACGCCAAATCATGGTCCGTATTCGGTGAGGCCAGCTACCAGATCAACGATGCGTGGCAGCTCATCGGCTCCGGACGCTACATGGAAGAGAAGCGTGACATCTGGTTCCCGGCGCAGGTGAACACAGGTGGTATCAGGGTAGAAGGCGACCGCAAGGAAGATCAGTTCACGCCGGCACTGACGTTGAACTACAAGCTGCCCATGGGCGGACTGATCTATGCACGCTGGGCGAAGGGCTACAAGACCGGTGGCTTGAACAACCTCCTCAATCCGTTCGCGTTGGATGTCAACGGCGATCCCGTTGGTATCGATGACTTCAAACCGGAGAAGCTCACGAGCTATGAAGTCGGTTACAAGGCTGAGCTCCTCGATCAGCGTCTGCGTTTTGTGAGCGCGGTCTTCCAT
>JBEVDW010000361.1:0-3325 GCA_040513115.1 Steroidobacteraceae bacterium | reverse complement strand
GCTGTCCTGATCGGTCAACCGGGCAAGTCCATCGCACAGCCGACCCTTGCCGTGACCGCTCCGCACGCGCTGCTGGCAGCGTTCTTCCTGCAGCACGTTCCGCTGGAGACACTCGAGGCGCGCGGCCTCAAGGACAGCGGCGATCGAGCTGCCCTGCAGGCTTTACAGGCGGCAATCGAGACGCCGCCGCCAGATTTCCCCATTGCCTTACCTTAGATCGATGTGAGCCGCATTCCCGTGCGACTACACATCAGAGAGGAGCTCAATGGAACATCCACGGCAACACGTGCCGGTCGCGAGCAGCGAGCCTCCCTATGCCCAGATCTCCGTTAACGCCTCGGAGCTGATGACTCGGGCGCGCGAGCAGGCCGCGATCACCGGCATTGACGATGCGCCGATCGAGGAGCCACTGCAGCAATTCCTGAATGCGCTGAACACAGAAGCAGAGCTCAGTGACACCGGTGCTCGCGCGCTGGAGAACATCCTGCTGCTGATTCTCTGCAATCGGCTGCGGATGCAGCGTGATCTTCGAGACCATCCCGAAATCGACGCGGAGAAGATCGACCGCCCCGTGATCCTGTCCAGCGGTGCGCGCACTGGGTCGACGAAATTGCACAAGCTGCTCGCAGCGAGTGGCGATTTCCATTACCTGCCCTGTTGGCGCGGCATCAGTTTGTCACTGCTCAGTGGAGATCGCGGTGAGCATCCGGCACAGCGCATCGCCCAGGCCGATGCGTGGGTACGATGGTTCAACGAGCACGCACCTGAGGCCCGCTACACGCACGAGTTCAGCACCTTCGAGCCGGAAGAAGAGAATCTGCTCCTCGCCCACGATCTGTTTGGCCAGTACATGATCGCGTTCACGTTCGTGCCCAGCTTCGCGCAATGGGCGATGACGGAGTCACGCGTTCTCCGGAACATGCAGTTTCTCAAGCGTGCACTGCAGTACCTGCAATGGCAGTTCCCGAGCGCAATGCCGCGACGCTGGGTTCTCAAGAGCCCTGCGTATCCGGGTCTCGAGCCGGCGCTCGCCCACGTGTTTCCTGACGCTCGCTTTGTCGTCACCCACCGAGATCCTGTTGCATCGCTCGCCTCCTCCGCCAGCTTGATCGACGCGTTTCAACGTGCCTTCAGCAACGTCGAGCGCAAGGTCACGATCGGACAGCTGCTCCAGGAGGGTCAGGCCCGCGCATGGCAGCAAATCGTCGTGGCTCGCGAGGAGAATCCGCACCTTCCGTTCGCAGATATCGCCTACCGGCAGGTGGTCGAAGCCCCCGAGCATGCGGTGGAGTGCGTGTATCAACATGCGGACATGACCTTGTCCAACGTCGCACGCGAGCGCATCTGCAATTGGGAACGGAGTTACGGGACCACTGATTGGAAGACACGCCGCTACACGCTCGAGGAATACGGACTCACCCCAGATCAAGTAAGGCTCCGGTACGCGGGCTACATCGAGCGGTTCCAGGAATTCCTGTAATGCTGTCGGGCGCTCGATCACAACATCCCGAGGGATCCCATGACACCACGGCCACTCTCATTCGCAGCAGCACTACTGTCTGGACTATGGTGGAGCGTTGCCGCGTATGCCGAAGAAACCAACACGCTGCCGACCTGGGCGCAACTCATGCAGGAGATGGCGCCGATAGGCGATGTCGGAGCCAACAAGCTCGCCGATCCCGAGGATCCGCAGGCGCGTCAGGACCTCCTGCGCTGGCAGCACGAGATGATCTCGCAGGCGTTCTTCGCGTTGCAGTATCAAGATCCGAAGTACCCGGATTTCTGGCCCATGTTCAACCAGGTGTATCCGTACGCTTTCGCGAATCCTGATGACTCCTACTACCAGGCTGTCGTGGAAGACACTGGCGTTTACCGCATCAGCGGTGTGCGAGGCACCACTCGCATCGTGGATTTCGAAATCGGCAGCGGCCTGTTCATACCCTATGGCAAGGGCTCGCTCGCCCCGACACTCGCCCACTACGATCTCGACACCGTGAAGATCGGCAAGGATGGCCGCTTCGAAGTCGTCCTCAGTCCGGCACGACCCAAAGACTGGAAGGGCGATTGGTGGCAGCTCGACAGCGGCGCAACATTCATCTGGGTCAGACAGCGCGCATACGACTGGAAGAACGAAGTCGATGGCCGATTCGCTATCGAACGCCTCGATGTACCTGCTGCGCGACCTCGCAAGAGCGCCACTGAAGTCGCGGAGGGCCTGCGTCAGTTGCCGAAGTGGGCAGCGAATTGGGAGCAGTTCCGCCAGACCTGGACCAAGCGTCTCTATGATCGTGGCCTGGTCAACAAGGTAGCTCCGCTCGACCTGAGCAGCACGGGTGGCATCAAGACGCAAAGCTATCTGCAGGGAATGTTCGACGTGCAGGCCGACGAGGCGCTGATCCTCGAAACGGAGATCCCTGCACAATGCCGCTACTGGAGTTTCCATCTCGCCGACGAGAATACGGACACACTCGACTGGATGAATCGGCAGACTCAACTCAACGGCCTCACCGCGAGACGCGACGCCGACGGCAAACTTCGCATCGTGATTGCCGCGAAGGATCCCGGAGTGCCCAACTGGCTGGATGTGGTCGAACGTCGACACGGCATGATCGTGGGCCGCTGGCTCAGTTGCAGCAGCTATCCGCAACCGCAAGTCACGAAGGTGAAGTTCACGGACGTGCGGAAGAATTTGCCCGCCGACACGCCATCCGTTACTCCCGCAGCGCGCGAGGCGGCAATCCGCGCCAAGCGCGAGGCGGCGCAACTTCGCAGGCGATGGTGAGCGCACCTCCGATTGCGGCTCTCTTCGCATTGCCGCAAGGCCCACGTTTTCAAAGTCTCCAGGCCGCTCGAACGTAAACAGATGCGAGGACTGTTGAGTCCTTCAGGCATTCCGTTTATTTTGCAACGCCTGTTATACAACGCAGATACCCCCGAGGAGACTGGGCATGGCAAAGCGACGTGTCGAGACCGCGGTTTCGCAAACAGTGGACCGCAACCAACCCCCGGAGGTCTTTGGTCAGGTCGCCAAGCTGCTCGAATCGAGCGGCTGCGTCGATCAGATGCTGATGTGGGATCAGTTGGTCAGCTGGATTGCTCCGTGCTTATGGACGCCGGAAAACTCGCCACTGGCAAAAGTTGTGGCTGACCTGGACTCGTACCCCGATTGGAACGTGATGTGCGGCTACGCCGCGGCGCTGGCGCCCCGGCTGGGCACGGTGATCAGCACTGACGCGCTGCGGATTCCCCCAGCGGAGAAGATGCAGACGATGCTGACGCTGGCGAATGCCACCCATGGCAAAGCCACCTATCAAGTCGGAGCGGG
>JBEVDW010000360.1:0-5001 GCA_040513115.1 Steroidobacteraceae bacterium | reverse complement strand
AGCGCTCGACGGTGGCAGCGACGAAGCGCTCGACATCGCTCTCGTTGCTGATGTCGCACTTTGCAAAGAAGGCATCACCACCGGCCGCCTTGATCAAGCTTACCGTTTCCTCGCCACCGCGCACATCGCTGCCGGTGGACACTGCAACCCTTGCGCCTTCGCGCGCGAAGGCCAGCGCGGCCGAGCGCCCCAAGCCACGCGAGCCGCCAGTGATCAGAGCGACTTTGCCATCGAATCGAGAACCCATAAATTCCTCTTTGAGTTGACCACTGGGAGTCGGCCTCGCTCGCGCTGCCGGGGCCCGAACAATCATCAGCAACCCAGCGTCAGCGTTCGACAGGAATTGCCATTTCCTTGCCGTTCTTGACGGTGCGTAGCACGAGATAGTCAGGACCCTTCAGACCGCGGCGGTCGTAGGGCCCGAAGCTGATGACCGTGCCGGGACCTCCGGTCGCGGCAGGCAGGCAACGGATGCTGTCCAACGCCTCCTTGAGCCCCTGGCGCGTCTTGATCTTCGCGCGCGCCAAGCCAACCGCGAACACATTGCCGATGTCGTAACCGAGGCACGCGTAAGCATGGAACGGCCTGCGACCGTCGAAACGCTTGGCGAAGCGATCGAGGACGGCGGCGAAGACTTTGTTGTCCTCATGCATGGAGTCGATTGCAGCCCAACCTTCTGCATCCTTGATGGGCCAAGGCGCGAAAATACCTGGACACGTGACGGCAATCCACGTCGTGCCGCTGACCCGAGGCACGTTCCAACCCCACTTGATGAATGTCTCTTCGGGATCGGACACGACCTGCGTGAGCCAGGCGCCGTAGCCGAGATAGCAGAGCGATTCGGCGTTGGTCTGTCGCAGGCGGTACAGCATGCCGACGGCATCTTCACGCGACATGAAGGTTGGGGTGACTTCGGTCGCGGTGATCTTGATCTTGAGCCGCTCGCAGTTCTCGACGAAGTACTGGTAGTACTCCTTGCCGATAAGGTTGTCTTCGACCAGACAGGCAACGCTCTTGCAACCGAGGCGCTGCAGGTAGTCAGCGACGACGCCCATCTCGTCGGGGAACGTGCCGTTCGGTAGCTGGTAGAGGTATTCGCTCGCACAGTTGATCGAGGCGGTATAGCAGATGGAGGGAATGCGATAGGCATCGATCATCTTGTTGCAGGCGATTGCCGAATCGCTGAGCAAGGGACCAATGAGTCCGATGCATTCTTCTTTCTCGACCAGATCGCGCAAAGCGACGACGACCGCATCCATCTGTCCAAAGGGCACGCCATTGATTTCGCGAATGACGAGCTCGATCGGACGGTCGACGAGCCCGCTCTCGTACGCTTCGTCGAACGCCATGCGCGTCATGTCGTACTGATCGAAGCAGGGCTGATTCTGAATCATCCAGTCCTGGATGATGCCGATGCGATAGGGTTCCAGGTTCTTGCTGTGTGCCACTGTTCGTCCCCTCATTCGGTCAGCAGCGTCGGCGTGCCGACGAGGCGATCAGCGCCGCCTCGAATCTCACGCAACGTGATGAAGTTGCCCTTGTAGCCGCGATGATCGAACGGTCCGATGCTGATGAAGCTCGCTGGCCCGCCGACGGCACTCGGTAGCCAACGTACCTTTTCCAGGCCGCCCTTGAACCCCTCGCGCCAATGCGGCTTCGAGCGCGCGGTGGCGATGGCCAACACATTGGCTGTGTCCCAGCCCAACGCCGTGTAGCAGTGAAACGGCCTGCGCCCGTATTTCTTTTCGAATCGATCGAGGAGTGCGCTGAAGATCTTGTTGCGCTCGTGAACCTGATCGAGGCCGATCCAGCCCTCGAGCTCGGCCGTCGGAATGCCCGCGGCGCCGAAGCCGGGGTTGCGCAGAACGAATGCAATATTGAGCACTTTTGTCACAGACCACTGTCCGTCGGCCGCGATTCGATTGACGGCTGTCACCACCGTCCGTGCATTGCCTCCACCGCCTAGGTACTGCACGGCGGTTGCACCGGCGGCGCGCAGTAATCGTACTTTCTCCGTCACCGCTTCGATGGAGTCGCAGGAGTCGATCGTCTGGTCGCTGATGACTTTCACATTGAGCTCGTGCGCCGCGGCGCGAAATGCTTCGCTGGTTTCACTGCCTGCGAGATCCAACTCACGCACGACGCCGACCGCATGACCGTGACGACGGTGGAAGTCCGCAAGGATCGGGCCTTCGTCCGCGAACGTGCCGTTGCCGAGGCTGATGTTGAACGGACCACCGAAGTCGAGCGTGCCGCAGTGAGAAATCGTCGGCGCGCTGGAGGCGGAGATTTCCTCGCGCAACGCCTGCGCCGCATCGGAGCGATGCGGGCCGACGATGGCCATCGGCAGCTCCTGCTGGGCAAGCGCGCGCCATGCTTGAATGACCTTGAAGATGCGCGCAGTCGGTGTGCCTTCCACTTCACGAATGACCAGATTGACCGGTCGATCGATGAGCTTGGAGGCAGCGGCTTCTTCAAAACCCAGGCGCATCGCGTCGTAATAGTCCTGCACGATCTGCGTGCCCAGTCCCCAGTCCTGGCACAGCGCGATCTTGTACGGGACCATCTCGTACTGGATGGTGTTGCGCTTGTTGACCTTGCTTTCGGCCATGGCTGGCTGCCCCCGGGAAGTCTGTCGTGATTCATCGGGCCGGTACCAGCTGGGAGGCCGATACGCGCGTTTCATAACCAGGGCCCTTATTGCTAAGCTAGCAGAGTCAATCTCGTTGTGCCACCACTCGAGTTTTGGACTCGAGTGCTTGCGAGATTTGCATTGCGATGGATGTTTTATTCTCGCCAGTCAGGCTGGAACGCCCGGTTGAGCGCCGCGCGCAGGTGTCGATTCAGCTCGCGCGTCACGAATGCCTTCGGCACCATGTCGAAGCCGTGGTAGGCGCCGGCAAGCACATGCAGTTCGGTCGGCACGCCGGCCTGCATCAAGCGACGTGCATAGTCGATATCCTCTTCGAGAAACAGATCGAGCCCGCCCACGGCGATGAACGTCCGGGGCAGACCTGCGAGCGACTGGGCGCGTGCGGGCGCCGCGTACGATGAGACACCCTCGGTGCCGGGTTCGCGCCCCAGTAGCGCCCGCCACCCGAATTCGTTGGAGCGGCGTGACCAGATGAATTCGCCGAAGTGCGCGGCGGTGTCGGTGCGCGTGCAGGTCCGGTCGTCCAGCATGGGATACACGAGGAGCTGCAGTGCGAGGGGAATGCGTCCGCGATCTCGCGCGAGCAGAGCGACCGCTGCTGCGAGTCCGCCGCCGGCACTCTCGCCGCCGACGGCGATGCGCGCGGCATCGACTCCGAGCTCACGCGCGTTGTCGTATACCCACGCGAGCGCGGCGTAGCAATCTTCCAACGCACCGGGAAATGCCGTATCGGGCGCGCGCCGATAATCGACGGACACGACCACGCACTGCGTTTCGCGCACTAGCCAGCGATTGCGTGCATCGACGATTTCCGGCACGCCCATCACAAAGCCGCCGCCATGCAAGTGGAGCAACACGGCAACGGCGCGGTGCTGTGTGACGGTCGGTAGACAAGCACACGCACTCCCGGTGCCCCAGCGCTCCCGGAATGAGTTGCTGGTGCAGCGACACGCTCGAGTCGTGGTTTGCCGCCGCGATGGCCGCACGCGCGTTATCGATCATGACCTGCCGCACGGCGGGCAGGGAGGCCACACTGAGATCGAACTCTTCAACGCCATCGAGCACCGAAGTCACCTGGGGATCGACCAGATGTCTAGAAGTCACCAGTACTTCCCGTGCTGAACAGAGACCCGGAAGATAGTAGCGCCTCGCGTCTCGGTCGTGGACAGCGCGGGCGGTCAATCAGCTCAGCGCACCAAGGCTGCCGGTCCCCTGAGACCATCGCCCCCGCTGCGGGGGCGCTGCGGATGAATGGGTTGCCCTGGCGCGTGAAGCATGTGCCGCTGCTACGGTGTTGTAGACTGCGCCTTCGCCTTCATCGGTGCGGCGTCCTCTGGCAGCACGATGCCTGCTTTGAGTAGATCGTCGACGGCGCGATTCCAGGCAGTGACGTATGCCTCCTTGGTCGGATACAGCTCCTTGATGACGCTCGGCTCGAAAGGAACGCTCTCTCCCAACAACGAGGCCACGGGACTGGTCGTGTTCGAGCCTGAGTGACGCGCCGTAGGCACTGCCAGCTCGGGCATGCGAATGCCGCCCACTGCGTTGCCGAATCGGTCGCGGCGAATCTGCGGCGTGTCGTTCGGTCCGCCGGCATCGAATTCGATGAGCGGCATGCTCTGCGGCGGCTTTCCCGTGCTCACCCATTCCACGAGTCTGCGTATCCCTGCTTTACGCACCGGGTCCCAGACGACCACATTGGGATTTGTCAACTGCGGCATGAAGGAGCTCAGGCCATCACGCACGAACATCTTGTTCATGTTCGTGCTCATCTCCGATGCCGCATGCGCGGCGCCCGCGATTTCCCAGAACCGAAACGTGTTGGTGTCGGGTTGGCGCACATGATAGTTGAGGAGAGCTTCGGTCTCGCCCGAGATGACCAGGATGGGCGTTCCAGAGGTATCGTTGATGCGACTGCTCGCCTTGGCACGGCCCCGTCCGGTCGGCGCGAATTGCTCCAGCAACGAGACATCGGGCAGACCCGGTGCCAGGCCCCAATGCCCATAGAGCAAGAAGCCGTCGATGACGTGATCGCGTTTCTGGGCAACGTTGATATAAGAGGCGAGGCGCATCGAGGATTGCGACCCTCCTTGAGCGATGACCATCTTCGGCTTCAGCCCGCGCAACGGATCGGGCGACACCGTCGGCCGGTTCTTGCCGAGCAGCCGCGTCACTTGGGTGAAGATGTCGTACGAGAAGGCATCGCCCGGGTGCTTCAAGGTGCCGTAGCGCTCAGGATCCCAGCCGGTCAGGCCCGTGGAGATCCCCGGTGCCCCATGAATGCCGATCTTCTGCGCCGATATGCCGACCCAAACGTAACCGCGGTACTCCTCACCTTCTTGTGGAAT
>JBEVDW010000359.1:0-6085 GCA_040513115.1 Steroidobacteraceae bacterium | reverse complement strand
CACCAGCTACGGCCGCTCATCGAGCGCTCGCCCGAGCTCCGACAGGTGCAGAGGAAGTACTTCGACGAGATGGCGCGGATGGTGATGCAACTGCTGCGCGACCTGGGCTCGAACTGGCCCGACCGACCACTGGAGAATCTGGTGAGCTTGATGCTCGAGCTCAACACCACGACGTTCCGTCACATGGCGAGGCAGGACAAGGAAACCGCCGCAGAAACTTATCGACACTGGCAGACCGCTGCGCGGGCTCTGCTCGAAAAATGCATCGAAGGTCCGTATGAACGTGAGCAGCGTGCGCAGAGACGATGAACATCCCCGCAGAGCTCGTATCTACTTAGCCAGCATCACGCCCACACAGCCAAGGCATCGAGCGCCTCGACCGTCTTGCCGTTGGACGACAACGGATTGATCTCGAGCGCGACGAGATCGGGGCCCAACGCAAGTGCCGCATCGCCGATCTTCACGATCGCATCCGCAGCCGCGTCGAGGTCCACGCCGGGCATGCCACGATAGCCCTGCAGCAACCTCGCGGCGCGCAGGCTCTGCAGCATCTCGACCGCATCGGCACGCGTGATCGGCAAGGGCCGCAACGCTGTGTCCTTCAGCACTTCCACATAGATTCCACCGAGGCCAGCGAGGATCACCGGGCCCCACGAAGGGTCACGCATCGTACCGACGAAGAGTTCGAGGCGCTTCTCCCGCATGGGCGACACGAGCACGCCGTCGATGCGTGCGTTGGGTTGGTGCTTACGAACACTCGCGAGGATGGCGTCATACGCCGCACCGACCTGGTCCGATCCTTTCAAGCCCAGTTGCACACCGCCTGCTTCTGTCTTGTGCGCGATGTCCGGCGAGGCGATCTTGAGCACGACCACATCGCCCAGTGATTTCGCGGCTGCGATGGCATCGTCGCGTGACGTCGCAAGCCGTTGCGGAACGACTGGAACACCTCTGGCACGCAGGTATTGCAAGGTCTCGCGCTCCGATTGCGGTTTCGCGCGCTCGGGCACGATATTCTTCGGCGGCAGCGCCGCCTCCTGCTTCATTTCCTGATTACGACGATTCCACCACATCACCTGCGCGAGCGCCCTGGCGCCGTGGTCGATGCTCGACAGTGCCAGCGGACCGCCCATTTCCTTGATGATCTCGCGCTGGTTCGCGTTGAATCCCTTCGCAACCAAGGTGAGCAACAGGCCATTGCTCTCGGGTTTCGCCAGCGCGCGGCCAATCGCCAGCAGCGGAGGCAATCCTGCCTTCCGCTCGGTGAGCTCGAAGTTCACCGCCACGAGTCCGATGTTCGGATCTGCGTTCACCACGTCGATGATTTTCTCCACGACATCGGGCGTGCCCAGTACTCCGCCCGTGACATCCAATGGATTCAGCGTGGACGCGTACGCCGCCAGCAGGCCACGCAACGCCTGCTGCGTCTGCGGCTGAAGGGCAGGCAACGGCAAGCCCACGCGATCCGCTTGGTCGGCGACCAACGTACACGCTCCACCAGAGAGGGAGACAAATGCCACACCCGGCTTCGTGACGGGTTTGATCCGAGCCAGCATCCCCGCCGTCAGAATCAAGTCTTCGATCGAGTGGGTGCGCGCCACCCCGAGCTTGCGACACATCGCGTCGAACACGCGATCATCGCCAACCAGCGAACCGGTATGCGCTTGTGCAACCTTTGCCGAGAGCTCGCTCGCACCCACCTTCAGGATGACGATCGGCTTGCCGTTGACTGCCGCGCGCCGCGCTGCGCGAGCGAACGTTTCAGGTTGACGCACGGACTCACAGAAGATGGCGATTGACTTCGTGCCCGGATCGTCGACGAAGTAATCCACTACGTCGGCAAGGCCGATGGCAGCTTCGTTCCCGGTGTGGATCAGATAGTTGAGGCCAATGTTCTGCGCATGAGCGTATGCATACAGCTCACTCGCAGAGGCGCCGCTCTGACACACGATGCTCAATTCGCCGTCGATCAATGGAGACGCGGGCGGAATCGGCGACAGCGCCATGCGCCCGCGCACGTGATGGAATCCCAGGGAGTTCGGCCCTAGCAGGTTGACCCCATGTTTGCTCGCCGAAGCCGCCAGCCGATCCTGCAACGCTTTGCCTTCGGCACCCGTCTCCGCGAAACCCGACGTCAGGACGACGACATTGCGACAGCCCGCGGCAATGACTTCCTCGAGGGTGTCGAGGACAACGGCAAGCGGTACCATGATGTACACGAGATCAATCGGCTTGCCGATCTCAGTCAAGCTCGTGACCGCTGGCCGGCCGAACACGGTGCCACCGCGTTTGTTGATCAGGTACAGCTCACCGGAGAATCCATAGGCATCGAACGTATGCATCAGCGACGCCGAGAACGGGGATTTCTCGGTGACGCCGATGAGCGCAACGGACTTGGGTGCAAACAGCCGGGTCAACGAATGTGATGAGGTCAGGGAAGTCATGGACGCTCGATTCCTGGAAGGCGGCTCCAGTAGCTCCGCGCCGCCATATCGATCGCAGAGCACATGACGGCGGCGATACGGGCTTCAGCCCTTGCCCTTACGCTGCCGTGTAAGCTCGCAGTGACGTACCCACATCCTGGTGGCACGCTCGCGAATGTCCTGCGGCACTTCCGGCAGGACCACGGGTGCATCGCGAGTTGGCAACGCAAGGGTCGCTTCGCAGCGCACGGTTTCCTCACCACGCTGATTCGTCATGGTGACTTTGAGATCGATCAGATTGAGGCCCTTCTCGGCGCGCTTGCCGACGATCTCTGCATCGATGAATTGCGTGTCGCCGATGTAGTTGAACTTACGGATCTCATCGTACTGACGCACAACCCAGCCGTCGTCGCCGCACAGGTCGGTGAGATATCGGAAAATGTAGTTCTCCCGCATCACGCCATAGTCGTACGCCATCGGCGTGCCGATGGCCTTGGCCCACTCGCTGTCCCAGTGCAGGCGCTGCGCGACATCGGGAATGCCATTCTCGTTCTTGATGTAGAACGGCGCGATGCGATTGCGGTTCTTGTGCCAGAGCCGGCCCACGCGCAAACCGTATGGATGCCAACCGTAGCCACCGGCGTGGAATGTGACGGTGTCCGTCACCGTGAGCGGACCCGAGGCACCCCGCCGCAACTTCTCGCCGACTGCAGTCTCCTCGAAATACCACTTCTGGGCGCCGCGAGGCTTATCGTTGGCATATATCTCGTCGATCTTGGCGATATCTTCGTCCGTATACTTGGCGGGCTCGATCGCGGCGTACTTGCCCTTCTCGCGTGCCGTCTTGCGTTCGGTGAGGATCTCGCGATAGCGGTATATCGCGATGACTTCGCCGCGCTGATTCAGCTTTACGACACGCGTGACGCGGTTGACCTTGCGACCGGCGAACTCGGAGGGTTGCACTTCGAATGTTTCGACGCCATTGAAGCTGTAGAGCGTGTCGCCTGGGAACACGGGACGATAGAACTCCCATTCGCCACCCGAGATGAACACGTGAATGCCGCGGAACGCGCTCTTGGTCTGCGCCTTGATCTCAGCGCTCAGGGGATCACCGAGCATCGGCTTGTTGATCACGCCGGCCATCATCGAGGGTGCAATGACCCCACCCCAGCGGGTGCCGGCAGCGTAGTCAGGATCGACGAACAGTGGATTGTCGCTGCCGCAGCCGAAGGCAAATGTGCGGATGTTGTCGATGCTGGCCGTATGGATCTGCTCATTGTCCCGGGCCGCCAGGTCCAGGCCCACGAGAACACGCGAGCGCTCGATGTCGTGATCGGTGAGCTCGTAAGCGGTGGCCTTCTCGAACTCCTGCTTCAATTCATCTTTGACCTTGATCTCTGCCATCGCAGCTGCTCCTGTTGAATCCCGAAATCCGTTGGGCGTGTCCCAAGGAAATCATCGATTCGGGGATTGGCTATATTCTTTGCACTGATTCAGTGTAGGCCCGTCGCAGAGGGTGGGTCAACGTCGCGTAGACGTCGCCGCCATGATGAACAACAGTCTACGCGCGAGGAATCGGACTCAAGCCTGTCCATCGCCTTCGCCCATCATGCTGCGGAAGAAAACGCTCTGCTGCGCAAACAATGAAGATTCAAAGCAGCGCCGTTACACGCAAGTGAGCGCTCTAAACGAAAGCGCGCCTCCGTGAACGTGGCGCGCCTTCGTACGGACAGACGTCGCTCAGATGCGTTCGACGATCACTGCCGGAGCCATGCCGCCGGCGGCGCACATGGTGATCATCGCCGTGCTCTTGCCGATCCGCTCGAGCTCATCGAGCGCTGTGCCGATCAGGAGCGAGCCCGTCGCGCCGATCGGGTGACCCAAGGCAATCGCGCCGCCGTTCACGTTGACCCTCGCCGGATCCACATCGAGATCCTTGAGGAACTTCAGCACCACGACGGCGAACGCTTCATTGACCTCGAACAGGTCGATGTCATTCAGACTCATGCCCGCGCGCTTCAGAACCTTGCGAGCCGCGGGACCTGGCTGATTCAAGATGTGCGCGGGACTGCCCCCGGAGTTCGCCGCTGCAACGATCTTGGCACGCGGCTTCAGCCCGCGGGCCTTCGCATATTGCGGCGACGCCAGGACCAGTGCGCCCGCACCGTCCACCACACCCGAAGAGTTGCCGGCATGGTGGATGTGTTCGAACGGCACGCCCGGCCAACGCGCCTCGATGAGCTGACGGAACGTCGTGCCGGTTTCATCCACGGCCACATCCATCAACGCGCCGAAGGCGGGCTTGAGCTGCGAGATGCTTTCGAGGGTTGTGCCCGGACGCGGGTACTCCTCTTTGTCCAAAGCAAGCGTGCCGTCCTCGCGGAGGATCGGAATCAGGCTGCGCTTGAAATGTCCGCCCTCGATGGCGGCTTGCGCACGGCGCTGGCTCTCCACGCCAAATTTGTCCACGTCCAGGCGGGTGAAGCCCTCCTCCTTCGCGATGAGGTCGGCAGCCAGACCTACATTGGACATGGGATGCAGTTCGCGCAGCTTGAGATTGCCGCCGTCGACGTGACCTTGCGGGCCGAGGCTCGTGGTGTAGGACATCATCTCCACGCCGCCCGCGATGATGAGGTCCTCGAACCCCGCCATGATGCTGCTCGCGGCCATGCTCACGGCGGTGATGCCCGAGCCGCAGAAGCGATCCAGCGCCACGCCGCTCGCATTCACGTCGTAGCCGGCGGTCAATGCGGCCATGCGGGCGATGCACGTGCCCTGTTTCTTAACCTGCATCGAGCAGCCGACAATGATGTCGTCGATCTCAGCCGTATTCAGGTGATTGCGCTCTGCCACCGCACGCAGCACCTGTGCCAGGAGATACTGAGGATGTATGCCACTGTAGGCACCCTTGCCTGGCTTGCCAATCGCGCGCGGGGAGCGCACGGCATCGATGATCCATGCTTCTGTCATGACTGATTACCTCGAGGGGCCAACAGGCAGCTTCCAATCCAGCGTGGAGTAGAAGACCTGTTGAAAACGGGATTCTCGCCACTGGCTCGAGCGACGGGTCTGATGAACCCAGCGCTGCGAATAGGTGAATATTCGCACTTACGCTCCCCCGGTCGCAACCTGACGCCAGTTTCGACTGCGTCACCGTCGCGATGCATGGTGTACAGCACCGGGAACAGTGCGCTCGCTATCTGGCCCTGTGCGCAGCGTCCCGTGCGGTATTTCCGACGCGGCGCGGCTCAGGTCATTGCGGTGCCATGCGGGATGGGGTGTCTGCAACAGGCGTGAGCCCACCTTTCGGAGTGCCCCCCGCTCGCTGTCTCATCGAGCGCGGCCTCAGGGATCTGTCCGTTCGCCGAACTGGTCGCGAATCGAAACGAACTCCGGCATGTGCAAGCTGCGGCGCAGCCAGTTCGCGCCATCGATCACGAGCGTGTGACCGCTGATGTAGGCGGCGAATGGTGAGCACAGATAGGTCGCGGCCCAACCGAGTTCACGCAGTTCGCCCGTGCGCCCTCCAGGAATGGTCGTGGCGGGATCGCGGTGACGCTTGGCAGTCATACCCGTGCGTTGGTCTTCGTGTGGGAATTGCCCCGGGGCAATGCCGTTCACGCGGATGTCGTCGGGTGCCCACTCCACCGCCAGCGATTGCG
>JBEVDW010000358.1:0-37926 GCA_040513115.1 Steroidobacteraceae bacterium | reverse complement strand
TGAGCAGGCTCGGACGCTGAGCACAGTTGCACCCCGACACATCCTGCGCGTGGCGGTGATGCAGCATCCGCCGCAGGCATTGCTGGATGAAGTGCTGGCCACGTTCGCCCCTGATGTGCTGCAGACGGATGCTGAAGATCTCGCAAGGTTGAGCGTCCCCAAGGAGGTGAGCGTGACGCCGGTCGTGCGTGTTGGTCATGCGGTGCCGAATCCGTTGCCGGCTCGACTGTTGTTCGAAGGTCCTGTGAGCGGAACAGGCGCAGTCGCGGACTGGAATCGCGCGGCGGAGCTGGCGAGTGCCACCCAGTTGATTCTGGCCGGTGGCTTGAATGTAGCCAACGTCGCAGACGCGATCGCGCGCGTGCGACCGTATGGTGTGGATGTGAGCAGCGGCGTGGAGAGTGCGCCGGGTGTGAAAGACGTGCAGAAGATCCGCGAGTTCGTGCGCTTGGCCCGGTCTGCGATGGTTCCCGCCCCAAGAGTTCGGAGTTCAACTTGATGCAAACCCAAACACCTGCCGCTGACAAAGAAGCGTTGCTCAAAGCGGTGTTGAACGATGCGTTTCCCGACGAGCGCGGCCGCTTCGGTCCGTTCGGCGGACGCTATGTGCCCGAAACATTGGTGCCTGCATTGGATCGGCTGGAAGCCGGTGTACGCCGTTACTTGCGCGATCCGGATTTCCTGAAGGAGTTTCACGCCGAGCTGCGCGATTGGATCGGCCGGCCGACACCGCTGACGTATGCGAACACGCTGTCGATGCGTTGGGGCGCGGAAGTGTGGTTGAAGCGTGAGGATCTCGCACACACGGGCGCGCACAAGATCAACAACTCCATCGGTCAGGTGCTGCTGGCGAAGAAGCTGGGTGCCAAGCGCGTGATCGCTGAGACTGGCGCAGGTCAGCACGGTGTTGCTTCCGCAGCAGCGTGCGCGCGAGTCGGACTGCCGTGCACGGTGTACATGGGCTCGATCGACATGGAGCGGCAGGCGCCGAACGTCGGCCGCATGAAGTTGCTGGGTGCGACGGTTTCACCCGTAACCAGCGGTGACAAGACGCTGCGAGCGGCGGTGGATGAAGCGCTGCGCGATTGGGTGTCCGATCCCAACGGTACGTATTACTGCCTCGGCTCCGCCATTGGCCCGCATCCCTATCCGTACATCGTGCGGGAGCTGCAATCCGTGATCGGTCGCGAGGCGCGTGAGCAATTCCTCGAGCGCACAGGCCGCCTGCCGGACATTGCGCTCGCGTGCGTGGGCGGCGGCTCGAACGCTATCGGCTTGTTCTACCCGTTCGTGAAAGACCGCGAGGTGAAGCTGCTGGGACTCGAAGCGGGTGGCATGGGCAGCGGTCTCGGCCAAAACGCGGCGTCGCTCGCGTTCGGTCGACCGGGTGTGCTGCAGGGCTGCTACTCGCTGCTGTTGCAAGACGAGCACGGGCAGATTCAGGAAACGCATTCCGTATCCGCAGGCCTCGACTATCCCGGCGTCGGACCCGAGCACGCGCTGCTGATGACGGTCGGTCGCGTCGAGTATCAGGCGATCAACGATGACGAAGCGCTCGCCGCGCTGGAAGAGTGCTGCGCTGCTGAAGGCATCCTGCCTGCGATCGAATCGTCGCACGCGTTTGCCGGCGCCAAGCGCTGGGCACAAGCGAATCCCGGCAAACAGATTCTGATCGGCCTTTCCGGGCGCGGTGACAAGGACATGCCGACGCTGCAGCGGACCGTGCTGCAAGGGAAGCTGTGATGCCCGCGCACGATCAGATCACGAGCGCCATTCGCGCCGCACGCTCGCAGCGTCGTCCCGCGCTCGTGCCGTACATCACCGCGGGATTTCCGACTCGTGGCGCGTTTCGACAGCAGCTGACCGCAATCGCCACCGTTGCCGATGCGATCGAGATCGGCGTGCCGTTCACCGATCCCATGGCGGATGGCACCACGATTCAGCGTTCCAGTCGCGTAGCGTTGGAACAGGGCGTCAACCTGCCGTGGATTCTGAGTGAGCTGCGTGAGTTGCAAGGTCGTATCAAAACGCCGCTGTTGCTGATGAGCTATTTGAATCCGCTGCTGGCGTATGGCTTGGAGCGACTACCTCAAGCTGCAGCGGCGGCCGGCGTGTCTGGCTTCATCATCCCGGACTTGCCGTTGGAAGAGAGTGCAGACATGCACGCGGCGCTCGAGCGCGAAGGCTTGGCACTGGTGCAGTTCGTCACGCCGGTGACGCCCATGGAGCGGGTTGAGAAACTCAGTCGCGCCAGCCGCGGCTTCCTCTACGCCGTCACGATGACCGGCATCACAGGGCAGAACGTCGCGCTCCCGGACGAAGTGATCGCGTACTTCAAACGGGTACGCGAAGTGTCGCCGGTGCCCGTGTGCGCCGGGTTCGGCATTCGCGGCCCGGAACAGGTGGAGCGGCTGAACCCGCATGTCGATGGCGTGATCGTTGGGGCAGCGCTGGTCGAGGTGATCGAACGCGGCGAGGATCCGGCGGCGTTCCTACGGAGTCTGCGTCCGTAGCCCTCCTACGTGCTTGTTCCGCTCGGTGGCGGCCCGACAGTGCTCCCTGCGCGCCGAGGCTCTGCGACGAGCTTGTACGCTATGAGGTACAAGTAGGAGGTGTCCTTTAAAGAGTACAAATCGGCTTGTCCCTTATAAGGGACGTAGTTATATTGTCCTCTATGAAGGACATCACCATCAAAACCGCCGGGGCTCTCGGACTGCAGCTGCGCGCACGCCGTTTGGCTATCGGGCTATCTCAAGCCGCTCTTGCGCAGCGCGTGGGGGTCGAGCGCAAATGGATCGTGCGGCTGGAGGCTGGCAACGATACAGCCGAGTTCGACTCGGTACTGCGGACGCTCGAAGCGCTCAATTGCGATTTGATACTGCATCCGCGGGCAACACACCCGCGGCCAGCTCACCCATCGGGTGCGCTCGATGAAGTCTTCAACCAACTGAAGACACAGAAAACGCCATGAGCGAGCTACACGTCTTGGTGGAAGGCGCCACGATGGGTCGGCTCATCGAAGATCCTCATGGCAGGCTCACCTTCCAGTACTTCGGGGACTGGCTCTACTCGCAGAACTCCTTTCCCTGGTCGACGAGCATGCCGCTGGTGGATGTGCCCATCAAACATCGGCGCGTCGCACCGTTTCTGTGGAATCTGCTTCCTGAGAGCCCCGGGGTGTTGCAGCTCTGGGGGCATCAATATGGTGTGAGTCCTAACAATCCACTGCGCTTGCTCACGTTCGTGGGTGAGGATCTCACCGGCGCCGCGCAGTTGATCCCGCCCGAGCGGGCGCACGACTACCTTACCGGCCAGGTTTCCTCCATCGCCTGGCTCACGCTCGATGAGCTCGATCGACGCATTCTCACGGTGAAGAACAACGCTGCCGCCATGCGCTTACCTGGGGACGTGGGTCGCATGAGTTTGGCCGGCGTGCAGGCGAAGACCGCGCTGTACTTCGATGGCGCGCGTTGGGGTGTGCCGGCGGGGCGCGCTGCGACGAGCCACATTCTGAAACCCGTTATCCCGGGCTTTCCAGGCATCGTCGAGAACGAACATCTGTGCCAGGACATTGCCGCTCGCGTGGGGCTGCCCGCCGCCCGTTCCTGGGTACTCAACCTCTCGGAGCCTGTGATCGTCGTTGAGCGTTACGATCGCCTCGCCCCCCAGCAGCCCGGTGGGCTGCTGCGACGTGTGCATCAAGAGGATTTCTGCCAAGCCTTGGGATTGATGCCGCGATTGAAGTATCAGCAAGACGGTGGACCGGGCATGAAGCAGTGTGTGGAACTCGTGCGCCGCGTGTCCCTCGCGGCGGATGAAGACGTGTGGCGCATGCTGCAGGCACAGATGTTGAACTGGTACATCGGCGGTACGGATGCACATGCGAAGAACTACTCCATTCTCATCGCGCCTGAAGGAGCCCGCCTTGCACCTTTGTATGATGTGTCGAGCCAGCTACCCTACACTGATCAGATCCCGCAGCGCCTCGCGATGAAGGTGGGCGACAAGTATGAAGTTGCCCATATCGGATTGGATGATTGGAAGACATTGGCCAATCAATGCAAGGTCGATGAGGCAGGGCTGGTCACGCGTTTGCAGCAGATGGGGCAGGCACTACCCGATCACATCAATGACGCTCGAGCGCAGGCGCGACGAGATGGGCTGAATGAGCAGATCGTAGAGCCACTCACCGCGCTCTTGATTGAGCACGTGCACGCGAGGCGCATGGCGCTGGGTTGACCGACTACCTTGAGCGCCGGCCAAGCCAACTCAGCACACCCTGTGATCTGCCCGCCGACCACCGCGGGTCACCCCAGTCGTGACATATTGCAGCTGTGATGGTCCAACCCTCCCTCCCCACCTCCATCTGCGTCTTCTGCGGTTCCCGCACCGGCCGCGACCCGCAGTACGCAACCGCCACCCGCATCATGGGGGAGCTGCTGGCGCAGCGCGGCATCACCCTCGTATATGGCGGTGGCAGGGTGGGGTTGATGGGCGAGCTGGCCGACGCCTGTCTCCAGGCAGGCGGTCGCGTCATCGGTGTGATTCCGCAGATGCTGCTCGATCGAGAAGTCGGACACGCCGGCCTGACCGAGCTGGAGGTGGTCACCAGCCTCTCCGTGCGCAAGCAGCGCATGAGCGATCTGGCTCAGGCGTTCGTTGCTCTGCCGGGGGGGATCGGCACGCTGGATGAGCTGTTCGAGGTGTGGACCTGGAGCCAGCTACACCTGGAGCACAAGCCGTGTGGCGTCCTGAACGTGGGTGGCTATTACGATCCCCTGCTCGCTTTTCTGGACCGCACCGTCGCAGAGGATTTCCTCCGCGCCGAGTACCGCTCGACCTTGATCGTGAGCCGCGAGCCCGCAGATTTGCTCGTCCGATTGGCCGCCTCGCGCAGGGACTAAAGTCCTACACGAGTGCGTTACCCCTGCCCTTGACACTCCGGGGGGTAGCCTGCAGCCTGTCGCGCCGCCGTGCAGTCCGCATAGCGGTGCTTGTAAGCCAAGAACTGTTGGCGGGAGTTGAATAGATGCTGCGTACGATGCTCCAGGCGAAGCTGCACCGCGTTCGCGTCACCGAAGCCGTCCTGGACTACGAGGGCTCCTGCGGGATCGACGAGGCACTGCTGGAAGTGTCCGGCCTGCGTGAGTTTCAGTACATCGAGCTCTACAACGTCAATAACGGCGAGCGCTTCTCTACGTACATCATCAAGGCGCCGCGCGGCTCGGGTTCCATTTCCTTGAATGGCGCTGCGGCTCGCAAAGCCGCGATTGGCGATCCATTGATCATCTGCGCGTACTCCACGTATTCCGACGCGGAGCTCGAACGCTATCAACCCGTCGTCGTGCTGGTGGATGAGAACAACCGTCCGCGTGAAGTGAACAAGCTGCGTGCTGCCAGCTGACGAGTAGAGCCGATGGATTTGTTGCTGTGGTTCGTCGATTTCATCCTGCACCTTGATCGCCACCTGACAGAGCTGGTGGCCGACTATTCGCTCTGGGTCTACGCGATCCTGTTCATCATCATCTTTTGCGAAACGGGCCTGGTCGTCACACCGTTTCTGCCGGGCGATTCGCTGTTATTCGCGCTGGGTGCGTTGGCCGCTGTCGATCAGACCGGCACGTTGCATCCTGTCTGGATCTGGCTGTTGCTGACGCTGGCTGCCGTGCTCGGCAATGAAGTGAACTATCGCATCGGCGCGGCCATCGGGCCGCGAGCTTTCAGCGGCAACATCCGCTGGCTCAAGCGCGACTACTTGCTCAAGACCCAACGCTTCTACGAGAAGCACGGCAAGCTCACGATCATCCTGTCCCGCTTCCTGCCGATCGTGCGCACGTTCGCGCCCTTCGTCGCTGGCGTCGGTCAGATGAGCCCACGCGTGTTCTCCCTCTACAACCTCGTCGGCGGCTTCTCGTGGGTCACGTTGTTCGTATGGGCCGGCTACCTGTTCGGCAACGTGCCGCTGGTGAAGAACAACTTCGGTGTCGTGACGATGGCGATCATCGTGCTCTCGCTGCTCCCGGTCGCTTGGGGCTTGTTGAAGCGCGACCCGCCGCACGCGGCGAGCTAAGGCAGCCAACTCCGCGTCCGTGCACGCCATATCGCGCCGACGCTCACGACCAGCAAAGCCCATCCAATCCATTCCGGCAGCCACAACATCGCGCCGAGGAATGTGAAGCCCGCGACGAGTCGCAGCTCCAGCCGTCGTTCGCGCGCTGCCATCTCCACCCTCAACGCCGCGAGATCCACGTTGTGGGTCTTCACGTGCAGCCGGTCTTCGGTCGCACGCTGAATGAGCTCCACCGCAAGCTGCGGCAGCTCGCGCAACGCCTCGGCAACACTCGGTAGCTCCTTGCGGAGCTGATCGCGAACCGCTTCGAAGCTGAGGTGCTCGCGGCTCCACTGATTCAACAGCGGCTGTGCCGTCTGCCACAAATCCAATTCCGGATAGAGCTGCCGGCCCAGGCCCTCGATCTGCAACAGCGTTTTCTGTATCAACACGAGCTGCGGCTGCAATTGTGCGTCGAAGCGCTGAGCAGCGGCAAACAAGCCCAACAGCACTTGACCGAACGAGATGTCTTTCAGCGGCTTGTTCGCGATGGGTTCACACACCGTGCGAACCGCCGATTCCAGCTCATCGATACGGACGTGAGCCGGTACCCAGCCCGCTTCGACGTGCAGCTCGGCGATGCGGCGGTAGTCGTGATCCAGGAACGCAGCCGTGTTCTGTGCGAGGAAGCGCTGATCACGAGGATCGAGCGTGCCGACGATGCCGAAGTCCACTGCGGCGTAGCGCGGATTCTCGGGATCGTCGGTGAGCACGAAGATGTTTCCCGGATGCATGTCCGCGTGGAAGAAATTGTGCCGAAAAGCTTGCGTGAAGAAGATCTCGACACCGTTCTCGGCCAGGCGACGAATATTTACGCCCCGCTTACGCAGCTCGGGCAGATCGCTGATGAGCACGCCGTTGATGCGCTCCATCACCATCACTTCCTTGCGGCAGTAATCCCAGTACACGGTGGGCACATACAGCAACCGCGAGCCGATGAAGTTGCGTCGGAGCTGAGCGGCATTCGCCGCTTCGCGCATGAGATCCAGCTCATCGAGGATCGTCTTCTCGTACTCGCGTACGACCTCGACCGGATGCAGCCGCTGCGAATCCTTCCAGTAGGTCACCGCCAGGCGCGCGAGCGCGTACATCACTTCGATGTCGCGCTCGATCGACGGTTTGATGTTGGGCCGCACGATCTTGACGACGACCTCTTCGCCGGTCAGCAGCTGCGCGCCATGCACCTGCGCGATCGTAGCGGCGGCGAGCGGCTCGGCGTCGAAACGCGCGAACACTTCATCCAAGGGCCGGCCGTAGATGGCCTGCAGCATCTGCTGCGCGACCGCACTCGGAAAAGGCGGCACGCGATCCTGCAGTAATGCCAGCTCATCGGCGATGTCCGGCGGCAACAGATCACGCCGCGTGGACATCGTCTGTCCGAACTTCATGAAGATCGGACCGAGTGCCTCCAACGCCAGTCGCAAGCGTTCGCCGCGCGGTCCCTGGCGCGAGCGTTTGAACCAGGTCGCCGGCGATAGATAAAAGACGAAGCGCAGTGGCCGGAACAGATGCGTGGCCAGGATGATCTCGTGCAGACCGTATTGCACGAGCACACGTTGGATCTGAAGCAGTCGCAGCAGGACGCGCAGGCGCATGAAGGCGTTGTCGTTCTTGGGTCAGTGCGCTAGCCGCGGCGGGCTGGCGAGTGGGGCTTAACCGAGTCGAGCACGTTCGAGCCGCTCGATGCGAGCCGTCGTGCGCTCGACGTCATCACGCAGGGTGTCGACGGCGGCGACGAATTCATCCGCCTCCGTGCGCGTCACGAGGTCGCGACTTTCCTCTTGCAGAAACTCCGCGACGTTGCGCGCGAAGGTGTCACGAGCCCGCTCTCCGAAGCGCAGCAAGCCGCGCGCGGCCTCACCGATCTGGTGAGCAGCGACATCGCCAACCAGGCGCGAGAGCTCTTCCTCGAGATCCGGTCGAGCGGCGCGCAGCAGGTCCGCAAAGGCTTGTGCCACTTCGGCATCGCCCTCGATGTGCAGGCTTTGCGAGGTCACAGCAGTTCGATCCCGCAGCAAACGCACGAGCGTCAGCGGCGTGCCGCGCAGCCGCGCGTTGGCCGAGCCGTCCTGCGCTGCGGCGATGGCCACCCGGTCACCGAGCGACTTCATCGTGAACTGAAATGGCGTGCCGTTCAGCGCCAGCGACAAGCTCTTGCCTTCGAGCTTGCGGCACGCAAGCAGCGCTGCGGATGAATTGGCAATGTTGCGATTGAGGATGGATTCGAATGGCGTGAGCGGCGACATGCTTGGCGCTCCTTCAATAGCGATAGCCGCGGTGCAGGGCCACGATGCCGCCGCTGAGGTTGTGGTAGCGGCAGCCCTCGAGGCCGGCCTCGGTCATCATGCGCGTCAGTGTCGGTTGATCCGGAAAGCGCCGGATGGATTCGGCGAGATAGCGATAGCTCGCTTCATCCTTGGCCACACGCTTGCCGAGCCATGGCAGCACGCTGAACGAGTAAGCGTCGTAGATTGGTTTCAGTCCGGGTGCGACGGGATGAGAGAACTCCAGCACCATCAATTGACCGCCCGGCTTCAACACGCGCCGCATGGAGGCGAGTGCTGCCGCCTTGTCCGTCACATTGCGCAGCCCGAAACCGATGGTGATGCAATCGAAACTCGCGTCGGGAAAGGGCAGGCGTTCGGCGTTGGCCTGCACGCAGCGGATGTTGTGGGCAAAGCCTCGGTCCAACGTGTGATCGCGGCCGCGGGCCAGCATGGCAGCGTTGATGTCGGACAGGATCACGAGACCGTTCTCGCCGACCTGTCGACCCATGCCCATTGCCAGGTCACCCGTGCCGCCCGCCACATCGAGCGCACGCATGCCGGGTCGCAGGCTGGTCTGCGACAGAGTGAACTGCTTCCACACGCGATGCGCCCCTAACGACATCAAGTCGTTCATGACGTCGTAGTTGGACGCCACGGACTCGAAGACCGAACGGACACGCCCGGCCTTCTCGACGAGCGGGACTTGCTCGTAACCAAAGTCGGTGGTGCCGGAGGGCGGTGCTGAGGGGGGGGCGACTGGCATGGCGGGATTGTAGCGGGGTGGGAGCGCTGCGCGGGTGACCTGGCTTGCTGGCCTACTGGTCGGTCGGCCAGACAGCAACGACCGGCTGCACGCAGCTCTGGCCAATTGACCAGCAGACCCGTGGCCAGCTAGCCCCTCTTCACTGCCGTCGGATACGAAATGCCCAACTCCTGCAGCCGCGCCAGGTATTGCGCCCATTTCTGCTCGCGCTCACGACCCAGCTCTTCGAGGTAGCTCCAGGTGTAGAGGCCGGTGTTGTGGCCGTCGTCGAAGACGAGCTGCAACGCGTAGTTACCGACCGGCTGTGCGGCCTTGATCCGGACATCGTGCTTGCCGAGCTGCAACGTCTCCTGACCGGGCCCGTGGCCACGCACTTCGGCCGACGGCGAAAACACGCGCAGGTATTCGAACGGCAGCTCGTAGCGAGCGCCATTGTCGAACGCGATCTCCAGCACGCGCGATTGGGTGCGCAGTTTGATGGCGGTGGGATGGGGCATGGGGTGCGGCTGCTCGGCCAACTGGCTTGCTGGTCAGCTCGCCAGAAGCCACGCAGCTCTGGCCAACCCAGCAGCAAGCCAGCCAGCCGCTAGAGAATGTACCTCGTCAGATCCTCGTCCTTCACGAGCTCGCCGAGATATCGATCCACGTAGGCCCCGTCGATGATCGCCTGCGAGCCATTCCGATCGGATGCTTCGAACGAGATCGTCTCGAGCAGGCGTTCGAGCACGGTGTGCAGCCGGCGCGCGCCGATGTTCTCGGTGCGTTCATTCACCGAGTGCGCCACCTCGGCGATGCGCCGCACGCCATCCGTCGTGAACTCGAGTTTCACACCCTCGGTCTCCAGCAGTGCCTGATATTGACGGCAGAGCGATGCATCCGGCTCGGTCAGGATGCGCACGAAGTCTTCCACGCTCAACGCATCGAGCTCTACACGAATCGGCAGGCGGCCTTGCAGCTCGGGGATGAGATCTGACGGCTTCGACATATGGAACGCGCCTGAGGCGATGAACAGGATGTGATCCGTCTTCACGATTCCGTATTTCGTCGTCACCGTGCTGCCTTCGACGAGCGGTAGCAGATCGCGTTGCACGCCTTCGCGCGACACGTCCGTTCCCATCGTCTCCTGGCGGCGGGCGATCTTGTCGATCTCGTCGATGAATACGATGCCGTTCTGCTCGGCATTGACGAGCGCGCGCAGCTTCAGCTCCTCCTCATTGATCATCTTGGCGGCTTCCTCATCGGTGAGGAGCTTGAACGCCTCACGCACTTTGAGCTTGCGCGCGCGAGTGCGCTGTCCGCCGAGGTTCGCGAACATGCCCTGCAATTGCTGGGTGAGCTCTTCCATGCCCGGCGGCGCCATGATCTCCACGCCCATGGGAACGGAACGCACTTCGATCTCGATCTCGCGCTCGTCGAGTGCGCCTTCCCGCAACATCTTCCTGAACTTCTGACGCGTGTCGCTATCGCGCTGTTCGGGCTCGGCGTCGAAGCCGATGCTGCGTGGGCGGGGCAACAGGGCATCGAGCACGCGATCCTCGGCGGCATCGAGTGCTCGGTGATGAACCTTCGCCACCTCCTCCTCGCGCGTCATCTTGACCGCGACATCCATCAGATCCTTGATGATCGCATCGACTTCGCGCCCGACGTAGCCCACTTCGGTGAACTTGGTCGCTTCCACTTTGATGAACGGTGCGCGCGCCAGCTTGGCCAGGCGGCGGGCGATCTCGGTCTTACCGACACCGGTGGGGCCGATCATCAGAATATTCTTGGGCGTGATCTCGGCGCGCAGTTGCTCTGCGACCTGCATGCGTCGCCAGCGATTGCGCAAGGCGATGGCAACGGCGCGTTTGGCGGCGGCTTGGCCGACGATGTGCTTGTCTAGCTCTTGGACGATTTCGCGGGGAGTCATGGCTTCAAGTTCGGTCGACGGGTCAGCTGACTAGCTGGCCAGAGTGTTTGCTGAGGAATCAAGGGCGGCCAGGTATCGCAGGCCGGCAAGCGCGCTCGTCACGAGCGCAGCTCCTCGATCGAGATGTTCCGGTTCGTGTAGATGCAGATGTCGCTGGCGATGTTCAACGACTTCTCGACGATGCTGCGGGCATCGAGCTCTGTATTGTCCAGGAGGGCCTTCGCCGCGGCCTTCGCGAATGCACCGCCCGAGCCGATGGCCATCAGGTCATCTTCGGGTTCGATGACATCGCCTGTGCCCGAGATGATGTAGGAGGCTTTCGCATCAGCCACGCAGAGCAGTGCTTCCAGCCGGCGCAGGCTCCGGTCAGTGCGCCAATCCTTTGCGAGCTCGATCGCTGCGCGGGTCAGATTGCCGAATTGCTGCAACTTCGATTCGAAGCGCTCGAACAAGGTGAATGCGTCGGCCGTGCCGCCGGCAAAGCCGGCGATCACTTTGCCGTCGTACAGCTTGCGCACTTTGCGTGCATTGCCCTTCATCACCGTCTGTCCGAGCGTGACTTGGCCGTCGCCGCCCACGGCGACGACGCCGTTGCGGCGTACGGAAACGATGGTGGTGCCGTGCAGGGCGGCAGTGGATTCAGAGGACATTGAGCGATTGATCGGACTGGAGTGACAGCAGGAGCCTAACGATAAGCCGCGCACCTGAGCGATGCCAGGACTGTGTGGTTCGCAGAGTGCTTGGAATGCTGACAAGGCAGAGCCTGCAACGCTCCGCGCTGGCTACCGCCCCCGACTCGACGAACGCGGCCAGCTTCTCGAGCGACATGCGCCACCCGATCTCGTTGTCTGCCGGCGAGACGCCGGGAGGCAATCCATCATGCACGGCGACGAGGCAAGTGTCGCCGCTGTGCTCGGTGAGTGTCACGGTGATAGTCATTTGCGCAATGGCTCGCGCGTCGATCAGTGCACGGTAGACGCTTGCGCGACGCGCGTTGATGTCCCGGGTGATGCTCGTGGAGGCTATGCGGGCGGAGGGTCTCGAGCTCAGCCTCGCCGCTTCGCGCGCGGATGCGCGGCATCGTAGATCTTTGCCAGATGCTGAAAATCGAGGTGAGTGTAAATCTGGGTGGTGCCGAGGTTGGCATGGCCCAGCAGCTCCTGGACACCACGCAGATCCTGACTCGATTCGAGGATGTGGCTCGCGAACGAGTGACGAAACAAATGCGGGTGAAGGTGCACGCCGGCGCCTTGCCTCTGTGCCCAGCGAGTCACGCGCGCTTGCACCGAGCGGGGGCTCAAGCGTTCCCCGGTGCGGCTGACGAACAGCGCCGCTTGATCGGTGGGTGCGAACTCACCGCGCGTGCGTAGCCAGGTTTGCAAGGCGCTCAATGCCTGGCGGCCAACGGGGATGATGCGTTCCTTGCGGCCCTTGCCCAACACTCGCACCGTGCGATCCCTCAGGTCGAGATCAACGAGATCCAGTCCGATGAGCTCTGCGAGCCGCAGCCCGGAGGAGTACAGCAACTCCACGATGGCCTTGTCGCGGATGTCGAGCGATGCATCGACCTTCGCATCCAAGAGCTTGCTCATCTGGTCTGCGTCCACCGTGTGAGGCAGCCGCTTCGGCGCCTTCGGTGCCTGTACGCCGATCGCCGGGTTGGAAGCGCGCACGCCTTCGCGCATCAGAAAGTGGAAGAACGTGCGAATGGCCGACAGCCGGCGCTGGAGCGTGCGTGCCGACTGTCCACGCCGATGTTCGCTCGCCGCGAACAGCCGTACGTGTTGGGTGTCGATGCTCGCCCACGTGGAGAGTTGTTGGCTGCGGCAATACGCCACGAGCCCGCTTAAGTCGCGCTGATAGTTCGCGACGGTATGCGCCGATGTTCGACGCTCGCTCGCCAGGTGCTGGAGGAAGCGTGGAATCCAGGCTTCCTCAGCGGAGTTCATGCCCGATCCATCACACCGCGGCCAAGGCGGCCGCTACGAGCTCGCCAATGCGGGCGAGATAGTCCGTGCTCATCGCCGGATGGAAGCGCTCGGTGTCGGGGCTGCCGATCGCGAGCAGGCCGGCGCCGATGGTGGCGCCGAGCGGTACCAGGGCTGCGGACCCGATCTCGTCGGTACCGGTGCCGAAGAGATAGTCGCGCTGCGCGTCGCGGATCTGACCGCACCGAGGCCGGCCCGACTCGAACAGCGTGTCGAACATGCGCAGTTCCGGCGCACCGACCTGCACCACGCGGACGTGGCTCGAGGAGTCGGTGACTGGCGCGAAGTCCGCGCGGGCCGTGACCAGCAGCCACTGAGTCGCGCCGAAATCCTCGCGCAAGGAGCGTTCCAGCGCATCCACCAACGCTGCTGGCGTCTTGGCACTGATGAGCTGGCAGGCGAGGCTGTGGATCTTCTGTGTCAGCGCATCGTTCGCGCGCCCGACCTCGATGAGATCGTGCAGGCGCTGTTCGAGCGTCGAGTGCTTGTCGCGAAGCACTGTGACCTGACGCTCGACCAGCGAGACCGCAGCGGCGCCGCGGTTGTGGGGGAGCTTCAACCGCGCCAACACTGCGGCGTGGCGTTCGAAGAAGTCCGGGTGCTGCTGCAGATACTCGGCTACATCGTTTTCAGCGAGCGGTTCTGCCTCGACACCGCGAATCGTCGATTTACTCATCAGCGTCCCCTGGTCGCTCAACGCGACTCATCGAGTAGTGCCAGTGTTCACACCTCCACCTGGCCTTCGAAGCTCGTCTGTGCGGGCCCGATCAACCAGACGGGTGTGTTGTCCCCATGCCATTCAACCATCATGCGGCCGCCGGGCGCTTCGACTTCGACTTTCGCGTCGAGCAATTCCCATCGACGACCGATCACCACCGCCGCGCATGCGCCTGTGCCGCACGCAAGCGTCTCACCCGCGCCGCGCTCGTATACGCGTAAGCGAATGTGCGTGCGATCGCGAACTTCCATGAAGCCCACGTTCGCGCGCTGCGGAAAGCGCGAGTGATTCTGTACTGCGGGTCCCATGGTGTCTACCGGCGCATTCGCGACAGCATCGACACGCAGCACTGCGTGCGGGTTACCCATCGACACCGCGCCGATCTCGACCGTGCCCAGTGATGTGTTCAACGAGTCGCGAGCAGTTTCGTGCTCGGCAGTGAACGGCAATGCGCTCGGTGCGAAATTCGGCGGGCCCATGTTCACCGCCACCAGTGCATCGTCACGCAAACGCGCCTCGACACGCCCACCGGGACTGTCCATGTGCAGCTCGCGTCGCTGCAGGCGCGCGGCAACGAGGGCGGCGATACAGCGTGCACCGTTGCCGCATTGCTCGACCTCGGAGCCATCCGAATTAAAGATGCGGTAGTACACGTCCGTGCCGGGCACGCGCGGCGGCATCAGCATCAGCGCCTGGTCGAAGCCGATACCCGTCCGGCGGTCTCCCAGCCGCTGGAACGTGGCGGCGTCCAGAACGACTTCGGGGCCCGGTGCATCGAAGACGATGAAGTCGTTTCCGAGCCCGTGCATCTTGGTGAACTTGAGCAGCATCGGTCGCAGCGTACGCTCGTCGTATCAGCGGCACATGGACAATTCGCAAGCACGCTTTTAACGTAGCTGGCGTCCTGAGAACAACATCAATCGGCGGCAGGGCAAGGGAGCACGAATGCGTCATGTGATGGTGATGAACGCGAAAGGCGGCTGCGGCAAGAGCACGCTCGCAACCAATATCGCCGGCTACTTCGCCACTGAAGGCCACAAAGTGGCATTGGCGGACTACGACCCTCAACGCAGCAGCCTGGACTGGCTCTCCCTGCGTGCTGAAGACTTGCCTCGCATCGCGCCGGTCGATGCCGTCGAGGACGGCCTGCGTTCCGTGCCGCGCGATACGGAAGTACTGGTGATCGACGCGCCCGCCCGCACGCACGGATCGGAGATGAACGAACTGGTCCGCCGCGCGGAGACCATCATTGTGCCCGTGCTGCCCTCACCCATCGACATGAAGGCCTGCGCTCATTTCATGACGGAGCTGCTGGAGCTCGGCAAGGTCCAGCGCGAACAAGCGCGGCTGGGCCTGGTTGCCAATCGCGTGCGCGAGAACACGCTCATGTTCGATGAGCTCGATACCTACCTGGGCAAGCTGAAGGTTCCGTATCTGAGCTCCCTGCGCCAATCCACCAACTATCTACGGGCGTTCCAGCGGGGCATGAGCGTATTCGAGCTGCCGGAGTACCTGGCAAAGCCGGACTGGGAGCAGTGGCAGCCGATCACCAAGTGGTTGAACTCGAAGAAGAGCCAGCCGAGTTGAAGGAGGACTTGCCCCCCTGACCCTGGCGCGCCACTTCCTCCGGTCGTCGTGCTACTCCTTCCAGTCGTCCCCCCGCTTCGCAGGGAGGGAACAGGAATCAACCAGCTGCGAGGCTGGCTCTGACGCCTGCTTCGATATCCGCGTACTTGAGCTTCATGCCCAGATGCTTCAGCAACCGCTCGTTGCTGACCCGCCGTGACTCGCTCAGGAACGACAGCCGCATCGGGCTGAACGTGAGCTGGGCCTCGTCCATCGAGATCTGTCTCGGCATCGGCAGGCCAGCAGCCGTCGCGACGATCCGCGTGAAAGCGGTGCTCGTGAGGTGGTTACCGTCCGTGACGTTGTAGACGCCGCGCGCCTCTGGATTCGTCGCCGCGATGAGGCACGCTTCCACCAGATCATCTACATGGATGTGATTGGAGTACCCCGCGTCCGCTTCCTGCACGACGGGCTCACCGAGGCGCAGGCGTTCGAGCGGCAGGCGGTGTGGCCCGTAGATGCCGGGAACGCGCAACACTACGCGACGGACCTGCCGCTCGACGCACCACACCCGGGTGATCTCTTCCGCACTGACGCGACGTTGCGCACGCGGCGTGATCGGGTTGACGGGCGTGCTCTCATCCACGAACGCACCGTCGGTATGGCCATAGACGCCGGTGGTGCTCATGTAGATGAGCGCCACCGGGTGACCGCTGCTGTACTCGAGGAAGCGATTGATCCGTGTATCGCTCTCGCCTTCGGGCGGCGGTGGGGCGAGATAGAAAATCGTGGTGCCGTCCAGCTGGCTGAGTAACGGGTGCCCGCGCCGCAATGTATCTAGGTCGAGAGGGGCTGCATTGATGCCGGTGCGAGCCAATTCGCGCGCACTGGTGTCGCTCGACACGACGGCGGTTGTAGGCGCGGGAGCGAGTCGGGACGCGAGCCGTTGGCCCACGTAGCCGCAGCCGACGATCAATGCCTGAGCGATGGTCACGGACTGATTCACGGTGATTCCTGACGGTCGCTCATCTTGGCCAGCGCGTCTGGCGCAAAGTCGAACGAGTCGAAGAACAACTGCTCGGCAGGCAAGCCGCGTTCCAGAAACTCATGTCGGATGGCTTCGACCAATGCCGGTGGACCTGCAGCGTAGACGTCGAATGCGCTCAAGCTCGAATGATCCTGTAACACGGCGGCATGTACGAGCCCCGTTCGCCCGGCCCATGGATCCTGCGGTTGCGGTTCGGACAGCACGGGCGTGTAGCTGAAATTCGCGTGCCGCTGCGCGAGTTCGATCAGGCGCTCGTGTTCGTACAGATCCTGTCTGCCGCGCGCGCCCCAGTAGAGGTGCAGGGAACGACGATCGCCAGCGGAGAAGAGGGCTTCGAGCATGGCACGCAGCGGTGCATACCCGGTGCCACCGCCGATCATCAACGCGGGCCGGGGCGACTCGGAACGAAACCAGAACTGTCCCAGTGGACCTTCCATGCGCAGCAGCGCGCCCGGTTTCAAGTCATCGAAGACTTGCTCCGTGAACTCGCCGCCAACGACGCGACGCACATGGAGCTCCACCAGCTTGGATGTGCCCGGCGCATTCGCGATCGAGAAGCTGCGCCGCCGATGCTGCGCCAGCAAAATGTCCAGGTACTGTCCTGGCAGATAGGCGAACTCTTCGACGGCCGGCAGCCGCAGAAACACCGCCATGACATCCGGTGCGAGCTCCTCCAGGCGTTCGATCCGACAGGGCAGGGATTTCACCTGCACGTCCGCCGGCGGGCGGATCTCGTGTACCTCGATGGTGGCCTGCGCGGTCGCTGCGTGTGCCTGACACAGCAGCACGGAGCCTTGCGCATGCTCCTGCGGCATGAGCCCGAGCGGCAGACCTCTCGGATAGGTCACCTCACCCTGCACGATGCGCCCGCGACAGGCTGCGCAATGGCCACCCTTGCAGCTGTGGGGCAGATTCAAACCGACCCGGAGCGCGGCCTCGAGAATGGTTTCATCGCCGCTCGCATCGAAGACGTGCCGCGCGGGCAGCAAGGTGATCCGGGAGTGCGACATGTCGTTCGCTATGTGAGGGCTACCGTCACCGTAGATCAGGTCGTGCGGCTAACAACCTGCGCAGCGCGACGGCTTAGTTGCGCCGTCGATCGGTCTGCCGACGATCCAGCCAGCGGCGCATGCGAATCTTGGGCAACTGCGCGCGTCGGCCGAGCGCGTGTACGAGCGCGGCCGTCAGCACCTGGTGCGCGCGCTCGCGTTCGCCCAACTGCTCGAGAAGCGAGGCCAGCAGCTGGTACGTTTCCAAGCGCGGTCGAATGACCAGACTGGTCTCCAGGTAACTGCGGGCCTTGCCATACAGTTCGGCGCGGATACAGAGGCGTCCGCACGCCAACAACAAGGTCGGGTCTTCCGGATGCGCCGGCAACCAGCTCTCCGCCTCTTCGAGCGTGCGCAGCGCATCGTCGCTTTCCAAGTCGCCGAAGGCATTGACGGCGGCATCATCCCATTCGCGCTGCAAGAGAACGATGAGCTCCTTTTCCGCCAACACGTGATCGCCGCAGCTCATTACCGCTCGCGCATACACCACGACGAGCTCGGGACGCGAAGCGTAGGCCGAAGGCACCTGCTCCCACATCTTGCGCACGGCATCGACGTCATTGCCGGCCGACACCTGCTTGATCTGATCCACATAGGTTCGCGCCAGCATCTTGTCGACCATCGCCGGAGCCATGCCGCGGGCGCTGCGCAGTCGCGGCTCGAGCTCCTTGAGCAAGGCCCATTCGCCGAGCTGATCGTAGATGCGCGCGAGCAGAACGAGGCCGCGGGGGTTTTGCTCGCCGCTCGCTTCGAGCTGTTCGAGCATGGCGCGCGCCGCCTTCACCTCGTTGTGCTTCAGGTGCGCTTCCGCCTGCATGATGAGCACGGCTGCCCGATCTTCGGGGCTGCTCTCGAGCGCACGCGCGAAGAGGTCATCGCGGCGTTGCCTCGCACCCTGCAGCTCCGCTGCGCGCGCCGCCAACAGGTAGTTCGCAACGGGCGAAGGACTGTCCACTGCGCCTTCGAGTGCAGTGCTCTCGGCTTGCGCCCAGTCGCCGCGCGACAGCTCGATCACCGTGCGCGAGAGGCTGCGTCGGGCGCGTTCCTGGCGGCGCTCCAGACGGGCAGCGGCGAGCAGGCTGCGAGCGCGAACGGCACGCATGAGGAGCCGTCCGGCGAAGTACGCTGCGACGAGCACCAACAGCACCGTCGGGAACGACATCTCGATGAGGTAGCCGCCGAAGCGCACACCCACATAGCCCGGATCGGCCAGCAGCACGTTCGCGACCAGTGCGCCTGCGATCATCGCCGCCGCGAGATAGAGCCCGGCTTTCATGTGGTGCTCGGCGTCGGCAGGACTCGTTGCAGCATGCGCACCGAGGCCGAGATATCGGGCAGCGCCGGGTCGATGTCGATCGCTCCCAGCGCCTGTATTTCAGCGAGCACCGCTTCGTTCGCAGCCTTCTTCATATTGAAGTTATCTGCGAGCCATTGCCGCGCGCTCGCCAGACTGTTGCGATACATCGGTGCATCGTGACGCAGCAGTGCTTGTCGAGCAGAGAACAGGAGTAGCTGCAGATGCTGACGACGCAGATCCTGCTCCTCGAGCGACACGAGGGCACCGCTGCGATCGTCCACGCGACGGACCTTCACGAGACGAGAGAGCGTGGTGCGGATGATGTTCCAACTGCCGTGCTCTTCATCCGCCTGCTCGCTGGGCGCCTTGCGTTGCATGACGACCAACCCCCGAACAGGCAGGGTCGCGGCGCGTTCATCGAGGCTGGCCAAGCGCGCTGAAATGCCGGTGAGGTCTGGCTGTCGCACGGCATGCAGCGCTTGCAGATCGCGCGCGATTTGAGCGCGTATCGGCGTCACTGCGGGTTCGCGCAGCGAAGCCAATCGAGCATCGGCGGACTCCAATGCAATCATCGCGGTCGCCAGGTCACGGTCGAAGATCAACCGCCGGTGCGCAAGTTCCAACAGGAACACCGCTTCGGATCGCGACCACGCACGCTCCGGTCCTTGCGAGCGGCCGCGAAGCTCTTCGACGCTCAAGCCCAGCTGCTCGAGCTGCCCGCCCACGTCCTTGATCGTTGCCAGCTGGCTTTCGAGATCGCGCCGCGCCCGCTGCTCGCGGCGCACGGCCGAATCCAGCTCCGAGCGCAGCAGCTCGCGCGATGTGGTGAGGACGCGCACTTCGTCCTTCAGGTTGTCGAGTCGATCGCGCGTTTGATCCAGGCGTAACAACGCGTAACCGGCGCTCGCCAATGCAAGCACGGAGATCGCCGTGATGACGCGGCCTGGAGGTCGTCGCGCCCGCGTTGGACCCGCGGTACGGACGGGGTGTGTAGAGGATTCGTCCATGCGTCGGGATGCTAGCACGCGACCTCGCGCCGCTTCCCCTAACGCGCGCGCGCGAACCAGTGTCCCAGAGTGCGTACGATGCTCACATCCTCCGCGCTCGGTGCGAGCACGCACTCCCCAGTCAAACCCAGTGCTCGGGCACTCTCTGCGACGCGAGGGCTGACCACCAACAGGGGAACCTGTCTCAACAGCGTGCGACCTGACGTGCCGAGTTGCTCATGCAAGTGCGTCAGGGTCTCGGCGCTGGTGGCGGTGACGATATCGAAGCCCGACTCGAGCCACTCGCGCTCCAGCTGTTCACGCTCCACGGCTGTGTAGCTGGCGGGTATGCGGCGATACACCGTCAGGCTTTCCACCGCGGCTCCGCGCTCGCTCAGTGCACGGTCGAGTACATCGCGCCCGCCCATGCCACGCACGATCAGCACACGTTCGTTCGCAGATGCCGTGAATTCGAGTGAGTTCAGTAATGTTTCGGTGGTGTACGGCGCCGGTGGCACCAGGTCCACGCGCCAGGCGGCCGCTTGCAATGCCCGCGCGGTCGCCTGGCCGATCGCCGCTACCTTGGTCGCCATCTCTGCTCGACACAGCGGGGTGCCGTGGCGCACTGCGTTGGCGCTGACGAAGACGACCCAGTCGAAGCGCTGCTCGGTGTAAGACTGCGTCGGCGCGACCGGCTCGATGGCGATGCTGGGCAATACGCGTGGCTCACCACCTTGCGCCTCGATCATCGCGGCGAGCTGCTGGGCCTGCTCGAGTGGGCGCGTCACCAGGACACGCAGCCCGCTCAGTGGCCGCATGACGAAGGGTATGAGGCTCATTCCCGCAACTCGGCCAACAGCCGATCGGCGCCGGCCGCCAGCAAGCGTTCGGCCAGGGAGATCCCGAGTGCTTCCGCCTGCTCGGTCGGCCCTTGGATGCGATCGCGAAACATTCGGGAGCCGTCGATCGCACCCACCATGCCTTCCAACTGCACCATGTCTCGTTGGAGTATCGCGTACGCAGCGATAGGCGATTGGCAGCTGCCTTCGAGGCGCTGAGCCAGCGCCCGCTCGGCCGTGCAACAGATGCGGGCCGCGCGATCTTCGAGTGCCTGGGCGTAGCGGATGCTGCGCTCGTCGTCCTTGCGGCACTCGATGCCGATGATCGCTTGGCCCACGGCGGGCAGCGATTGCTCCGGCTCGATGAAGCTCGTGATGCGCCGCTGGAGTCCGAGTCGCTGCAGGCCCGCGCCGGCCAGAATGATCGCGTCGTATTCGCCTGCGTCGAGCTTGCGCAGTCGTGTCTCCACATTGCCGCGTAACGTCAGTATCTGCAGATCCGGACGCAGCGCTTTCAACTGCGACTGCCGACGCAGGCTCGATGTGCCTACGCGCGCGGCATGCGGCAGGGCCGTCAGATTCGAGTGAGCGTTTGATACGAACGCATCACGTGCATCAGCTCGCGGCAACATCGCGGCCAACGTCATATCAGCCGGTAACTCGCTCGGTACGTCTTTCATTGAGTGAACGGCGATGTCAGCGCGACCTGCGGCGATCGCTACCTCCAACTCTTTGATGAAGAGCCCTTTGCCGCCCACCTGCGACAACGTGCGATCGAGCACGCGATCGCCTTGCGTCGTCATGGGAACGAGCTCGACCTGCAAACCGGGATGCTTTAGTCGCAATCCCTGAGCAACATGCTCGGCTTGCCACAATGCCAGGCGACTCTGGCGCGTCGCGATGCGCAACGTGTCCATATGCAAACCTACGGCGTGTGAACCGACGCCGAGCGCCCGCGCCGCACTTCGAGGGTGAACTGCAACAGTGCGATGATCAACGCGAGGATCACGGGGCCGATGATGAGGCCGATGGTGCCGAAGGCGGAGATTCCGCCCAGCACGCCGATGAACACCGTGAGCGTACCGACCTCCGCACGACCCGAAACCAGCCATGGACGAATGAAGTTATCGACGAGCGACACGAGCACCGCGCCCCACAACAGCATGAAGAGCGCGGCGCCCCAACGTTGCTGTGCCGCCAGCACGATCGTCGCCGGTAGCCACACGACTCCTGAACCGGCAAACGGCAACAAGGCGGCGAGGGCCGTGATCACGGCAAAAACGACGGGCGATGGCAGACCCACGATCGCGAAGGCAATGCCTACGAGTGCGCCTTGTAGCAAAGCCGTCAAACCGGAGCCGTACACGACAGCGCGCGTGACTGCGGCGAGATGGTCGAACAGGCGCTGCTTCGACGTCTCTGACATCGGAATGAGCTCACGCAGGGTGTTCCACATCTTCTCGCCGTCGCGCAGAAAGAAGAACAACACGAACAACATCAGGGCAAAGCCGATGACAGTGCCAATGGCGCCCAGGAACACCTTGCCGCCTAGGGACGCGATTGTTTGCAGCATGTCTTGCGCGCCGACGCTGAACCAACCCCGCACCTGAGCGATGTTGATGCCGAAGGTGCTTTCGAGCCATTTCAGGGCCGCCCCCAGGCCTGGAACTGCGTCCAAGCCCGACACGTTGTTCTTGGTCTGATCAGCAACGGTCGATTGCACGAACTGCAACAGATCGCCGGCCTGGGCTGCGAAGGCGGCGCTCAGCGCCGTTAGCGGACCGATGAAAAGGACGAACACGAACAGTGTCAGCAATAGTGACGACAGCTGTTCGCGGTTGTGTAGGCGTTTGGTGATGCGAACGTGAAGTGGATGGAACAGGAACGCCAGGAAAGCCGCCCACATCAACGGGACCACGAAGGGCTCGATGATGCGAACGAAGGCAAGTCCCAGCGCAACGACGGTTACCAGTGCAAAGGTCCGGGCGTAGAAGCGATCGTTCGAACCATCTGCGCGCGTGCTGGAATCCATTGCGACTACTCTTGAGTGGATGCGGCGGATGCTAACACCGGTCCGGACCGTATAGCCCCAGATGTTCGGCAAGCCTGCCGCGCGGTAGGCTTGCCCTGTTCGTCACGATACTGAATGAGGAAAACGCCATGAGCGCAGAAGCGAGTGATCAGAGCGGCGAGACATTGTTCGAAGATCTGCGTGCCGTGGTACGCGACGCCGAAGCGCTCTTACGCGCGACGTCTGCGCAAACCGGCGAGAAGCTGCAAGAGGTACGTGCTCGTGCCGAGGAGTCGCTGCGTGCCGCAAAGGCGCGCATGGGTGATCTCCAAGACGATGCGGCGCGCCGTGCCCGCGAAGCCACAAGCGCCACTGAAGACTATGTCCGTGAAAATCCCTGGCAGGCGCTCGGCGTTGCGGCCGGCGTCGGCGTCATCATCGGATTGCTCGTGAGCCGGCGCTGAAGTTAAGCGGAACGTTCGTCATGAGCGTGGAATACCGCGATCCGTACGTCGAACCGGCAGCAAGTGGCCCTGCGACTGGGTTGTTCAAGTCGCTGGGCAATCTGCTGCACACCGTGCTGACGATCGCTCAGACGCGGCTCGAGCTCATCACCACCGAGCTGCAGGAAGAGGTGCAGCGCGCGGCCAAGCTGCTCGTGGTCGCCTTCGTTGCGCTTGCGTGCGGCTTCCTGAGTTTGTTGCTCGCCGCGCTCACGGTGGTGTTCGCATTCTGGGATACGCATCGCGTGCTGGCATCGATCGGCGTGACAGCTGCGTTCGCATTGTTTACGGCCATCGCGATCGGAGTGATGCGTTCGCGTCTACGCTCCAAGCCGCGGCTGCTCGATGCGAGCCTGACGGAGCTGGCGCGCGATCGTGACGAGCTGCGCTCGCACTTGCGGGAGCAGCAATGAGTGACTGTGCGCACCAGCTGGCGCATCGACGGGAGTCATTACGACTGCGCGCCGCCGCGCAACGTGCGGAGCTCGCCTACGACGTCGGTGCGATTCATCAACGTCTGGGCCGGGTCGATCGTGTTCTGAATACGATCCGACGCATCGGCACGAAACCGCTGATCATCGGTGTGGCGGCGATGCTGGTTGCGTTCGTGGGTCCGCGCAGGTTGCTGCGGCTCGGGACGCGTGGCTTCTTCGCTGCGAGTACTGCCGCACGCTTGCTCAAGCAATTCCGGTAAGCGGTCAACTCTCTCCGCGTACTCGTCGCAGCAGTTCCGCCGCATGTCGGCGGCTCACTTCAAGCGTCTCCTCGCAACCGCGCACGCGCACGGAGTAGCGGCCATCGTCGTTGCGTTCCACTGCGGAGATGCATTTCTCGGCGACGAGTGCATTGCGATGAATGCGGACGAAATCGGCAGCGAACTCTTCGCTGAGTGCTTTCAATGATTCGTCGATCAAGTCCTCGCCACCCTTGTGGCGCACGGTGGTGTATTTCTGATCGGCGAGGAAATAGTAGACATCGTTGACGGGAATGAGCCGCAGCTGCTCTCCCAGCCGCGCGCAAATCTGTTCTCGCCGATGCGCAAGTTTCGCCGTCTGAGCCAGCTTCACGATTCGATGGGGCGCGATGCGTGCCGCGTGCCGCAGCGCGTGCGCGAGCTTTTCCTTGCGCACGGGTTTGAGCAAGTAACCAACGGCTTCGGTTTCGAACGCCTCGACGGCGTACTGATCGTAAGCTGTCGTGAAGATGATAGCGGGCGGGTCCTCGAGGCTATCGAGATGTCGGGCGATTTCGAGACCCGATAACCCTGGCATCCGCACATCGAGCAGCACGATGTCAGGTTGCAGCTCGCCGCAATGATTGAGCGCTTCCTCACCGTTGCCGGCCTCCCCCACGACTTCGCAGTCCTCGATCTCGGCCAACAACCTGCGCAAGCGTTCGCGTGCGGGAGATTCGTCATCCACGATCAGCAGCTTCATGCGCGCGGGACTATTCATGGCGTAGCAGACAGCCGTGCAGGTGAATCGAAGTGGGTGAGAGAAGCGTCTTCAGATTGGACGGGCGGCGCATCTGTGGATGGAAAGCACAGCCGCACAGCGAACTCGTGTTCACTCTGCTCGACTTCAACGCGCGCGCGCCCAGGCCACGCCAGCTCGAGTCGCTGGCGAATATTCTCCAATGCGACGCGGTTACCTTCGCGCTCGCCATAGCCGAGTTGCGTCGGAATGGGATTGCGAATCTCGATTGTGATCTGTTGGCCCGCGTGACGGCCGGTGATGCTGACAGTGCCGCCGCCGGGAAGCGCCTCGATTCCGTGATACACCGCATTCTCCAGCAGTGGCTGGATGATCAGGCTCGGTACCATCGTCCGCAGCGGCAACTCGTGCACGTCCCACTGCACGTTCAAGCGTTCACCGAGTCGCAGTCGCTCGATGCGTTCGTGTGTGCGCGCGATGTCCAACTCATCGCGCAGCGGAATGTGCACGTTGGCTTCACTGAGGCTGGCCCGAAACAAATCGGCGAGATCCTCAACCGCGGCTTCCGCGCGTGCAGGATTGGAGCGCGTCAACGCGGCAATCGTGTTCATGCTGTTGAACAGGAAATGCGGGCGAATGCGCGCCTGCAATGCGCGAATGCGTGCCAATGCGCCCGCCTCCACATGGCGCTTCCATTGCGCCGTGACGTAGAAGTAGCGCAGTGCGAGCGAGCTGACGATCAGGCCGACGGCGAGATTTCGCAACAAGAACGGTGTGTGGTCTTGCGGGAATACAGGGTTGATGTCGCCTAGCCCACCGCTCCAGTAGCGACCCACTTGATAAACGAGCTCCGACACGACCGCGACCACGAGCAGTAACAGTGTCAGCATCACAGCGCAGGCACGCTCGATCGTCATACGCGCAAGCCATGGACGCGCACGGCACAGCACGGCGGCGCAGCCGAGGCCGAGCCAAAGCAGAAATAACGAGCAGCTGGCCAAATCCACCCAGAAGTTCTGATGGAGCGCTTGGCGGCCCACGGCCAAGGTGATCGCGACCAACTCGACGATCAGAACCACAGCAAGCACGCTGCGCGCGCCACAGAAATCGGGCAGGAAGAACGTTTCCGAACTGCCGACAGTCGAGGAGGTGGAAGAAGACGTGGCCGTGGCCATGGGTTCGAGTCTACTCGCGTGCGCGCGCGCGTTCGGCAGCCGCACGTTCGAACATCGCTTGTTTCAAACGAAACAAGCTGGAGATGTCTTCGTCGCCATGGCCCTGCTCGATGAGCTTGCGATAGTGGAGCAACGTCATCTCGATGAGAGGCAATTGCACGCCATGACGGGCGGCCATTTCGCGGCAGATGCGCAGGTCCTTCTCGTGGAGTTGTACACGGAAGCCAGGAGGGTACGAGTTGTGGACGATATTCGGCCCACGGTGCACGAAATACCAGCTCGAGCCGGCGCCCTGGCTCAGTGTGTCGACCAACGCCTGCAGCGGCAGACCCTCGGATTGCGCAAAGGCCATCGCTTCGGCCACTGCCTGGATGATGCCGGCGCACATGATCTGGTTGGTCGCCTTCGCAGCCTGGCCGGATCCGACCGGACCGAAGTGCGTGACCGTCTTGCCCATCGCCTTCAAGACCGGCTCGGCGCGCGCAAACTGCGCCGCGTCGCCGCCCACCATGATGGCGAGCGTACCGTTCTTTGCGCCCTCGACACCGCCGCTGACGGGTGCATCGAGGAAATAAGCCTCATGTGCGCGCAGGCGTTCTGCCTGCCGCCGTGCGGTGGTGGCGTTCACTGTAGAGGAATCGATGACCAGGGTTCCGGGCCGAGTGCCAGGCAGGGCAGCCTCGATCACGGCCTCCAGATCAGCATCTGCGGAAACACAAGAAACGATGACGTCGCAGCGACTGGCGAGGTCCGCCGGCGACTCAGCGACGCGACAGCCGGTGGCCGCGGCGAATGCTTCGGCGCGTTGCGCAGTACGGTTCCAGACAGCGACGAGCAGCCCCCGCCGGTGGAGGTTGAGCGCCATTCCATGGCCCATGGCTCCAAGGCCGATGAAGCCTGTCCTCATATGGGCAGCAGCATGCAAGCTCGGGTGAAGTTAAGAAAAACTCCAAATACTCTTTCAATGTTGCGCCTTCGACAGCACAACATTAGAAAAAACTATGTTGGAAGGAACGAGAGCGACGGCCTCACAGGCCCTTGCACAACTCGTCCATCGACACCTTAGCGGAAGCGCGCGCCGCATCCAATTCCGCATCGCTCAGGTAACGGCGTTCGCCGTTCGGCAACGGCTCATACAGGCGTTGGGAGTTGACGTAGTTGTCGTACCGCTCGCGCGCCTTGTTGCAGCGCTCAGCCTTGTCCTTGGCCGACAACTGAGCCGCTTCGCGCTGCTCGCCGTTCTGGCCCGAAGACGCTTTACGAGCCTTCTCGGCCTCCTCCTGCCGCTTGCGCTCGGTCTCTTCCCGCTCCTGCAAAGCAACGGTGTCCGTCTTCTGCGAACGGACGTTCAAGCGCTGAGCAGGCAGCGTCTGGGGTTTATCCGTGTACTGGACGTGCCCCTGGGCATCCACGTACTTGTAGACGTCGGCTTGGGCTGAGGCCACGACCGCGATGATCAGTGTCAGAGCCGAAATTGAAGAACGCAGCATGGTTCTGTCCTCGCATCCTCGCATCGAGCTTCAAATGGCCTCGAGGTCGGTCTCGCCCGTGCGAATGCGCACGGCCTGCCTCAGGTCGGTCACGAAAATCTTGCCGTCTCCAATCTTGCCGGTGCGCGCAGCTGTCGCAATGGCCTCCAGCGCCCGGTCGAGCTGAGTGTCCTGAACAGCGATGTCGAGGCGCGACTTCGGCAGAAAGTCGACCACGTACTCGGCGCCGCGATACAACTCGGTGTGACCCCGCTGGCGGCCAAAGCCGCGCACTTCAGTCACGGTCATGCCAACGATACCCGCATCAGCCAACGCCTCTCGCACTTCTTCGACTTTGAACGGCTTGACGATGGCGGTGATCAATTTCATGAAGGCTTCCAGGCACTTGAGCACCGGGTTGCCGCGCCCGAGGGCAAGCATCGGTAGCGCCTGGAGTGTAGCAGGCGAGGTGTGTCCGAACCCTCAGTTACGCCCTGAAGCCCTTGCGGGACTGAGCAGTGCATCACGCTTGTATCGGGGCGAGAAAAGAAAACGGGCGCCGAAGCGCCCGTTCTCAGATCAGCGAAGTGAGCCGTGGTCAGATGTGGTAACCGCGTTCGCCGTGCTCGGCGGTGTCGAGGCCTTCGCGCTCTGCCTCCTCCGTGGGACGCAGCCCAACCACCACGTCGACGATCTTGTAGGAGATGAACGATACGACGCCGGACCACACGATCGTGGTCGCCACGCCCCACAGCTGGGACACCACCTGCTTGCCCGTACCGGCGAACTCGACCGCGCCGGTCACGTAGTTGATGACGCCAGCGCCGCCCAAGGCCGGGTTGACGAATACACCGGTGAGAATCGCGCCCAGGATTCCTCCGACGCAGTGGACGCCGAAGACGTCCAGAGAGTCATCGTAGCCGAGCCAGCTCTTGAGCTTCGTGACGGCAAAGAGGCACACGATACCGGCCAAGAGGCCGATGATCAGCGCGCCCATCACGCCCACCCAGCCGCAGGCTGGAGTGATTGCCACAAGGCCAGCGACGGCGCCGGATGCAGCACCCAGCATTGTCGGAGTTTTGCGGAAGATCCACTCACCGAAGCTCCAGGAGATCACTGCAGCGGCCGTGGCGAGGAAGGTATTCAGGAAAACCTGACCGGCGAACGCGTTCGATTCGAGGTTCGAACCGACGTTGAAGCCGAACCAACCCACCCACAGGAGGGCGGCGCCGACCATGACGAGAGGCAGGTTGTGCGGCGGCATGGCCGCCTGCCCGTAGCCGATGCGCTTGCCGACCAGCAAGCAGCCCACGAGGCCAGCGATACCGGCGTTGATGTGCACCACTGTGCCGCCGGCGAAGTCCAGCGCGCCCTTGGCAAACAGGAAGCCGGAGTGAGAAACGGCGACCGCTTCGTTCTCGGCCGTGAACGCATCCGGACCATCCCAGTACCACACCATGTGTGCAATCGGCAGGTACGCGAAAGTGAACCACAGCACCATGAACAACAGCACCGCGGAGAACTTCATACGCTCAGCAAACGCACCGACGATCAAGCACGGCGTGATTGCAGCGAACGTCATCTGGAAGCCGACGTAGACAAACTCGGGAATGTAAATGCCCTTGCTGAAGGTGGCTGCCAGCGTGGTGGAGTCCACGCCCTTGAGAAACAGCTTGCTCAGCCCGCCGAAGAAGGCGTTGTCACCGTAGGTGAAGGCAACGCTGTAGCCGTATAGGCACCAGAGCACCGCCAGCAAGCTGAACGTCACGAAGACCTGCATCGACACGGACAACACGTTCTTGGAACGCACCATGCCGCCGTAGAACAGTGCCAGACCAGGTACTGCCATCATGATGACGAGCAACGTGGAGGTCATCATCCATGAGATGTCTCCCTTGTCCGGCGTGGGCGGCGCGGCGTCTTGTCCGAACACCAACATCGGAGCGAGTAATGCCAGCAGCGCTGGCACTATTGCCCACGTGGATTTGAGCGTAGTGCTCGTGGCCAGGTTGCATTTCACTTTCATTCTCCTGCTAAGGCTGCCTCTAAAGAATTTGCGGGCCCGGGTGCCCGTCATTACTCACACCGCCTCGACACCCGTTTCGCCCGTGCGAATGCGAACCGCTTGTTCGAGGTGAATTACGAAAATTTTGCCGTCGCCGATCTTTCCGGTACGCGCCACGTTGGTGATAGCTTCCACGACTTGCTCGGCGATGGAGTCGTCCACCGCCAGTTCGATCTTGGTTTTGGGCAGGAAGTCGACTCGGTATTCAGCGCCGCGATACAGCTCGGTATGGCCGCGTTGGCGTCCGAAGCCCTGGACTTCGGTCACTGTGATTCCCTGTACGCCTATGTCCGCCACTGCCTGGCGAACATCATCGAGCTTAAATGGCTTGATGATTGCGGAGATCAACTTCATTTCGCTTTCAGCTCCGAAGGCCACCTGCCGAGGATGTGAGTCGCGCCGTGCCGAGTGAATCGTTATCTGCTCAAGCGACGCCGGAACCGAAATGCATCTTCTATGCCACGGTTTTGGCGCAGTAATGCGCTGCTCGGCTTGGTGAACGACGCGGCGGTTGCACTATCAGAGTGCAGGGAGCCTTTTCTGCGCTCCGCGTTCGAGCAGCGCTGGCGCTTATGCCCGCGAATGGCGCGCCCTCCGTGAATAAACGGCCGGTTCTCGTATCAATCTGGAGACGCGCGAGGGCGAGGCACGCAGCCCGCGTGCTTGTCAGCCCCGCTGTCGCCTGACTACAGTGCCGCTCCACCGAACGAGGACGACCATGGACGCTAGATCGCTGGATGACCTGGCGCGCCGCCTCGCGGCGTCCGTGCCGGAAGGGATCACGACCCTGCGGCGTGATCTCGAAGAGAATTTTCGCGCTGTGTTGCAGTCCGGCCTGGCGCGGCTGGATCTGGTGACGCGGCAGGAGTTCGACGTGCAGGCTGCTGTTCTGCGGCGCACTCGCGAGAAGCTGGAGCTTCTCGAGGCCCGGTTGGCGGCATTGGAGCCGGCGCCGACCAGCGCATCGGATTTGCAAACGCGGCAAGGGCCGCCGAACTAAGTCACAGTCAAGCGCGTCACGGACAGCACGCGCAACAGGGAGCCAAGGAATGGCAATGGCAACAGTGCTGAGCCGTGCTCAGTGCGGCATGGATGCAATCGAAGTTCGTGTCGAAGTCGATCTAGGCGCGGGCCTACCCACCTTCACCATCGTCGGGCTGCCTGAAACGGTGGTGAAGGAGAGCAGGGATCGCGTTCGGGCCGCCATCGTCAATTCCCGGTTCGAGATGCCCGCTGGCCGAATCACGGTCAGTCTTGCTCCCGCCGATCTGCCCAAGGAAGGTGGCCGCTTCGATCTGCCTATCGCGCTCGGCATCTTGATCGCGGCAGGACAACTACCCAGTGATTCACTCGTCGACTGCGAGCTCTATGGCGAACTGTCGCTCAGCGGCGAGCTGCGGGCGACCAAGAGCATCCTGGTCGCTGCCATCGCCGCAACTACTGCCAAGCGAAAGTTGATCGTTCCCGTGGCCAACCTGGACGAGGCGGCGCTCATCAGCGGCTGCGAAGCTGCTGCTGCCACGCACTTGCTGGACGTGGCTGCGCATGCGGCAGGAAATCGACCGCTCGAATTCATACAGGGGCAGGCGCCCCTGCGTTCCGCCCGTGCCAACTCGGACTTACGTGATGTGCGCGGTCAACCTCACGCGAAGCGTGCGCTCGAGATTGCAGCGGCGGGTGAGCACAGTCTCCTGTTCGTTGGCCCTCCCGGCACTGGCAAGAGCATGCTCGCGCAGCGCTTGCCGGGCATCTTGCCGTCGATGACGGATGCCGAAGCACTCGAGGCTGCGTCGGTGCGCGCTCTCATCGGACCCTTCAAAGTGGATGACTGGGGTGCGCGGCCCTTCCGCTCACCTCATCACACAGCCTCAGCGATTGCGCTGGTCGGAGGCGGCAGTTATCCGCGGCCGGGAGAGATCTCCCTGGCTCATCGTGGTGTTCTATTCCTCGACGAGCTGCCCGAGTTTCAGCGCCGCGTGTTGGAGGTGTTGCGGGAACCGATCGAGAGCGGCGTCGTGACGATCTCACGCGCGGCACTGCAGACGGAATTCCCCGCGCGCTTCCAGCTGATCGCAGCGATGAACCCCTGCCCTTGCGGCTATCTCGGCGATACACCGGCACGCTGCCGTTGTACTGCAGAACAGGTTCAACGCTATCGCTCACGCATCTCGGGACCGTTGCTCGATCGGCTCGACATGCACGTCGAAGTCGGGCGCGTGGAGCCGAAGGCGTTTCAGGAAGCGGAAGCTCAGGGCGAATGCAGCGAGCAAGTCGCCGCACGAGTGGCGACTGCGCGCGAGCTGCAGTTGGAGCGACAAGGTGTTTGCAACGCCCACTTGGATCATCGAGGCGTTACCCATCACTGCATGCTGGATGCTGACGGCAAGCGAGTCCTCGGTCGCGCAGTGGAATGCTTCGCGCTGTCGGCACGTGCGCATCAGCGCATCCTGAAACTCGCGCGCACCGTCGCCGATTTACGCGCAGCAGAACGCGTCGGTGCCACCGACATCGCCGAAGCAATCAACCTGCGACAGCTCGATCGCGCCGCGATCCCGACACGCTGAGAAACTCCCGCAAACGACGCACGCATCAACTCCCATTGGAAGGTGCGCCGAACGCATACAGGATGTTTCGAGACACGGAAACTGTAGCCCTGAAGCGGTGAGCGCATCGCAAATAGAAAGGGGCGCATCGAGCGCCCCTTTCTGCGAAGTTTGGGGGTGGACCTATTTCGAACCGGCCACCATGTAGTCCACGCCGTTCATGATGGACTTGTCCGATAGATCGACTCGTCCGCCTTTCGGGGGCATGAAGCCAGCCTTGCCCTGAAAGCCCCCTATCGCACGCTTGTGCAAGGTATCCAGCCCCTGCGCGATGCGGGGTGCCCACGCTGGCTTGTCGCCGTACTTCGGCGCGCCTGCCACGCCAGCGCCATGACACGCCATGCAGGCGGTGTTGAAGACTTCTTCGCCCCCCAATTCAGCCGCAGCCGCGGCTGCTTCGGGCGCGCCACCTTTGGCAGCGGGCTCTAGCGCCGAGTTGTCCCGGCCTGCAATCGCCACTTTGCCGACGGGTTCGATGCGGCTGGCCACCGCAGCTTTCATGACCGGCTCCACCGCCACATGCTTCTCCTGCGTGGCCGATGCGACCTGATGCGCCAGGAACCACAGTCCGAAGGCGATCGCGATCAGGATTCCGAGTACCAGCATGAACGTATCGAAGAACCGTCGATCTTGAAAATGCTTGTGGTTGCCAGCGCTCACGAGGACTCCGATACGAACAGAGAAAGCTTGGGGCCGCGGAGTATAGCGGGGCCGGCCGGCCGTCGGAATGACCGGATTCCCGAGCAGATTCGGCCGATTGCTGGCGCGCCCGGCCAGATTGCTCAGCGCGTCCTGCGCTTCGGCCCTTTGGGCCCACGATCGGCTGACGCTGCGATCGTGTCCAAAATCGTTCCCGACGATGTTGTCGACTGGCTGCGCCAGTTCTCATCTGACCGATTGCTGGCGCGCCCGGCCAGATTCGAACTGGCGACCTTCGGCTTCGGAGGCCGACACTCTATCCAGCTGAGCTACGGGCGCGTGGGGTGCAATCGGATCGATACGTCCTTGTCCGGCGCGGTGCGCGGAAGGGTGCCGCCGCGGCGGCCGTCATGATAACGACGCCCGGCGGGCGCAGTCCACGCCAGCGAATGCGCTTGAACACCTCATGGGGGTGCGGCTAGTTTCGTGGCATGAATGAACAGAGTCTCGCAGGACGCACGGTCGCCATTCCGGAAAATCGCGAATTGGATGTCCTTGCCAGCATGATCGAGCGACGCGGCGGGTCTGTGGTGCGGTGTCCGCTCGTTGCGATTTTGGATGCGCCGGATCCGCAACCCGTGCTGAGCTGGGTACGAAGTTTCAACGCGGGCGCTTGCGATGAGTTGATTCTGCTGACGGGCGAGGGGCTGCGCCGCATCCTTGCCTGCATCGATCGCCATGAACCTGGGCTGCGAGAGGGGTTCGTGCGTGAGCTCGCGAGTGTTCGCAAGACCGTCCGGGGCCCCAAGCCAGCGCGTGCCCTGCGCGAGCTTGGCTTGCGACCCGACATCGAAGCCGAGGTGCCCACTACCGACGGTGTAGTTGCCACGCTGGGGCGTTTGGATCTTGCTGGACGACGTTTCGGAGTACAGCTCTACGGGACCGATCCCAACTCGAAGCTCATCAACTTTCTGACGGGTAGGGGAGCGGAAGTGCTGCCCGTCGCTCCCTACATCTACGCCGACCGCAGCGCCGACGATACCGTTCGCGAAGTCATCGACCGGATGCGCGGCGGCGAGATCGATGCAATTGCATTCACCAGCAAGGCACAGCTCGATCGCCTGTTCGGTTTGATCCCCCAAGATGTTTTGCGCGCAGCGTTCGAACGGACGCGCATCGCCTCCGTCGGGCCCGTCGTGAGTGCGACTCTGCGAGAGCATGGCTACACAGCGTCGTTCATGCCAAGTGACTCGTTCTTCATGAAGCCGCTCGTGCGCACGCTCGAAGAGCAGCTCGGCCCAAAGCGATAGCCCGTCAATCGCCCAGCAGGTCTTTGACGGATGGAATCTGCTCCAGCGGCGTATTCCGGATCTTGCAGAGCGGGCAGCTGTACTTCGAATGGATGATCGGATCGGCAATGTGATGTCCGCGACAGCTGACGCATTGCATGAGCGTCAGCTCTTTGCGCGCGGCCAGCAGCTGTACCAGGCACCACGCGTGCTCGAATGACATCTGACTGCTGCTGACGAGCTGCAAGTAGTTTTCGTAGGCATCGCAGAAGCGCGTACCGAGCTCGAGCGACGGCTTCAAGGCGACGCCCGTGACGGCCGGTATTACTCCCTGCGAATACAGCAATCCCGCGAGGCAGGAGGATTCCAGTAGCGCAGCCAAGTTGCGCGTGAAGAACTCGACCTGTCGCGGCGATTTGCCACGGCGACGACGCACGGTGGAGCGCGGTCCTACGTAGGTGCGGAATAGTTTGCGAATGCGATCGTCTGTGAGCCCGGTGAACGTGCGGATCGTGCACGTTCGAGCTTCGTGACCGATCATCCGCAGCGCAAGCTGGTGATGGGCGTGCTCGCGTTCATAGCGATCATCCGTGATTCGCATGTGACTTAATGCCTCTCGAACAATTCCGTTGTTCGCGCAGGGAGTGTGTTTCAAATTGACCCTGAGTGAAAGTCCCTGTTTAAATGCAGCTGGCAAGTCACCCGGGCACGGATGCTCACACAAGGAATCCTCACATGTGGAACGCGGATCGGCGCGCCAACTCATTGCGCCAGCTTCATGCATTGAATCGTCATTTCATCTCAATCCTGCTGGCCGAGCACGACGATGGTGTTTCGGGAGCAGGTCTCACGTTGCATTTCGTTCCGCAGCTACGTGCGCTCGACGCCACAGCAACGCATGAGCTATGTGCAATGCCATACACGCTGTACTACTTGCCGTTCGGCAACGAGATCTATTGGCATGAAACCGCGCGGCTCAACGCTACCGACGAGCGCGCAGCCGGCAGTTTCGAAACTCGACAGAATGCGAGACGCTATCTCACCGAGCTCACGCTCTTTCTGGCATGGCATGTTGCAAGCAACGATGCAGCAGGCGCGCGGCTGTTTTTCGGAATGTCCGCTGGGACGCTGGAGTTCTTTCGACAAGTGGATGTCGCAACCTTGGGCGGCGCAGCCATGCAAGCTGTGCAGGTGTTACAGCCGCGTTGGCACAGCAATCCATACTTCTGGTCTGATCTCATCAAATCTGCCGGCACCGATCACGTCCGTCTGCAAGCCGCCCGGCTGCTGGGCGCACAGCTCCTTGCGTCGGAGCTATGCGATGAGCACGTTGTTCAGCAAGCGCCACGCCGTCTGCGGATGTCGATTCTTCGACGGACGTCGGAGACTGCCTCGGTAACGGTGCCGCCACCCGAGCAACCGCCGCCCACAGCTCTCGCGCCGCTGTAGCCCAGCAAAAGTCGAAACGCACCCGCGCTCGGCTGCACCGAGTGGTTGCCTTGCCCTGCCCGCGTGCAAGCCAGTAGGCTTCACGCCCCGCGATCGGGGATGGTCAGGGCCGTCGGAATGAATGCACTGTCGCTACAACAGCTCGTCAAGACGTACAAGAACGGCGTGCAGGCGTTGAAGGGCATCGACCTCACAGTCGAAGAGGGCGACTTCTTTGCGCTGCTGGGACCCAACGGCGCAGGCAAGACGACTGCGATCGGCATCGTCACATCGCTGGTCAATAAGACCAGCGGCAAAGTCCAGGTGTTCGGCTATGACATCGACAGTCAGCTCGCGCTGGCCAAGTCGTGCATTGGTCTCGTGCCGCAAGAGATCAATTTCAATCAGTTCGAAACGGTCACGACGATTCTGCTCAATCAGGCGGGCTTCTACGGCATTCCGCGGCGGCTGGCACATGAGCGCATGGAGCAATATCTCGTGCAGCTGCAGCTCTGGGACAAGCGCAACGCCGTTTCGCGCACGCTCTCCGGCGGCATGAAGCGCCGCTTGATGATCGCGCGAGCGTTGCTGCACCGGCCGCGGCTCCTGATTCTGGATGAGCCCACGGCCGGCGTTGATATCGAAGTCCGGCGCTCGATGTGGGAGTTCGTGCGCGGGATCAACGCGGCCGGCACCACGATCATCCTGACCACGCACTATCTCGAGGAAGCCGAAAGTCTTTGCCGCAACGTCGCGATCATCGACAAGGGTCGCATCATCGAGAACGATCGCATGAGCCGCGTTCTACGCAAGCTGCAGACGGAGACGTTCGTGCTGAACTTGCGCGAGCCGCTGACCGTGACCCCGCACATCGAGGGCTACAAGCTCCACATGCCGGACGACCACACGATCGAAGTGGAGGTCTCAAAGGAACAGAGCCTCAATCACTTGTTCGAACAGCTGAGCGCGGCACGCGTCGATGTGCTGTCGATGCGCACCAAGACGAATCGCCTGGAAGAGCTCTTCATCCGGCTGGTCGAAAGCGGTCAGTTACCTCCGGCTGCGGCATCGACCAAGCAGCCCATGGCCGTGAGCCATTGAAGCAGCACATGCTGGCCAAAACCAATTTCATCGGCTTCAACACGATCGTAATCCGTGAGTTCTCCCGCATCGTGCGGATCTGGGGACAGACCATCGTTCCCCCTGCGATCACGGCCACGCTCTACTTCATCATCTTCGGCAGCTTGATCGGGCGGCGCATCGGCGAGATGGGCGGGTACACGTACATCCAATACATCGCGCCCGGCCTCATCATGATGAGCGTGATCACGAACTCGTACGGCAACGTGGTGTCCTCGTTCTTCGGTGCGAAGTTCGGCAAGCACATCGAAGAGCTATTGGTGGCGCCGCTGTCGCACTGGTTGATCGTCGCCGGCTACATGATGGGCGGGCTCTTGCGCGGGCTCACTGTGGGCTTGGTGGTGACCATCGTCACGCTGCTGTTCACACACGTACACGTGGAGCATCCGTTGGTGGTCGTCAGCGCGGTGTTGTTGAGCTCGACCGTGTTCTCGTTGGCGGGCATGGTGAATGCCGTGTTCGCCAAGAATTTCGACCAGGTGTCCTTCATCCCGACGTTCGTGCTCACACCGCTGACGTATCTCGGCGGCGTCTTCTACTCCATCAAGCTGTTGCCGGAGTGGGCACAGGGCCTGTCGCACGCGAACCCGATTCTCTACATGGTGAACGCGTTCCGGTTCGGCTTCCTGGGTGTGTCCGATGTGGATGTGCGGTTGGCGTACGCCATCATGATCGGCGCAGCGGCGGTGCTGTTTGCCTTGTGTGTGTGGCTGATCCACAAGGGCGTGGGGATGCGAGATTAGTCGCGTGCTCCGTTCGTGCTGAGCTTATAGGCCCTTCAACAGCCTCAAGGCAGCTCCGTAGTCCCCATCAAATACCGATCGCACTCGCGCGCCGCGCCGCGACCTTCATTGATCGCCCACACGATCAAACTCTGCCCGCGACGGCAGTCACCTGCGGCAAACACACCCTTGATGTTGGTCGCGAATTGGCCGTACTCCGCCTTGATATTGGAGCGCGGATCGGTATCGACGCCGAAATCCTTCAGCACCGGCTGCTCGGGCCCCAGGAAGCCCATCGCAAGCAACACGAGCTGTGCCGGCGTAACGCGCTCCGTGCCGGGGACTTCGACCGGTGCGAACTGGCCCTGTGGGTTCTTCTCCCACTTCACTTCGACAGTGACGACTTCCTTCACGCGACCCGCATCGTCGCCATTGAAGCCCTTGACCGTGACGAGATACTTGCGCGGATCGTTGCCGAACCTGGCTGCGGCTTCTTCCTGGCCATAGTCCATCCGGTAGACCTTCGGCCACTCCGGCCAGGGGTTGTCATCGGCGCGATCTTCCGGCGGGCACGCCATGATCTCGAGCTGCACGAGACTCCTGCAGCCGTGACGCATTGCCGTGGCGACACAGTCGGTTCCCGTATCGCCACCGCCAATCACCATCACGTCTTTGTCTCGTGCATGAATGGGTGTGCTGTCCGCACCGCCATTCAACAGCGCGCTCGTGCTCGCCGTCAGGTAATCCATCGCGAAGTGCACACCCTCAAGCTTGCGTCCCTGAACAGGGAGATCGCGTGGCTGCGTGGCGCCCGTGCAGATCACGACGGCATCGAAGTCCTTGAGCAGCAATTGCGCTTCGACGTTGTCGCCAACGGTCGCATTGCGGACGTACTTGATGCCGTCCTGTT
>JBEVDW010000357.1:0-4495 GCA_040513115.1 Steroidobacteraceae bacterium | reverse complement strand
TTGCTGGGCGTGCTCGCGGCGTTCTTCGCGAAGTTCGCCAAAGTGATCATCGTGGGCAGTGCTGCCGTCGCGGGTGGCCTGTTCAAGCGCTTCAAGAGCAAGGGCGCTTCATCGCCATGATCAAGACGCTGCTGCTGCTCCTGCAGGCGGGAAAGCTCGGCAAGGTGCTGCTCACGGGCGGCACCATGCTTCTTTCCGTGATCGCCTACAGCTGGGTGTTCGGTTGGTGGTACGCAGTGGGCTTCGTAGGGCTCATCTTCGCGCACGAGATGGGCCACTACGTCGCTGCCAAACAGCGCGGGTTGGATGTGGGATTGCCAACGTTCATTCCGTTCGTCGGCGCATGGATTCAACTCAAGAGCATGCCGCACAACGTGGAGACTGAAGCGTATGTGGGCATGGCAGGGCCGTTGGGCGGCACGCTCGCTGCACTCGTCACGTACTACGTCGCTCGTGCGCAGGACAGCGATTTGCTCTTGGCGATTGCGTACTCGGGGTTCTTTCTCAACTTGTTCAATCTGATTCCGCTATCGCCGTTCGATGGTGGACGAATCACCGCCGTCATCTCACCGCGCTTGTGGTTGATCGGCGCGCCGATACTGGTTGCGCTGTTTTTCTATCGGCCTAGTCCGTTGTTGATTCTGATTGCGTTGTTGAGCGCGCCGCATCTGGTGAAGGCGTGGCGTGGGATCAAGGATGACGAGCAGGAGTATTACACGGCGTCGACGGAGACGCGGTTTACGTATGGGGTGCTGTATATCGGGTTGGCGGCGTTCCTGGCGATCATGTGCGATGAGTTGCACAAGGAGTTGCCGAGGGGGTATTGAAGTGCCTTAGGGTAGTGGCCGGTGGTCTAATCGGGTCCTGAGCGCCTGCCACGACGTTCGGCTTGTGGTGCATCCCGAAAAATCTCTGACGTCTCGAGGCCATCATGCACATGACAACTGCCCAGCGATTCGAGCAAGTGAAGGAGATCCGTCGTCGTGAGTTGGAGCGGCAGCCGGTGGCCAGAGATATCAAGGACCTGCCGGTCTCCTATGAGCTCATCAGCGATGAATGGTTGACGCAGGCGCTCTGCACGAAAGCACCTGGCGCGCGCGTGGTGTCGCACACCTTGGACAAGGCGGATGAGGGCACCTCGAACCGGCGCCGCATTTTCCTGAAGTACAACGAGGCAGGCGATCGAGCCGGTCTGCCGGCCAGTGTGTTCTGCAAGGCCACACAAGGTCTCGAATCACGCCTTGTGTTGGGGCTGAACCGTTCCACCGAGGGCGAAACGATCTTCTACAACCAGATTCGTCCGGTCCTGGACATCGAGGCACCGATCGGCCTCTTCGCCAACGTCGACACGGAAACGCTGAACTCCATCCTCATCATGAAGGACATGGGAGGGCAGGTGCAGTTCTGCGACCACAAGACGCCGATATCGCTCGAACGCGCGCGCAGTCAGGTGGAGTTGCTAGCCAAGCTGCATGGAAGCTTTTATGGCAAGCCCGAGCGACAGAAGCTACTGCAGCCCTATTTGTCGCTGAAGGAATGGTGTGATCTGACCGAGGAGGCATTCATCTGGTCGGACGCGAGAATGCGCGGCTTCCAGGCTGGCGAAGCGGTCATTCCGCCACGGCTTTTCCGGCGGGCAGACGAAGTCGAGTCCGCTACGCGGCGAGTCCTCGACGGCCATACACAGCTGCCGACCACGCTCATCCATAGCGACGTCCATCTGAAGAACTGGTACGTCGCCGCGAATGGGCGCATGGGGTTGAGCGACTGGCAGATTTGCGTCAAGGGCTGCGGCGTTCGTGATCTTGCATATGCTGTGTCGACGTCGCTGACCATCGAGAACCGGCGTGCATGGGAAATGGACCTCATCAAGCACTACGTCGAGTGCGTTGCCGCTGAAGACGCTACACCCCTGAGCTTCGACCAGACCGTACTGCTGTATCGCCAGCAATTGCTCGGCGGACTTGCAATGTGGACGTCCACGCTGACGCCGGCACCGGGCTCGCCGGACATGCAGCCTGCCGAAACGTCGCTGGAGTTCATCAAGCGCATGACGCATGCGATCGATGATCTGGACGCGCTGGGTAGTTTCTGATGAAGGCGGCAGGCCGAATGCCAATCCGACAGCCATGGTGGAATCAAGTGGACCCGAGGGCTCTTTTTGAATGCCACTAAGCGACCGTCAACTCAGTTGCAGGTGTGGGCAGTTTCGCGCCTCGCTGGCGGCCGCCGCACCTGTACAGCACATCCGCTGCTATTGCCGCGACTGTCAAACGTATGCGCATGTGTTGGATTGCGCCGATGTGACCCTGGATGAATGTAGAGGTACGCACATATTGGCGACCGTTCAGCAGTACCTGAGCTTCACGCCGGACTCCAACTCGCTCGCGTGTATATCCCTTTCTGCTGACGGACCGCTGAGGTGGTATGCGAAGTGCTGCGATACGCCTATCGCAAACACTGCTCGCAGTCCTCGGTTCGCGTATGTCGGGATCGTTCATACCTGCCTGGGCGGTCCTGTCGCAGTGACTGCCGCATATGGACCAACGCGCTTGTCTCTGCATACGAAGAGTGGGAGAGGTGCGGTGTCCAGCGGAGTACTAGACACCGCCGCCGTGATGGCTCGCATCATGGGCCCGGTCTTGCGAGCCCGCATCGATGGAGGCTGGAAGCGAGGCCCCTTCTTTGTAGACCACGCAAGGCCAGTTTCGAGTCCCCGGATCCTGAGCCCCGGAGAACGGGAGCAGGCTCGGCGCAAGACCTTCGAATAGCACGCGCAGAGGACACCATAGGACGTCTGAACGCCATACCATCGATGATTGAGGCCTGCATGACGACTCAGCCAACTACCAGCTCTTCTTTTGATCACCAGGTTGATTGGCTGATTGTAGGTAGCGGCACGGGTTCGGTGGTCGCGGCCCTGGTCGGCAAGGATGCGGGATTGAACGTCTTGATCATCGAGAAGGAGCCTCACTTCGGCGGAACGAGTGCTTACTCCGGGGGCGTCGCTTGGATTCCAAATAATCCACTGATGGCGCGAGCCGGTATCAAGGATACTTACGAGCGCGCGCGTGAGTATCTCGATGCTGCCATCTGGTACGAAGGTCCAGCGACTTCGGCGTCGAGGCGAGAGGCCTTTTTGAGAAGCGGGCCAGACGCTGTCGCTTACCTAGAGACCAAGGGGATGAAGTTCTGCAGGCCGGAATGGTGGCCCGATTATCACAGTGATCTTCCGGGTGGTGAACAAACCAGCCGCTCGATCCAGGCAGAACCGTTCGACCTCAACGAGCTCGGCGAGTGGAAGCAGCGCTTTGCGATTTCCAAGACGGCACCACTGCGCTTTCGCATGAGCGAATTGAGTCAGCTCATTCTGATGAAGCGGACTTGGACCGCGCGCATGTTCGCGGTCCGGTTCGCCGGACGCCTGCTGTCATACAAGTTACGTGGTCAGGATATGCGCGGCGCAGGTTCCGCCTGGCAGGGGCGACTGCTTCAGATTGCACTACGCGAGAAAATTCCCATCTGGCTCGAAACGCCTGCTGTCGAGCTACTGACCGAATCGGGACGCGTAGTGGGTGTAAAGGCGCGTCGGGAAGGTCGGACCATCTCTATCGAAGCGCGTTACGGGGTACTCCTCAATGCGGGCGGCTTCGCTCGCAATCCCGCCATGCGCCAGCGCTACGGTCGCCAGCCTGTGTACGCCCAGTGCACGAACGCCGCTCCCGGCGACACTGGCGAGATGATCGAGGCGGCACAGGAGTTGGGAGCGGCGACGGACTGCATGGACGAAGCGCTGTGGGGCGTTTCCTCGCTCGCGCCCGGCGGTCGCTTCCCTCAAGGCGCACTCGCGAGCGACGGGACCCCATTGCCATTCGGGCATCACTTCGACATCAGCCTTCCTCACGTGATACTAGTCGATCAAAACGGCGAGCGCTTCGCGAACGAGGCTGCCTCCTATATGGAGGTATGCCAGGGCTTATACCGTCGCCACGATGAAACGGGCAAAGGTATTCCAGCGTGGGCAATCATTGAGAGCCGGCATCGGTCGCGATATTTGTGGGGGAACGTCCTCGGCACCACGCCTCAAAGTTGGTTCGACACTGGCTACATGAAGCGTGCAACCAGCTTGCAAGCGTTGGCCAACCAGTGCGGAATTGATGCGAACGGTCTGCAACGCACGGTCGCGCGCTTCAACCAGTTCTGTCGCAGCGGTATAGACGAAGACTTCGGGCGCGGAGCCAAGGCATTCGACAACTGTCACGGCGACCCGACGGTGAGGCCCAATCCCAACGTTGGAGCTATCGAGAAACCACCGTTCTATGCGGTCGCCATCGTTCCCGGCGATGTGAGCACCTGGGGCGGTGTTGTTTGCGACGAGCACGCACGTGTACTCACAAAGGACGGTCGCGTGATCGACGGTTTATACGCGACGGGCACGACGACCGCCTCGGTCTGCGGCCGCACTTACGCGGGCGCCGGTGCATCCTTAGGCCCC
>JBEVDW010000356.1:0-10926 GCA_040513115.1 Steroidobacteraceae bacterium | reverse complement strand
TCACCGCGCGGTTGAGTGTTTCCGAGTCGGTTTGGCCCGTCAGAAAGATGATCGGGATGTCCAGATGCTCGAGGATGGCGGCGGCGGTCTGGATGCCATCCATTTCGCCGTTCAGGCGCACGTCCATGACGATCAGATTCGGACGCAGCTCCCGAGCCATGCGGAGCGCTTCCTGTCCGCGCGAGGCGATGCCGACCACTTCGTACTGCAGCTCGTGCAGGAACTCGTAAAGATCCTGGGCGACGATGGCTTCATCTTCCACGATCAGAATGGACAGAGCGGGTGCGCTCCGCACCGGCTCATTGGGGTTTTCTGACCCGGCGGTTTCTTTACCGCGGTCAGTCTCCCCATTGGTCTCATTCATAGTGGACTTCCAATAATCGAACGCTACTGCACGCTTGAGCATGGCACCCTGCGTGCCGCTGAACATGCCGTACAAACGCGGCATCGGGTGTTTTGTTTCGACAGGTGGACCTTTGTCCAATTAGCGACACTTCGCGCACGTTGCCCCCCAAAACAGCTCACACACGGAACTTCGGGTGGCGCGCAGGCATCTCTGTGCTGCAGGTGATTTACCTGCGCCTGCCTTGAGCTTTCCCCTAAGTTGGGCTTGCCCCTGAAAGGTTTAAATGAGCGCGCAACTGCATCACCCTGTATCCGACCAATTCATGACCCATGGTGATGTGGTGGGGCTGCGCCAGGATGACGATGAACTTACATCAGAACTCCAGACCGATGAGCCCACAGCGGACTTGGAAGCCAAAGCGCCTCCGGAGCCCCAGATCCCTCACAAGGAACCCATCGTCACGGACACGCTGAGCCGCGATCGGGCTCCCGCAGCGGCAGTTGCTCCTGCCGAGCCTGTCCACGTTCCTCAGAAATTGGAGAGCGGGCCGGGTACGGTGCTGCGCGAGCGCTACCTCTTGCAGCAGGTCATCGGTAGCGGAGGTACTTCGATGGTGTATCGCGCTCAAGACCTGCGTCATGAAGCAGGCGCGTCGAGCATACGTGTGATTGCAGTAAAGCTCCTGCGTGAGGAATTGCGGGAAGACGCGCGGGCCATCGAGCGGCTGAAGCGCGAGTTCACCCAGATGCAGTTGCTGGCGCATCCAGGCGTTCTGAAGGTGTTCGATCTCGACGTGGACCGCGGCGTGTGGTTCATGACGATGGAGATGCTCGAAGGGCAGTCCTTGAGCATGTATCTACGCACCCACCGCACGCCGCATCCGAACGCATTGGAACTGGTGAAGTCCTGCGCGGAATCCCTGGAGTTCGCGCACGAGCGCGGCATCGTTCACGGCGATCTGAAGCCCGGCAACATTTTTCTCACGAGCGCCGGCGCGCGCATTCTGGATTTCATTGGCGCAGCGGATGAGTTGCGTACGGATCGCGCGGCGACGCCTGCGTACGCCAGCCCGCAGCGTCTCGCGGGCGAATTGCCGGAAGTCAGCGATGACATCTACAGCCTCGGCTGTGTGGCGTACGAACTGCTGGCCGGCGTGCACCCGTTCGATCGCAAACCGGCCACGGTCGCTCATCAGCTTGGGTTACAGCCCGCGCGTATCAATTCGATGAGCTATCGGGAGTGGCGCGCGCTGGATCGTGCGCTGGCCTTCGACCGCCGCGATCGGCACGCATCGATGCGGACGTTTCTGGATGCCCTGTTCCACGAAGAAACCAAGGCCGCTCCGGCGCGCGTTTCCCGTCCGGGCGACCCGTCAGTCGACGGGAGTGCTACGGAAGCTGCGCAAATCGTTGGCATCATCCCTGTCGCAATGCCGGCAACCGCTCTCACGATGCCGCCACTCTCTGAAGCGGATGGGGCAGGTGAAAGCGCTACTGCTGCAAACGACGTGTCAGCAGCGCCCGCGCAGGCCGATGAAGCGCCACTCGCACTGCGCGAGCGAGAGATCCTCATCCAGCCGTTCACTGACATCGAAGAGCTAAAGGTCACGCCGTTGCCGCCGGTGTTCGAACCGCCGCGACGCAATGCCGTGCTGCCGGTCGTCATTGCTTTGATACTGGCGGCGCTAGGGCTGTATGTGACGCGCTCCGATCTGAAATTGGCCGCAAGCGGCTCCACGACGGTCGATACGGCGCCTGCTGCGGCAGCCACGCCGTCAGACTCCCGTGACACCGCGTCGAGCGCACCGTCCACACCCGCAGCTGCCGCATCGTTTACGCCGGCACCGGTCGATGCGACCGATGCGCCAGTCGTGCCGCAAGCGGTTGCCACAGACAATCAAACGGCGCGTGTCAGCAAGGGTAAGGCGCTCAAGACAACGGCCGCTGCTGCTGCCGCGAAGACTCCCGCCACTGTGGGCAAAGCCCGGGCAAGCGACGTCGGCTTTACGACGTCTCGGGTTTCGGTGAGCGAGAAGTCCGTCGCGGCCGTCATTCAGGTGAAGCGCCTGGGCGCATCGACCGCGGGCCGCATTCCGGTTCATTGGCGCACGGAGAAACGGAGCGCCAAGCCGGGCGAGGACTACAAGGAAGTCAGCACGGGCACGCTGCTGCTCCAAGACGGTCAGCGTATGGGTGCCATTTACGTGCCGATCAACAACGACGATCTCAGCGAAAGCGATGAGATGTTCGTCGTGGAGCTGGTCGATTCCGCGGCGTCGGCAGCACCTGATATCGGGCTTGCCATCGTGACGATTCGCGATGACGACCGGGTACTGCTGACGAGTAACCCGTAGTACCGATTCCGCGGTTATTGGCGAGACATCACGTGATGAGCGGTGCCGTGTGAGAGCCCGGCTCTGGGTTCGACTGCGTGCTCATCCTGTAGCTTCGGCAACAGTTGCAGCTCATAACTCACGAGTACGCCATACGCGATCAGAATTGCATACAGCACTGCCTCGCCCGGAATCACTCGCATCAGGCGCATCGTGCTGCACGCAACCAGCACGATCAGCCCAATGGCTGTCAGACCTAGCTTCACCGCCGCGAACCATGTCAGATTGTGCGGTACGAACAACGCCATGAAGGGATTGGCCTCGATCGCGCCATGCTGCATGAGAACCACGGTGAGCACGCCGTCCATCGCACATAGCCCGAGGATTGCCAGTACCAGCGCCAGCACGCGCGGCGAATGCCAGTCGACCATCGGATACACGCGATCTTCCTCGCGGCGCCCACTGAGTCGGCGCGGGACCAGCCCGCCGTAGACATACGCACTCAAGCTTCTTCTGCGGCGATCGACACCGCTACGACGTTCCACGAAATCCACACCTTGGTTGTCTGCACCCATCTGGGTTGGAAACTACTGTGCCGCAACCGTGTTCCACGCTGCGCATGAGTTACCAATAAACGCCAGAAAATTTGCCGCGCCACCGCAGGACCTCGCTGTTCGCTGCCTTGCATTGCCGTGCGTCCTGCTGGCACATTGACGCGCAATCACAACCGATCGGCGCCTGCAGCGCCGGCAATCGCTAGGGAGATTCCATGACGACTGCATTCTGGTGCGTGCTCGCCGCTGGCTTGTTGCCGTTCGCGGCAACGATGATCGCGAAGTCGAAGCCGGGATTCGACAATCGCAACCCGCGTGCCTGGCTGCAGAGCCAGGAAGGTTTTCGCCACCGCGCCAATGCCGCGCAGATGAATTCGTTCGAATCGTTTCCGCTGTTCGCCGCGGCGGTGATCATTGCCTACGTATTGCAGGCACCTCAGCCCACCATCGATCAGTTGGCGCTCGGCTTCGTCGCCGCGCGCGTTGCTTTCATCATCTGTTATGTGGCGGACTGGGCAACGGTTCGATCGTTGTGCTGGGCCGTCGGTATCGGGTGCACGGTCACGATCTTCGTGATCGCCGCTTGAGTCGCACTGCATTCCTGGTTCGCGCCCAAGGCGATCGGACGCGCTAACATGGCCGGCACGCCAACAGGAGGACCGGCGATGCGTGCACTCTCGATTGTGTTGTGCGGCTTGCTGGCTGCTGGCACCGTGCAGGCGGAAGGGGATGCCGCGGCGACGGTGGCGTTGATCAATACGCAGCTGACATCCGATCCCTTCTATGCGACCGATGGATATTCGGTCGCGCTACCGTCGGTGTGCGTCGTTGAGCTCATACCGCGCGGCAGTCGCTTTGGGTCGGCACGCAAAGTGAGGCTCGCGCTGAACGTGATGGATCGTTCCGCGGTGGAAAGACTGCGTTTCGGTCCTCGTGGTGAGAGTGGACGGTACGGCACGACGTGGATCGATCTCGTCGGTCGTCCCGAAGGCACTTCCTTTCGCAGGGGTTTTCCGGCCACGCCGGAGTTAAACGAGAAGGGCTTTCCGAAGGATGACGCAGCGCTGTTGTCTTATGGCATCGAGCTGCGCCTGGCCAGCCGCGATTCGGCGCGCGTCGTCGCCCGCGCCTTCGTTTATCTGGCGACCTTGTGTCTCGACACGGACCGAATAGACACGGACTGAACCGATTCAGGCGCGCACGTCATTCCAGCGCTTCTTTGGCGCTCACGACCGGCCGGCTGGCCCGCGTGCCCTTCATGCGGCGATCCGGATCCGATGGGTCGTTCGGTGAGATCTCTACGTAATCTTCGAACACGGCCAGGATCGTCCCCACGAACGGCATGTCGCCAAAGCGCTCCGGGATCCGGTAGCTGACCTGATCGCCAGGCTTGAAGGTGACGGGGTCGAAGTTGAAGTCGAATGGACAGCTTTCCATACATGCTCCGTAGGCCGCAGGGGCGTCATTCTGGCACCAACGCTGCGGCACTCCTAGTCGAGGATGAACAGGAACTCCACGGCAGCTCGGTGGCGTTTCTGTTTCCATGAAGACAGTTGCCGCAACGTCCGCGTTCTCCGACGACAGCCGTCGAGCGCGGCTCGAACGGATCCGGGGCATCGCCTGGCTGCTGGACAATTCCATCCCGCTCCCCGGTGGCTATCGAGTGGGGATCGATGCGCTGATCGGGCTCGTACCGGGGATTGGGGATGCGGTGGGCGCTTTACTCTCGGCCTACATTCTCAACGAGGCACGTATCCTCGGCGCCCCTCGCAGCGTGCTGTTGCGGATGACGTTGAACGTACTGCTCGAGACGCTGATCGGTGCGGTACCGTTTGCGGGCGACCTGTTCGACGCGGCGTTCAAAGCCAACATGCGCAACCTCGCGTTGCTGGAGCGATACGACGCCAGCCCGACATCCAGCCGACGCGAGAGCCGGTGGTTCCTGGTTGGGTTCGCTGCTCTACTGGTGTTGGTGATCGCAGTGATGATCGCTGTGCCCGTACTGGTCATCATGGGTATCGTGCATCTCGCACGCTGACCAGCGCGACCTCAAGGTACGGGAGCGTCGAGCCCCGGAACGGCGTGCGGCGATGCTGCCATCGACATCTCGACCGGGTCAGGCGCGGCTGTCGGCGTCGATACCAAGCTCGCGGGCAGGTCCATCTTCGAATTGCGATCGTCGGCCTCTTTCGTCATCACGATGATGCTGATGCGGCGATTGATCGGGTTCTTCGGATCGTTCTTGTCGAACAGCGCCACGGAACCCATGCCCACGACGCGAGCGATCTTCTCTTCGGGAATGCCGCCCTGTGCCAACGCGCGCCGCGCCGAGTTGGCGCGATCGGCAGACAACTCCCAGTTCGTGTAGCCCGCCGTGTTTGAGTACGGTGTGACGTCCGTGTGGCCGACGAGCATCATGCGGTTCTGGACCGAGCTCAGATACGGCGCCAGCTCCCGCAAAATCTCGACGGTGTAATTCTTCAAGCGAGCGCTGCCCACATCGAACATCGGGCGGTTCTTCGCATCGACGATCTGAATGCGCAAGCCTTCCGGCATGATGTCGAGCAGCAGCTGATCCTTGAAGGGCTCGAGCGCCTGGCTCTTGTTGATCGCTTCCTTGAGATCCTGCATCAGCGCGTCGAGTTGCTTGCGGTCCTTCTGCTCCCGCTCGCTGTCGCCAGCTGTCGGTGTCGCCATCGGCAACGGAATGGGCGCCGTGCTCTCCGACATCTTCGCTTGAATCGTCTTCGGTGCATCGAGCCCGCCCTGCATGTTGATCGGGCTCGTGCTCGCGCCACCGGGTCCCATCTGACCGGGCGCCGGCTTCGTGCTCTTGCCGGGTTCCATGCTGGGATTGCGGAAGTATTCGTAGATTGCCGCTCGCTGCTGGTTCGACACGGAGGCGACGAGCCACATCACCATGAAGAACGCCATCATGGCCGTGACGAAGTCCGCGTACGCCACTTTCCACGCGCCGCCATGATGGCCACCGCCACCCGTCTTACGTCGCTTGACGACGATGATGGGGCGTTTTTCGTCGGAGCTCGATTGCACTGCTGCCATACGCGCTAGCGCCTAGCTCTTCTTGCCGCGAAGCAGTGCTTCGAGGTCGGCGAACGTAGGGCGCACTTCACTGAACAACAGCTTGCGCGCGAACTCGACGGCTACCTGCGGCGCGTAACCGCGCACGCTCGCGACCAGTGCCATCTTCACGACTTCGAATGCCTTGCCTTCTTCGTGCGCGCGGTGCTCCATCGCCGAGGCGATCGGACCCACGAAACCGTACGCCACGAGAATGCCGAGGAATGTGCCGACCAGCGCGGCACCCACCTTGTGACCGATCATGCCGGTATCGGCACCCTCGATGCTGCCCATCGTATTCACGATGCCGAGGACTGCAGCCACGATGCCGAACCCAGGAAGCGCATCGGCGACCTTCTGCACGGCATGCGAGGGTTCGTGGGCTTCCTTGTGATGCGTTTCGAGCTCGTATTCGAGCAGGCTTTCCAACTCGTGCGGATCCATGTTGCCGCCGGCGATCAAGCGCAGGCAGTCCGTGATGAACTCCATCATGTAATGGTCGGCGGCGATGGTCGGGTACTTGTTGAACAGCTCGCTCTTACTGGGATCGTCGATTTCTTTCTCGATCCCCATCACGCCTTCCTTGCGCATCTTGTTGAGGATCTCGTACATCAGCGTGAGCAACGCGATGTAGTCATCGCGCTTGTAGCGCGGGCCCTTGGGCAGCGACAGCGCGTCCTGGAATGCCGTTTTCACGACCTTGACCGGACTGCTGATGAGAAAGGCGCCGAACGCGCCACCGATGATGATCAGGATCTCGCTGGGGTGCCACAGCGCGAGAGGGTGTCCACCGCTCCACATGAAACCAACGAGCGTGCACGCCAGCACGACGATAGAGCCGACGATCTGAATCATGATGCTTGCCTGAAACCGCTTCTTGAGCTGGGTGCCTCTTGTGTATCGGCACCGCAACGGGCGGCTTGAGACGCGTGCAGCGCTTAACTGGGCAATTGAATGTGAGGCACACACCTCAGGTCGGACTCAGGGGAAATGACACTGCAGCAAAGAGATCAGCCCGCAGCTGCACCAAAACGGAAGCTGGAGGCCACGACGCCGCCGAATAGCTTTTCTTCGTGATAGATGCAAGTGGCTGATTCCAGCTCGGCTGCACCCACCGCGACCATGAGCGGTACGAGATGATCCTCGCGCGGGTGCGCCGCGCGCGCTGCGGGCGCCTCAGTCCAGTGCAACAAACGTTCGCTGCGTTCGGGGCCTGACTGATGCATAAGTGCATCGTGTAACCAATCATCGAAAGCCTTAGACGCGTCATGGGCGCTCGGGCCCATCACCCGCAGGTTGTGATAGCTCAACCCGCTGCCGAGGATGAGCACGCCTTCCTCACGCAACGGTGACAATGCACGCCCCGCAGCGAGGTGGGCAGCAGGGTCGTAGCCGCTCTTCAGGGACAGCTGCAAGACGGGCACATTGGCTTCCGGGTACATGATGACCAAAGGCGTGAACGTCCCATGGTCAAAGCCTTGCTGCGCATCGAGCGTCGCCGGCAAGCCCGCGCCTTGTAACAACTCCTGCACTCGATTTGCGACCGCCGGTGCACCAGGTGCCGGATAGCGCACTCGATAGGTGTGCTCTGGGAAGCCGTAGTAGTCGTACACCATCGGCGGCGATGGATGTGCCATGACGGCGAACTGAGGTGCTTCCCAGTGACCCGAAATGCTCAACACTGCAGCGGGGGGCGCCCCCAGCTGACGCGGTATGTCCACCAGAGATGCTTCGAGGTGTCGCAGCATGTGACGGAGGTCGTCCATGTATGGCCACGGTCCGCCGCCATGGGAAATGAAGTAGGTGGGCAGTTTGGCCATGGCGGCAGCGCTCAAATGCGAACTGAAAAGTGGCGCGCGAAATCGATGACTTGTTGTGCCAGCAACGCGAGCTGTCCTTGCACTTTGGCGTCGATCAGCTTGCCCTGTTCATCGAATAGTTTTTCAGCGGTGTTCACCGTGACGCCCAGTGGGGTTGGCCACCCGCGCAGCGCGTGCACGATCGTGCGCACCGAGGTCAGCGTCGTGCCGCAGCCTTGCCAGCCGAAGCCGGTGACGATGCATCCCACGGCACGTCCGTCCAGGTAGGGACGAGAATCACTGCGCAGGTCCTCGAGCAGATCGACCGCGTTCTTCACCAATCCCGACATGCCGGCGTGATACGCCGGCGTGGCGAGGAGCAATCCATCCGCACGCCGCACACTGTCCAGGAAGGCCTGCTGTTCGGATGTGCGTTGTTGCTCTTCGGGTGCATACAACGGCAGACGCGCGAGATCCGGTCCGCAAAAGAGCTCTGTCGTTGCGCCCGCCCGCCTGGCTTCGGCGAGAGCGACCTCGAGGATCCGCTGAGTGCCCGAGCTGGCGTTGGTGGTGCCGCCGATGCCTACCACGTGCGGTGTCGAAGGGCGAGGGACTGCGATGTTCACGGATTCTCCTGGGCGGGTGAGCAACCTTAGCTCAAGGAGCGGGCGTGCTGCAGCCCGCATCGAGGGCGCCCCGGGCCCGCCACACACCAAATAGAGATCCAATGCGATTGTTTCGGGGCGTCGGGCGCGTCTAACCCAGACGCATGCGCACTGTGTATCCCAACGTTTTGCCAGTCCGGGTGGCTCCGCCGCGATGAGCACGGCCATCTCCCTTGTCGTGCGGGGTCGCACGGGGCTGCTCGGCTGGCTCCATCGCCGCCCGATTCTACGGTCGGATCTCATTCTGATCGTCGGTGCGCCACTCCTGTGGACGGCCTTGTACAGCGTGCGCTTCTGGCAGCAGGTGAGTGCGGCCATGTGGCAGCACTCGCTTTCGAGCGCATTGTTCCTAGCATCCCTGTTCGTGCTGGCGCTGTTCGCGCAGTCGCTGCTGCTGATCTGGGTGCCGCGCCGACTGTTGCGACCCGTCGTCTGTGTGCTCTTTCTGATCGCCGCGCCGGTTCAGTATTTCATCCATGAGTTCGGCACGCTCATGGATACCGACATGATGCGCAACGTCTTCGCGACCGACCGGGCAGAAGCCGCGGGTCTGTTCAGCGGCAAACTGCTGCTCGAGTGGTTCGTGCTCGGTGTGTTGCCGTGTTTGCCGGTCATCGGCGCGCGGTGGCAGGACGCGAGCCGGAAGCGGCGCTGGAAAGAGCGCGGTGTGTTCTTCGGGTCGGCATTCGTGCTGTCGATGATTGGCGTGCTGTGTTCCTCGGCGAGCTACGCGTCCTTCTTTCGCGAGTACAAGCCGCTGCGTTACCTGCTCAATCCGGCGGCGCCGGTCTACAGCGCGATTCACTTTGCCATGGAAGAGAGTCACGGCGCGCAGTCGCACACGCTGCAAACCATAGGCGAGCCGCTGCATCGGGTTGTCTATACGAGTGCGACGAAGCCCAAGGTGCTGTTTCTGGTCATCGGCGAAACGGCACGCCGTGCAAACTTTCAATTGCAAGGCTACTCGCGCCCGACGAATCCCGAACTGGCGCAGGTGCAGGGCCTCGTCTACTTCAACAACGTCACATCCTGTGGGACGGCGACGGCCATATCTCTGCCCTGCATCTTCTCGCACTTGGGTCGTCACGATTTCGACGTGAGCGATGCGACGCGAACAACCAATCTGCTGGACATGCTCACTGCCACTGGCGTGCAAGTGGAGTGGCGCGATGCGAATTCCGGTTGCAAGGGCGTGTGCAAACGCGTGCCGATGATTCAGTACTCGGGGAACAACGCTGCCGATGCGCTGTGCCATGGACCGTACTGCTTCGATGAAGTGATGCTGCGGGATCTGCAGTCTCGCTTGCAGACCATCGATCGCGACACTGTGATCGTCTTTCACCAGGCGGGGAGTCATGGGCCTGCCTACTTCGAGCGCTATCCACCCCGCTTCGATGTGTTCAGACCAGCCTGCGACTCCAATCAGTTGAATACCTGCACATCACAGGAAGTGACCAACGCCTACGACAACTCCATTCGTTACACCGATCACAACCTGGCAAGGCAGATTGCATTGCTGCAGCAGGCAGCCGATCGCCTGGATGGCGCTTTGCTGTATGTCTCCGATCATGGCGAATCGCTCGGCGAACGCGGCGTCTACCTGCATGGCATGCCCTACGCCTTCGCGCCGGATGCACAGAAGCAGGTGCCGCTCGTGCTGTGGCTATCGGACGGGTTTGCGCACGCGGATGCCATCGATGGCGCTTGCGTCCAAACCAAGGCACACGATCCGATGTCTCACGACAACGTTTTTCACACCGTGCTGGGCGTCATGGGGGTCAGAACTCCACTCTACGATCCGCAACTCGACATCTTGTCGCGCTGTCGAGCCAGGGCAGCTCGAGAGATCTGGGCCTCGCATGCCCCAAGGCCGACGGCAGCACAGGCGACTGCTGCCAAGTCCTAGAAAGTGATCCGAGATCGTCAGAAGATCTTTCCCCACGACGTCACCTTGGTCGAGTCATCGAAGTCAGGTCTTCACGATGGACTCGAGCTCATCATCGCTCCACTGTAGTTGAGCCCGCGCAGGAAGATCCTCACTGCAAGCCTGATCCTTTTGTCGCGCAGCTCCGTGGGCTCACGATGCACGCCTAGAAGCGCGCGATGATAGGGATACGCGCTGAACGAACCAATGAACGCTTCCGCCGCC
>JBEVDW010000355.1:0-13385 GCA_040513115.1 Steroidobacteraceae bacterium | reverse complement strand
TGAACGGCGGATAGAACTCGGTCGTGTCGGTCACGATGAGCAGACGCGGCGCGTGGGTCACGATGCCTCCTATGGCTGTGGGTGGCCTACTGAAACTGCGCCTCCCGCCGCGGCGTTCCTTGCCTGCTGCGTTCGCTCAGACACCGACCTTGAAATCGATGCCCTGTGCCAGCGGCAGCTCGCGGCTCCAGTTGATGGTGTTGGTTTGCCGGCGCATGTACGCCTTCCATGCATCGGAGCCGGACTCGCGACCGCCGCCCGTGTCCTTCTCTCCACCGAATGCGCCACCGATCTCAGCGCCAGAAGTGCCGATGTTGACGTTCGCAATGCCGCAATCGCTGCCCACTACCGACAGGAAGCGCTCCGCATGCTGCAGCCGGTCCGTGAAGATGGCGGAGGACAGTCCGTGGTGCGCCTGGTTATGCAGCGCGATCGCCTCATCGAGCGACTCGAAGCGGATGAGGTAGAGAATCGGCCCGAAGGTTTCCGTCTGCACGATGCTCCAATCGTTGCTTGCACGGACGATGGTCGGGCGCACGAAGTGTCCCGGACGATCGATGCGCTCGCCGCCACAGAGGACTTTGCCGCCCTGAGCACGCACAGCGTCCAATGCGCGCAAGTAGCTTTGCACGGCGTTCGCGTCGATGAGTGGGCCCATCAGCGTCTTCGGGTCCAATGGATCTCCGATCTGCACTTGCTGATAGGCACGCAGCAATCGTCCTTCGAGCTCTTCCGCGCGTGCTGCGTGTACGAACACGCGGCGAGTCGTCGTGCAACGTTGCCCGGCGGTGCCGACAGCGCCGAACACGATCGACGGTACCGCCAGATTCAGATCGGCAAACTCATCGACGATGATCGCGTTGTTGCCGCCAAGCTCGAGCAGCGTCTTTCCCAGACGACCGGCCACGCGTTCTGCGACTCGCTTTCCCACCGCCGTCGATCCAGTGAAGGAGACGAGATCGACACGCCGGTCGTCCACGAGCTGCTCGGCCACCGCATTGTCATCCGTGACGAGCAGTTGAAAGATCGGTGGCGCCTTGGCCCGCTCGAGCACGCGATTGACCAGTCGCTGGACGGCCAGGGCGCACAGCGGGGCTTTCGGTGAAGGCTTCCAGATGCACACATCGCCGCAGATGGCGGCGAGAAACGCATTCCACGCCCACACGGCGACGGGAAAATTGAATGCGCTGATGATCCCGACCACGCCCAGCGGATGCCACTGCTCGTACATGCGATGTTGCGGTCGTTCGGAATGCATCGTACGGCCGTAGAGCATCCGCGACTGGCCGACGGCAAAGTCGGCGATGTCGATCATCTCCTGCACTTCGCCGGTGCCTTCTGCTTTGATCTTGCCGGTTTCCGCACTGACCAGCGTGCCGAGTGCCTCTTTGTGTTCCCGTAGCTCGGCTCCAATCAGCCGGATGATCTCGCCGCGTTGCGGTGCCGGAACTTGCCGCCACTGATGAAATGCTGCGCGGGATGACTCGATGATGCGGTTCAAATCGGCGCTCGTTGCACTCTGCACGCGACCGATGACCGTGTTCGAGCTGGGATTGGACGATTCCATCACCCGCGCGCCGCTCGACGTGAGCCAACCATCGCCGGACCAGGCGCCTGACTGCGGTGTGTCGGCGCTCAACCCGAGTGCTTCCAGTACGTTCTTCATCACGCACCTCCTGCGGCGCGCTGGTGACCCGTGCGCCCGCTGACGATGATCTGGGCGGAAACATCCTTCGTGCCGCCATGCGCATAGTGCCGGCCAAAGCGATTGCCGATGACCGTGACGAGGCTGAAATCTTCCTGACGCACGAAGCCGCGATGTCGATCCGGATGCGTGAGCACCAGATCCACGACGGCGCAGATGCCCGACGCCGTCGTCACTTGGATCGCGGACCACAAGCGGTTTGCGATGAGCTGCGGATACACCTTGGTGACGTAGTTCTCTTCCCGCAACTCACCATCCTGTTTACCGGTAACGGCGACGTAGATCACGACGACGTCTTGCAACGTCTGCGGCACGGCGTTCTCCAGAATGCGTTTGAGCGTGTCGCGGTCCTGATTGAGCTTCAGATCGTTCATCAGCAGGCGCATCTGATCGCAGTGACCGGGATAGCGCATCGTCTTGTAGTCCATGTTCTGCACGCGCTCGCCGTAGGTCTCGCCCAAGGAGCCCAGACCGCCGGATGTGTTGAAGGCTTCGTACAAGGTACCGTCGATCTCGATCTCCTCGAGACCTTCCAGCGGCGGCACCTCGATACGCCGACTGCTGCTGATGGCTTCGCACGGATTGCCGTACTCGTTGATCAAGCCTTCCGTCGACCACGTGAGCGAATACTTCAGCACGTTGTTTGGATGCTGGGGCAGGGCGCCCACGCGCAACTTGACGCTGCGCAGCTCATCGAAGTGCTGGATCAGCTCGTTCGCCGCGATCGAGACGAATCCCGGCGCCAGGCCACACTGCGGCACGAAGGCGCGCGCAGAGCCTGCGGAGATGCGGCGGACGAAACGGGTCACCTCGACGTCTTCCGTGAGATCGAAGTAATGCACGTTGGCCCGTCGCGCTGCGCCGGCGACTTCGACATTGCAATAGTAAGGCAGGCTGGATATGACTGCGTCCACCGGATGCGCTGCGAACTGCTGATCCAGGCGCTTGGGATCGCGTGCATCGACCGCGTGGGCATGGATGTGTGGCATTCCATGCGCTTGGGCAACGGCGCTGGCAACTTCGAGATTGACATCGCCGAGGTGAACTTCGTACGCACCGGATTCGCCGAGCAGGCCCGCGATGAGAGAACCGATCTTCCCCGCGCCCAGGATCAAGACTCGATGCATGCTGCTCTCCGGCCATCGGGAAGGCGATGAGAGTAGGCTTTTCGCGTGCTGCTTCACAGCGCAGCTGTCCGCAGCGATGCGCGTGTATACCGGGACTTCCGTCTGGACGAACTGCAAAGTAACTTAGACGATGCGTTCGCATGGGCGAGTAGGGCATCTTCTACCATCTGGCCGCCGCAACACGGCCGACAGCCGCGCCCCCTGGAGCACTTCATGATCACTGCAAGTGAGAAGAAACCCCGTATCGTCATCTACGGTGTCGGTCAGTACGGCTCGCACCTCGCGCGCTTCGCAGTGCAAAAAGGATGGCCGATCGTCGCTGCATACAATCGCGCAGGTCCGAAAGTCGGACAGGATCTTGGACGCGTGATCGGTCTCGATCGGGACCTCGGTGTGAAGATCCAGGATTGCGATACGGGCAACTATTCGAACCTGGACGCCGATATCGGGCTCGTGGCGCAAACCAATGTGCTGCGGATGAACTTGCCGGCCTATCAACGGTTGATGAATGCCGGACTCAACGTTGGCTGTCACGGGTCGGAGTCCTATCTGCCGTACGCGTGCGATCCGGAAGCCGCCGCGGAGATCGACGCACTCGCCAAGAAGAATGGCGTGACGTTTACCGGCTCGGGCATCTGGGACATGTCACGCATCTGGTCCGGCATTCTGTTGGCCGGGCCGTGCACCGAGATCAAATCACTCTCTCACAGCAGCATCACCGATGCTCACGGTCAGGCGAACTCGCTCGCGCAGGCGCGCCAGGTCGGGATCGGCATGAGCGTGGCTGAATTCCAGGGGCTCGGCCTGGACAAGACTCGCCTAGCGATTTCCTACAAGACGATTCCCGAGCACGTGCTGATTGCGTTGGGCTATGACGTCATCGGTTCCACCGCTGCCATCGAGCCTGTGGTGTTCGATGAGCCTGTGTCCACGTGGTTCGTCGAGTCCGGTTCCATTCCGGCCGGCACTGTAGTCGGCACGCGCATTTTGTCGGAGACGAAGACGAGGCAGGGTGTGACTGCGAAAGCACAGATCGATCTGCGTCTGTTCAAGCCGGGCGAAGTAGAGCACATGTTCTGGTCGGTCGATGGCAAACCGCGCACGCGTGTACGCGTGGAGCGCGATGACTCGGCACACGCAACCGCCGCCAATCTGTTCAATCGCGTTCGCGACATCATCGCTGCGCCGCCGGGGATCGTCCCCGTGTATCGGCTCGGACCGCTCAAGTCGACGTCTTTGGCATAGCGTCGTGGGGGATCTCCGGTGACTTCGCTCGTAGCCCAAATCGATGCATTCCACGAGCAGGCCGCGAAGGCGACCGGCTTCGATGACTTCGGTCCGCCCGAATACACGGCGCCGCTGAAGCTCCTGCTCGGCGACTTCGATCGCTACGAGGACTTCAATGCAGCCACGGAACAGCTGGTCAGTGGCGCCATCGTGTTGTTGTTGATCAGCCGGCTGTGTGCCCAGCAGGGCTTCAAACAACATCCAGCACTCACGACTGCACCTGTTCAGAAGCCCCTGATCATCTTAGGGATGCCGCGCACCGGTTCGACGGCGCTGCAGCGGTTGCTGGCGAAGGATCCGGCGAATCAGTGGATCACACCCTGGCTGGGCAACACGCCGATGCCACGACCGCCGCGTGCAACCTGGGAAAGCAATCCGTGGTATCAGATGACGGCGCAGGGCCTGCAGCAGTTCTACGGAATCTTTCCCGAGCTCATGGGCGTGCATCCCATGATTGCCGACCAGGCCGATGAATGTCGCTACGGCATGGAACCCAGCTTCTGGTCGCCGGCGCTCGCGTTTGCGGGCACGCTGGGACGCGATTACGCGCAATGGATCCCGCAAAGCGATGCACGCTACGCCTATCGCTATTACCGCAGGATCCTCGGCCTGATCGCGGGCGGCGATCAGCGGCGCTGGTTGTTGAAAGATCCGACGACGCATCCGTGGGCACCGCAGGCGCTCATCGAAACGTTCCCGGATGCAAACTTCGTCTATACGCATCGCGAGCCGGTCACTGCGATCGCATCGATGTCCGCGATGTTGTATGTCGTGCGCCACGCGCGGACGCCCAGGTTGTCGCCACAGCAGAATGCACGCGAGCAACTCGCGTTCACGGCGCCGGCCGTCAGTGAGCTGGACAAGATGCTGCAGAGCCTGGGACCGAACCGGGTCTTCCACGTGCATATCAACGAACTGAATGCCGATCCCGTGGGAACGGCGCAGCGCATCTATGGGCATTTCAAGCTGCCGGTGACCCAGGAAGCGCTCGATGGTTGGCAGCACCATGTGACCAGCGATGCGCGCGCGGGACATGGCCTCCATCAGTACACCAGCGAGGAGTTGGAGCTGAGCCCGCGTGAGGTTTATGACGCATTCGGGGCATACACCGAAACCTATCGACGCTTGTACGAGTTGCGCTAGGTTCGGCCGTGGCGCTCACGCTCAGTGACTATCTGCAACGCGATTTTGCAGTCGAGCGAGTGGACGCCGCGTTGCTCGAGCTGGGCGCTGGTGCGATTCGCTTTCCCACAACTCAACCTGCGTACTTTCATCTCGTACTGGTCGGTCGCGTGCAACTCAAGTTGGAAGAGGGTGGCCCGCCGGTCGAGTTGCAGGCAGGTGATTTCGCGCTCTTGCTGTACGGCGCCGGTCATACATTGAGCGGCATGCGCGGCCGCTCACGCAGTGTTCATACCCAGGAGAACTGGTCCGCGGACGATCAGCCTGCCGTATTGAAGCTGGGCAGTGCGCCTCAGGATGCGCGCGTACTGAGTGGACGCTTGCAACTGACGCGTACGCTGCACAGCGCGCCGGTGGATCGTGCGCTACGGCATCTGCTGTGCTACCGCGACCTGCAGGGGGCGTCCGCGAGCACGGCCAGTTACATGACACAGATCGACCGCAATTGCCGTGCTCCGGGTGCGTCGGCATATGCTCACGCGCTCGCACAGCTTTACTTCGTGCAAGCGCTGCGACAGGTGCATGGCGAACTGCGCGAGATCTTTCCCGTGCACATCGGCTCGCCCGAAATCGGTCGCATGACCGCGGTCGTGCGCAAGATCCGCATGCACCCCGAACGGCAGTGGACCGTCGCATCGATGGCGCGCGAGATCGGCTATTCGCGTTCCTCGTTCGCGGCGAAATTCTTGGACTACTCGGGCATGAGCCCGATCAAATTCGTGGCCAAGATCCGCCTCACGCACGCCGCAACCCTGTTGAAGAACAACCCGGAGCTGCCGCTATGGCAGGTGGCGAAGCGGGTGGGCTATCTTGCACAAGCGTCCTTCACACGCGCGTTCAAGTCGCAGTTCGACGTGTCGCCGCGAGAGTATGCGAGCCGCATCAGAGTCGAAGCCCCGCGCGAGATACGCAGCAAAGGCCGTCCTTCGGACTCGGCTCACGACGCGCGGGCGCGCGCCGAACGTTAAGCACAACACCCGGTATCCAACGATGGCAACCGTCGCTCCCGGCGTGAAACCGGAGTGGCAGTTCTTTCGCGATGCTCGTGTGTGGACAATCGGGGGGCCTGACATCGGTCAGGCCGATGGGACGAGTGTTACGATCCGCGCATGACGCGCACTTCAGATCGGGTCGAATGGCACCCTACGAGCTGGCAAGCGAGGCCAGCACAACAGCAACCCGTCTACGCCAACGTGGAGGCATTGACCTCGACGGTCGCCTCGTTGGCGCGCCTCCCGCCGCTGGTGGTGTCTTGGGAGATCGAAGCGCTCAAAGAACAGATAGCGGAGGCGCAACGCGGTGAGCGATTCGTCTTGCAGGGCGGCGACTGCGCGGAGAATTTCGAAGAATGCGAATCGGATCAGATCGCGAAGAAGCTTAAGATCCTGCTGCAAATGAGCCTGGTGCTCGTGTACGGATTGAAGAAGCCGGTCACTCGCATCGGCCGTATGGCGGGTCAGTATGCGAAGCCGCGGTCTGCGGATACCGAAACGCGCGACGGCATGACGCTGCCGAGTTATCGCGGCGATCTGGTGAATCGGCCGGGCTTCACGGCCGCTGATCGCGAACCGGATCCGCAGTTGCTGTTGCGTGGCTACGAGCGTGCCGCATTGACCTTGAACTTCGTGCGCTCGTTGATCGATGGCGGCTTCGCCGATCTGCATCATCCCGAATATTGGGACTTGGATTTCGTGCGTCACTCGCCGATGAAGGAGAAATACGAGCGCATCGTGCACTCGATCTCCGAGTCGCTGGATTTCTTCGAGGCCGCGAGCAACAGCGCGCTGCATGAAGCACAACGCGTGAATTTCTATGCGAGCCATGAAGGCTTGCATCTGCTGTACGAGCAAGCACAGACGCGCTACATCGGCCGCCGGAAGCGCTGGTACAACTTGTCGACGCATATGCCTTGGATCGGTATGCGTACCGCCGCCCTCGACGGTGCGCATGTCGAGTACTACCGCGGCATCTCAAATCCAATGGGCGTCAAGATCGGCCCTGCGATGGATGCCGAGTGGTTGCACGGCTTGGTGAGCACGCTCAACCCCCAGAAAGAACCCGGACGCTTGATCTTCATTCACCGCATGGGTGTGAAGGACATCGAGAAGCGCCTGCCCCCGTTGATTCAGGCGATACGTGCCACAGGAAGTCCGGTGCTCTGGATATGCGATCCGATGCATGGCAATACCGAAACCGCGAGCTCGGGTTTGAAGACGCGCCGCTTCGAGAACATCGTGGCGGAAGTGGAGCATGCGTTCCGCATCCATCGCGAGATGGGCTCGTGGTTGGGTGGCGTGCACTTCGAGCTGACGGGTGATGACGTGACCGAATGTACCGGCGGTGCGCGTGGGCTGACTGATGCTGATCTCGCGCGGGCCTACAAGTCTCAGGTGGATCCGCGGTTGAACGCGGAGCAGGCATTGGAGCTGGCGATGCGGGTGGCGGAGTTGGCGCGGGATGCGAGGGCGAAGAAGTAGTCGACGGACCGAGTATCCAGATCAGCGGATCTGACGCGTCTGCTTGGTTGACAGAAAGCGTTGCACTTCTGCATCCATGACCACGCGCGATTCGCCCGGCTTCAATCCTTGCAGCGTCCACGGCCCCACGCGCCAGCGAATCAACCGCAGCGTTGGATGGCCTACAGCCGCCGTCATCCGACGCACCTGACGATTGCGGCCCTCACGAATCGTGAGCGCGAGCCACTGCGTCGGGATGGCTTTGCGGAATCGGATCGGCGGCTCCCGTGGCCAGAGCCACTCGGGCGCATCGATGAGCTCGGCATCGGCAGGTTGTGTCGGGCCGTCGTTCAGAACCACACCGGCGCGCAGCCTTTGCAGTGCCTCTGCGTCAGGAATGTTTTCGACCTGCGCGTAGTACGTCTTATCGACCTTCCACTTCGGATGACTCAGCCGCGCTTGTAACGTGCCGTCATCCGTCAGCAGCACCAACCCTTCGCTGTCGTGGTCGAGTCGACCCGCCGGATAGAGGCCGGGTGCTTTCACGACGTCGGCCAAGGTCGTGTGGCCTTCCTTGCTCGTGAATTGAGTCAGCACCTGGAAGGGTTTGTTGAGCAATAGCAGCGAGCTCATCGCGATTCGTGTTCGACATTGCTTTGTACGAGATCGATGAAGCGCTGCACGGCCGCGGACTGTTCGCCACGACGGCACGCGAGAATCAGTGGCGCATGCAGCGGCGGGTCGTTCGCGAGCGGTCGATAGAGCACGCCGTCCATCTGCAGGCGGCTCAATGATTCCGGCACGATCGAGACGCCGAGGCCCGCAGCGACGAGGTTCAATGTCGACAGGATGCGGGGTGCCTCTTGTCCCACCCGCGGACTAAAACCGGCTCCGCGACACGCGGTGATGATGGCGTCATAGAGACCGGGGCCGCCGGGTCGTTTGTAGAGGATGAACGTTTCGTTCGCGAGCTGCGCGAGCGCGAGCGATGAGTTCATCGCGTTTGGAACCGTGGCCAGCGGATGCGCGGCGGGCAGCGCAGCAATCATGGATTCTTCGAGCAGGGGTCGAACCAGCAGCCCATCGATATCGGCAACTGGCGAGCGGATGAATGCCGCGTCGATCTCCTCGTTGCGTAGTGCCTGCACGAGCTCGCTGCTGCCGCTTTCCTCCAGTTGCAACGAGACCAGAGGGGACAATTCGCGGAAGGCGCGGATGATTCGCGGGACGAAGGGATGGAAGGGGGTCGAGCTCGTGAAGCCGATGACCAGGCGCCCCTGCTCGCCGCGAGCCGTGCGCCGGGTGATTGCTGTGGCGCGATCGACTTGATCGAGGACACCCCGTGCATGCTCCAGAAGGGCCGCCCCGGCGGGCGTGAGCTCGACACCGCGAGGCACCCGCCTGAACAGCTGCACATCGAGTTCCTGCTCCAAGGCGCGGATCTGCAAGCTCAACGGCGGCTGCTGGATCCCAAGCCGTTCCGCGGCCCGGGTGATGTGCCCTTCCTCGGCGACGGCGATGAAGTAGCGGAGGTGACGTAACTCGATTGCCATATGCTGAAAGTATGCCGCCGACACTGAGCATATATTTTACGCATGTCGGCCAAAGAGGTAAGGTTCGTGTCCCGAAGCGGGTCTACCGCCGGTTTCCCGTGTTCCCGGTTGGCACATCGAGCTGATACCCAAGCCCAGGCGCCTGTGGCGTGTCCTGATGCTGTGTCCGTCAGCGAGGCGCCAGCCAGTTGAATTTGTGATTCATCGATAGGAGTACTGCGTGTCGAACTATGCAAGCACTGCCGATCAAGCCGGTGCGGTGATCGCCAAGAACGGCCCGAGCTGGAACGCTATCAGCCCGGAATATGTGGCGCGCATGCGTCTGCAAAACCGCTTTAAAACGGGGTTGGATGTGGCGCGCTACACCGCGAAGATCATGCGCGAGGACATGGCCGCCTATGACAAGGATTCCGGCCAATACACCCAATCGCTGGGCTGCTGGCACGGCTTCATCGGTCAGCAGAAGCTGATCTCCATCAAAAAGCATCACGGCTCCACCAAGCGTCGCTATTTGTATCTGTCCGGTTGGATGGTCGCTGCGTTGCGCTCCGATTTTGGCCCGCTGCCCGATCAGTCCATGCATGAAAAGACTTCGGTGTCGTCGCTGATCGAAGAGCTCTATACCTTCCTGCGTCAGGCGGATGCTCGCGAACTCGGCGGTCTGTTCCGCGATCTCGATGCGGCTCGCAGCGCGAAAGATGCGGCCAGGGAAAAAGACTTGCTGAGCCGCATCGATAATTTCCAGACACACGTGGTGCCAATCATCGCCGACATCGATGCCGGCTTTGGTAATGCCGAAGCGACTTACCTGCTGGCCAAGCAAATGATTGAAGCGGGTGCTTGCTGCATCCAGATCGAAAACCAGGTTTCCGATGAGAAGCAATGCGGTCATCAGGACGGCAAGGTCACCGTGCCGCACGAAGACTTTCTCGCCAAGATTCGCGCCGTGCGCTATGCGTTCATGGAACTAGGCGTCGATGACGGCATTATCGTTTCCCGCACCGATTCCCTGGGCGCCGGCCTGACCAAGCAGATCGCCTACACCCGCGAACCGGGCGATCTCGGCGATCAATACAACAGCTTCCTGGATTGCGAAGAGGTGACGCCGGCCACCATGAAAAACGGCGACGTCATCATCAATCGCGGCGGCAAGCTGCTGCGCCCCAAGCGCCTGCCCAGCAACCTGTTCCAGTTCCGCACCGGCACCGGTGAAGATCGTTGCGTGCTCGACTGCATCACCAGCTTGCAGAACGGCGCCGACTTGCTGTGGATCGAAACCGAGAAACCGCACATCGGCCAGATCAAGGGCATGGTGGATCGTATCCGCGCGGCCGTGCCAACCGCCAAGCTGGTGTACAACAACAGCCCGTCGTTCAACTGGACGCTGAATTTCCGTCAGCAGGTGTTCGATGCCTGGAGCAAGGAAGGCAAGAATATGTCGGCTTACGATCGCGCCAAGCTGATGAGCGCGGATTACGACGCTACCGAGCTGTCGAAGGAAGCGGATCGTCGCATTCAAAGCTTCCAGCGCGATGCAGCGCGGGACGCCGGCATCTTCCACCACTTGATCACGCTGCCGACATACCACACTGCTGCGTTGTCAACGGACAATCTTGCCAAGGGATATTTCGGCGAAGATGGCATGCTGGCGTACGTTGCGGGCGTGCAGCGCAAGGAAATTCGCGAGGGTATTGCCTGCGTCAAGCATCAGAACATGTCCGGCTCGGACATCGGCGACGATCACAAGGAATACTTCGCCGGTGAAGCTGCACTCAAGGCCGGCGGCAAACACAATACGATGAATCAGTTCTGAGACCATCGGTTGTCAAAGGTAGAAGTCCTTCCTTCTCGATCTTCCAGTCGGCGGCTACCGCGACACGCAGATGGCTGCGTACGTGCAGTTGCAGGAAGCGGAGTTTGCGTCCGAGAAGATCGGCTACACCGCGACCAAGCATCAGCGCGAAGTCGGTGCCGGCTACTTCGACGACGTCACTCAGGCTGTGATCGCGGGCCAGTCCTCCGTCACCGCGCTGAAGGGCTCGATGGAAGAAGAGCAGTTCCACGCTCAAACGTCGACGGCTGACGTTAGACTGCGGCCCGGCAGGGTTTCCTGCCGGGCCGTTTTCTTTTCATGAAGCAGTTGCCGAAAGCCATCTTCGACCGTACGTGCCGCGATTGCCCACGTCTCGCGCAGTTTCTCGACGAGTCGCAGAAGAAGTTTCCCGACTACTACTGCGCGCCGGTGCCGCCGTTTGGCGATGCCAACCCACGACTCCTCATCGTGGGCCTTGCGCCGGGGCTGCATGGCGCCAACGCGAGTGGGCGTCCGTTCACCGGCGATCACGCAGGCCTCATTCTGTATCGCACGTTGCATCGCCATGGCTTTGCATCGAAGCCGGAATCACTGCACGCGCGCGATGGTCTTGTGCTGATCGACTGCCGCATCACGAATGCCGTGAAGTGCGTGCCGCCGGCGAACAAACCGCTGCCGGCCGAGATCAAAACGTGTAATCGCTATCTCGTGGCGGAATTGCAGACGGTGCCGCCGGGGACCGTGCTGCTCGCATTGGGCCGCATCGCGCATGAGGCCATTCTGCGGGCCTTTCAATTGAAGGCGAAGTCGTACACGTTTGCACACGGTGCCCGATTCGAGCTGTCGAGCGGTCATGTGTTGATCGACTCGTATCACTGCAGCCGCTATAACACGCAGACCGGCCGGCTGACCGAGCGGATGTTCGACGACGTTTTCCAGCGCATTCAGGAGCACCTTGCTGCCTAGCTGATTTCACACTCGCGACATGTCCACGCTCTTCGACGCCAAACCCTTTCTCGCCAACGTAAGCCACCGTCCAGGCGTGTACCGCATGATCGGTGCGGACGGCGAGATCCTGTACGTGGGCAAGGCGCACAACCTCAAGAATCGCCTGAGCAGCTATTTCACCGGCAAAGCGCAGAGCACGAAGACGATGGCGATGGTCGCGCAGATCGCGAACGTCGAACTCACGGTCACTGCGTCGGAAACCGAAGCGCTGCTGCTCGAGTACAACTTGATCAAGCGGCACCGGCCGCGCTTCAACGTCACGCTGCGTGATGACAAGAGCTTTCCGTATCTGCACATCGCGACGGATCAGGAATATCCACGCATCAGCTTCTATCGCGGCAGCCGGAAGATGCCGGGGCTGTTCTTCGGGCCGTATCCAAGCGCTCGCGCGACGCGTGAGACGTTGCTCCTGTTACAGAAGCTGTTTCAGCTGCGCCCGTGCAGCGAGACGTTCTTCGCCAATCGCACGCGGCCGTGTTTGCAGCATCAGATCAAGCGCTGCTCCGCGCCGTGCGTTCGGCTCGTAACGCCGGCTGCATATGCGCAGGACGTGAACGACGCGATCAAGGTATTGGACGGTCGCGGTGAGGAGCTCGTGGACGAGTTGGCCGAGCGCATGGAACAGGCATCAGAAAAGCTGGAATTCGAGCGGGCGGCGCGGCTGCGCGATCAGATCCAGGCCATCAAGTCGGTGCAGGCCTCGCAGTCGATGACTCGCAGTACGGCGCAGGATATCGATGCGGTCGCGCTCGTTTCCGATTCGGGCCAGCATTGCGTTGCCATCGTGTTCGTGCGCGGCGGGCGCAACCTCGGCACGACGAACTTCTTCCCGCGCCCAGGCATTGCCGAGGCGGGGGCACTGTTGTCGGGTTTTCTCGCCCAGTACTACTTGGGGCGTGAGGCGCCGAGCGAGATCCTCATCAACGAAGACGTCGAAGATGCTGCTGTACTTGCGACCGCGTTGACCGAAAAGATGGGCCGGTCGGTCGCCATCCGCTCGAAGGCGCGTGGCGTACGTGCACGCTGGCTCGAGATGGCGCGCTCGAATGCCGAGCTCGGATTGAAGATGCGGCGTGCGACGCACGCGAGCATCGAGGATCAGCTGCTGGCGCTCGCTCGAGAGTTGTCATTGCCGACTCCGCCGCGACGGCTGGAATGTTTCGACGTCAGTCACACGATGGGCGAGTTGACCGTGGCAAGTTGTGTCGTCTTCGGAACGGAAGGGCCGATGAAGAGCGACTATCGACGCTTCAA
>JBEVDW010000354.1:0-5198 GCA_040513115.1 Steroidobacteraceae bacterium | reverse complement strand
CTGCCGGGGGACACGGCATTCACACGAATCCCATGACGGCCGTATTCCTTGGCCAATGTCTTCGTCATCGCCTCAACCGCCCCCTTCCCCGCGGCATATGGCGTGCGGTACATGCCGCCGCGCACGACCTGCGAGCTCAGGTTGACGATCGAGCCTGAGCCTTGCTCGACCATGTGCGGCAAGACCGCCAGGCAACACCACAGCGTGGGATACAGCGTGCGCTCCATCTCCAGATGAACCTGCTCTTCGCTGTAGAGATGAAACGGCTGCCACCAGATGGTCCCGCCGACGACGTTCACGAGCACATCGATGCGCCCCATCTGCTGCACGGTTTCAGCCATGAGCCGCCGCGCATCGGCGAGACTGCTGACGTCGGCCAGAATCTGAATCGCCTCTGCGCCCTGTGCGCGTAGCTGATCGAGCGTCTCCGCTGCACTCGCCGCGATGCGTTCCGCGACGACAATGCGCCCACCTTCAGCCGCGAGGCGTCGTGCAGCGGCACGTCCAATACCCTGCCCCGCACCGGTCACGATGCAGACTTTGCCTTTGAGCCTCATGGCACCCGCAGCTTTTCCATCGAGCTCATTCTGCATACACGGACCCCTTGGAAGTCGATGCCATTTGACCACGACGCCGCTGCTTGCGCACAGCGCCACTATTGCCCGAGCCAATGACACCTATTTGTCTGACCGAATGGACCGGCGTAAAACCGTGGCTACACTCGCCCGCACAAAGGGCCGCTGTTGCGCGTGCATTTGCCAGCGGCGGACCCTGCAGATTAGAGGAACCATGAGGCTGCGAACGCTGGGCCGTACGGGCTTGGCCGTCTCCGAGATCGGATTCGGCTGCGGTCCGACGGCCGCACTGATGATCCACGGCTCAGCCGGCCAACGCCGTGAGGCAGTCGCCTGCGCGCTCGATCTGGGTATCAACTATTTCGATACGGCACCCGGCTACGCCGACACCGTGTCCGAAACGCAACTCGGACTCGTATTACGTGAGCTGGGCGCGCGGCCATTCATCGCAACGAAGGTTGCTTTGTCGATCGATCAACTCGATGACATCGGTGGCACAGTCGAACGGTCCGTTGAAAGTAGCTTGCAGCGTCTTCAGGTGGATGAGATTGCGGTGATCCAGTTGCATAACCGTATCGGCACTCATCGCGCGGCGAAGGGCGAGCTCGGCAATGCAGCCGTGTTGTCATTGGACGATGTGCTCGGGCCGAACGGCGTCGCGGCTGCCTTCGAGCGACTGCGATCCCGTGGCCTGGTTCGCTTCTCTGGATGCAGTGCTTTTGGCGGCAACATGCCGGTGGTCGAACGTGTCATCGATAGCGGCCGTTTCGAAGTTCTCACCGTGCATTACAGCGTACTGAACGGAACCGCCTGGACATCTCGCGCCGATACCGCCGTGCGCAATTACGGCGGCATCGGCACGCATGCCAGCGCTCACCAGATGGGCATCGTGGCCTTGCGTGTGTTGGAAGGCGGCGCGTTGACAGCGGAAGAAGCCGCGCCTGTCATGAGCGACATTCGCGCTCGATTTGCCGCCGGCAACGTCGATGTGATCGAAGGCGCGCTACGATTCGCACTGTCGAACCCGCAGATCGCCGTAACACTCGTGGGTTTCTCGACTGTCGAACAAGTGAAGCAGGCGTGCACGTACGCAGGCCGGGGTGCGCTGCCCCAGGCGCTCCTGCAGACCGAGGGGGACTGATGCAACAGACAGCACAACGACCGCGCGTAGATTGGCCCCAGCGCTTCAACGCCGTGCCGAAGGACATCTTCCATCGCGAGGATGTCTACCGCCTCGAGCTCGAGCGCATTTTCTATGGACCGGAATGGCATCCGATCGCGCATCGCGCCGAAGTGCCGAAACCGGGTGATTTCAAGACGCAGTATGTTGGCGAAGCGTCGCTACTGATCGTGCATGGCATGGACGGTGAGCTCAGGGTGTTCATGAACTCCTGTCCTCATCGCGGCACGATGTTGAAGACAGAAGCTCGTGGCTCGTGCGACCTGATCGTCTGTCCCTACCATCGATGGAACTTTACCCCGCAAGGCGAGTTGCGCGGCGCACCGGGCACCGATGACTTTCCTCCCGACTTCCGAAAAGAAGACTTCGGTTTGCGCCGCCTTCGCTCGGAAGAAGTGTTCGGACTCTTGTTCGTCACCTTCAGCGCCGAGACGGCACCGTTGCGCAACTATCTCGGCGACACGATTCCTTACATCGGCAAAGTACTCGGCGACGATGGACGGCTGACGCTGCTCGGCTATCAAAAGGTGATCTTCGACTGCAACTGGAAGCTGTACAACGACAACGAGGGCTACCACGGCCCCCTGCTCCACACCGCCTTCCAGCTGTTGCAGTTCCGCAGCGGCGAAGGCACGCAGTTCATGACGGCCAACGCGCACAAGGTGAATTGCACGACCCTGCCCCCCGTGAAAGATACGGGTGTGCTGAAGGATTTCTCGATCATCGAAGCGCGCGATCCCAGACGACCCGCGCAGGCCGCCATCGTGACGCTCTTCCCGCTCGCCCAGATGGTGAAACAGCTCGATGTGATCAACGTGCGTCATGCTCATCCGCTCTCGCCCCAGCGCACCGAAGTGCACTACACGTACTTCGCTCATCAGGATGACGACGCAGCGCTGGCGGGACATCGGATTCGTCAGGCGTCGAATCTGCTAGGGCCGAGTGGCTTCATCTCGCTGGAAGACGGTGCCGTGTTCAATCGCATGCAGTTGGGATCTGCGACCGGCGGCACGACCAACTACGTCAAAGGTGCACGCGGTCCCTTGAGCGGCGCCTGCGTTCTCGACAAAGGTGACGAAGCCGGCAATCTCGTGCGCTGGGCACGCTATCGCGAAGTCATGGGATTCGACCATGGTTGAGCGCAGCGTCATCGAGCGCGTGGATGCATTGCAGCTGGAGTACCTGAGCGCGTTGGACCGTCGCGACATGCAAGGCTGGGCCAGCTGCTTCGGTGACCCCGCCAGCTATATCTGCACGACCTGCGAGAATGAGGAGCAAGGCCTGCCGCTCGCGCTCATGCTCGATGACAGCCGCGAGCGCATTGCCGACCGCGTCAACTATGTCACGCGTGTGTGGGCCGGCACGTTCGAGGACTATCGCATGCGCCACTTCGTGCAGCGTCTCACCTGCGTCGCACAGTCGCCCAACGTGCTTGCGGTCGAGACCCAATTCCTCGTCGCCTACACGACCACGCGCGGTCAATCCGAAGTGCTTGCCACGGGTGTCTACCTCGACACCGTCGTCATCGATGCTGCGAGCACGCAGTTCCGCAGCAAGAAGGCCGTGCTCGATACTGTCGTGATGCCCCGCTACCTCGTGTACCCGATCTGAAGGTGAGGACGACATGAACACTCACGTCTGCTTGAGCCCGAATGGCGTCGATATCTATCGTCTGGATGCGCCTCCGCGTGCTGTGTTGGTCGGCACGATGGATGGCGTCATCGAGCTGCGCGGCGCGCCGACCGATCCTCAGTGGAGCGTCGTGAATCACACGCTCGACGGCTTGCACGTCAGCTCCGTCATGAGGGATCCGACCCGTGGCGGTATCTTCGCGGGCGTTCACGGTGAAGGCTTGTACCGCAGCCTCGATGGCGGCAACACGTGGGAGACCAGCATGCGCGGGCTTTCGGTGCCCCATGTCTTCTCCGTCGCTTGCGATGCGCGTGATGGCGCTGGCACGTTGTACGTGGGTACCGAACCCGCACACGTCTTCCGCAGCAAGGATGGCGGTGACTCGTGGGAAGACCTCGAGGCACTCCGTCGTGTCGATGGACAAGACAAATGGTGGTTCCCTGCGCCGCCACACATGCCGCACGTGAAGAACATCTCGATCGACCCGCGGGACGGGCGCGTTCTATATGTAGCCGTCGAGCAAGGCGCTCTGCTCAAGAGTGTCGATGGCGGCAACCGCTTCGAGCAGTTGTTCTTCGAAGATGCCGGTTGCCGCTACAACAACGATGCTCATCGCGTGGTGTTCAGTCCCCGCAATCCGGATGAGATCTATCTCACGGGCGGCGACGGCGTGTTCAAGAGCCCCGACGGCGGCAAGACATGGCAGCACCTCGCAACGCCTACCATGCGCGTGGCGTATCCGGATCAGGTCTACATCGCGCCCGATGACACGAGCACGTTGTTCACCTTTGGCGGCGGCACGCCGCCCAACATCTGGCGTGCGACCGGCAACGCCACTTCAACCGTCGTCCGCAGCCGCGATGGCGGTGCTACGTGGGAACAGATCGGTGGCGCGATCATGGCGTCCCTGCCGGGCAATCTCGAAGCAGCCACGATGGTGTCTTGGCCCGGTGGCTACGGCTTCTTCGCCGGCTCGACGGATGGTGAAGTGTTCTTCAGCGCTGATCGCGGCGAAACGTTCTCGCGCATCGCTCAAGACATTCCACCCGTATCGAAGTGCGTGCATTACTCGAATCTGGCCAAGGGTCGTGCGGCCGTGGCCGCCGCTCAACAGGGTGCTTGACGTGTACAAAGGCAAGACGGTCATCGATGTCCACGGGCACCTCTCCACGCCGCCGCAGTTCCGTGCCTTTGCGCTGAATCTCATCGTCATCCGCGATCCCAACGAGCGGCTCGCGTTGACGGACGAGGCAATGAAGCCTGCGATCGATCGACACCTCCGTCTGCTCGATGAGCGCGGTATCGACGTGCAGCTGATATCGCCCCGCCCGGTGGCGATGCTGCATTGGGAGCGCGCACCCGTCGTCGAGCAATGGACGCGAGCGACCAATGACGTCATCGCGCAGCAATGCAAGATGCATCCCAAACGGTTCGTTGGCATCGGACAGCTGCCACAGACGCCGGACGGCAACATTCACCGTTGCGTCCAGGAGTTGGATCGCTGCGTGCATGAGCTCGGTTTCGTGGGCGCAATTCTCAACCCCGATCCCGGTGGCGACCGGGAAGCGCCCGGCTTGAATGCGGAGCACTGGTTTCCGCTGTATGAGCGCGCCGAGGCCCTCGAAGCGACGCTCATCGTGCACCCATCGGTCACTCGCGATCCGCGGCTCGATGGCATCTACAACGCCTATCAGTACAACAACCTCACCGAGGAGACGCTCGCGACGATCCTGCTCGAGCAAGGGAACGTGTTCGAACGATTCCCGCGACTTCGGATCGTCGTGTGCCACTGCGGCGGTGCGCCGCGCCGG
>JBEVDW010000353.1:0-5031 GCA_040513115.1 Steroidobacteraceae bacterium | reverse complement strand
CAGCGGAGACGCTGTCGAGCGTCAAGCCTGCTGCGTCGTCGATTGAACCGAGTGCCATGGGCGTGCGCGTATAGCCAGGGCACACGGCGTTGATGCGGATTCCCTGTCGGGCGTAATCAATCGCACCGGCTTTGGTGAGGCCGAGGACGCCGTGCTTGGAAGCGACGTAGCTACCGCTGTTGGGTACCGTGATGAGGCCCGCGCCCGAGGCGATGTTGACGATGGCTCCTCCACCGGTCTTGAGCATGGCGCGGATCTCGTGCTTCATGCACAGCCAGACGCCTTTCAGATTCACTGCAATCACTGTGTCGAAGGCCTGTTCTGAATAGTCGGCCAGCGGCAGCACCTCGGAGCGGATGCCCGCGTTGTTGACCGCACAGTCGAGCTTGCCGAACTGCTTCACGATGCGCTGGATGAAGGCGGACACAGCAGCGTCCTTCGTGATGTCGAAGACTTCGCTGAGGACATCGACACCGCACTCGCGTGCAAGTCGGGCGGTGCCTTCGAGCTCATTCTCTTGGACGTCGGTAATCGCCACGCGCGCACCCGCTCTGGCGAAGGCGAGGGTAACTGCGCGCCCGATGCCGCCACCTGCGCCCGATACGAACACCGACTTGCCTGCGAACTCTTTGGTCATGGTGGAACCCTCATCGCGTTAGTCGCCCTGGCGCAGGTGATGCCGCATCGCACAGATGATTTCGCCTGCAGTGTAGCGTTCCGGTTGCTCTCTGTGCAGCCGCTCGCCGTCCGCGTGGCCGAGCGGCGCTGTAGCGCAAATCACTTTCAGCGTAGGATGGTGGAGCTTTCGCACTGCGGCCATTCGTGAGCAACGACGACAATCGGATCAGCACGAGATGACTACAAGAATTCGGCGTGTCGTGACCGCGCAGACCGGTGCGGGTGGAGTGATCGCTGCGGATGGTGTGGCACCGCGCGTAGAGATGGCAGGCGGTGCCTACGTTCACGAAGTATGGCGCGCGCCGCACGCAACGGGAGAGGAGGCGCCCGGAACACCCTGGTCGCTTGATCCACCCCGTGGGGGCGCGGTGTTCCGCATCGCAGAGTTCCCGCCCGCGGGTGTCGACGGCGCTCGTGTCCCCATGCATATCACGCAGACGATCGATTTCGGCGTGGTGCTCGAAGGCGAGCTGACACTCATCATGGACGGGCAGGAAACCGTGCTGCGCGCTGGCGACACGTTCGTACAGCGGCAGGCGAATCACGGCTGGGAGAATCGGGGTGCCACCCGCTGCCGCATGGCTGTCGTTTTACTGGATGGTGCGCTATGACCGCAGTGCCAAATTCGCTGGCCATCGATATGTACCGGCGCATGCAGCGTATTCGGCAGTTTGAGGCGACGGCGAGCGAGTTGCTTGCGCGGGGTGAGATCGCTGGTGGGCTCCACACCACTACGGGGCAGGAGGCTGCCATCGTCGGTGCGTGCCTCGCACTCACGCGTGAGGACTACATGGTGGGCACGCATCGCTCCCATGGTCATCCCATCGGCAAGGGGGCCCGGCTCGATCGGTTGATGGCCGAGCTGCTGGCCCGCGCCACCGGTGTGAATTGCGGCAAGGGCGGCTCGATGCACCTGTCCGACTTCTCGGTCGGCAGTCTGGGAGAGACGAGTATCGTCGGCTCGGGCTTCCCGATCGCGACCGGCGCTGCGCTCGGATCCAAGATGCAAAAGAATGGTCGCGTCGCGCTGTGCTTCTTCGGCGACGGCGCATCCAGCGAAGGGACGTTTCACGAGTCGCTCAACATCGCGTCCATCTGGAAACTGCCGGTGATCTACTTTTGCGAGAACAACGGCTACGCGATTTCGACACCGGCCCACGAAACGATCTCGGTGCAGGACATTGCCGTACGTGCTGCAGGTTACGGTATGCCGGGCCATGTCGTTGACGGGCAGGACGTGCTGGCCGTCTACGCAGTCACCCACGACGCAGTGGAACGCGCCCGCGCCGGTCAAGGACCGACGCTCATCGAAGCGAAGACCTATCGCTTCCAGGAACACGCTGCGGGACTCAAGATCGGCGAATATCGAAGGGAGGAGGAGATTCAGCGGTGGCAGGCACGCGATCCGATCCAGCTCTTCCGGCGTGAGCTCGTGGAGAAGCATGTGCTATCAGCGGAACATCTTGATGCGATCGATCGGGAAGTTGCGGCTGAAATCAACCAGGCGGTTGAGTTCGGTTTGAACAGTCCGCATCCGCAACCTCACGATGCATACGATCATGTGTTCGTCGATCCTCTCTTGCCGCTCGAGGAGGTGCGCTGATGGCGCGCGTCAATTTCCTCACCGCACTTCGCGATGCCATGGCCGAAGAGATGCGCCGCGATGCCCGCGTGTTCGTCATGGGTGAGGACCTGCGCAAGAACCTGTACGGATCATCGGCCGGATTGCTCGATGAATTTGGCGCCGAGCGTGTGCTCGATGTACCGCTTGCGGAAGCAGGTGTCGTTGGCACCGCCATCGGCGCCGCCATGGTAGGCATGAGACCGGTGGTCGACATCACCATTGCACCCTTTCTCTATCCGGCCTGCGATCAGATCATCAGCATCGCCGCCAAATCGCGCTATCTCTATGGCGGCCAGACTGCGGTGCCGCTCGTGATCCGCGCCTGCATGTTCTACAGCGCCAGCAGCGCAGCACAGCATTCAGATCGGCCTTACGCAATGTTCATGGGCATCCCGGGCCTGAAGATCGTCGTGCCATCCGGCGTGGCGGAAGCCAAGGGCCTGTTGAAGGCCGCGATTCGCGACGACGATCCCGTGCTGTTCTTCGAGGACTTCAATTTATGGGGTGTCAGCGCGCGGCTGCCGGACGATGAAGATCTGGTGCTGCCGCTGGGGCGAGCAGCGATCAAGCGTGAGGGCACAGACCTGACGGTGTTCGCAGTCGGCGCAGCGGTCTCTCACGCGCTCACCGCAGCAAAGCAGCTCGAAGGCGAAGGCATATCGATCGAGGTGATCGATCCGCGGACGGTGAAACCGCTGGATGTCGAGACGGTGCTCGCCTCGGTGCGCAAGACAGGCCGTTTCCTCGCAGTGGATCCCGCGCATCGCACGGGAAGCCTCGCGAGCGAGATCGTCGCCACGGTTTCGGAACGCGCCTTCTCCGCTCTCAAGTCCGCGCCGGTTCGACTCTGCACGCCTGATACCCACATTCCGTTCGCCCCCGTGCTCGAGAAGACGTTGTACCCGACCGTGGATTCCATCGCTCGGGCTGCGCGGAGATTGGTTGCGGGCGAGGTCATTCACCAGAAGGCAGTGCACGCATCGTGATCATCGAGTTCAAGCTGCCTCAGTTCGGGATGGGCATGACCGAAGGCACCATAGTTGAGTGGACGAAGCGCGAAGGTGATACGGTCGAGGCCGGTGAAGTCATTGGCGCGGTCGAAGCGGCCAAAGCCACGAACGATCTGACGGCACCGATTGCCGGAACTCTTGCGAAGATTCTGGTCGCCGTGGATGAGACAGTTCCGGTGCAAACGGTGCTGGCTCATATCACACCCCGATAATGCTTCGGCCACTTAAGATTGATCCATCGTTGGCGTAGTTGATGAGAGAGAACACATGACGACACCAGCTCGATCCGTAAAGCGCGGACACGGCACCAAGGAGCGACCGATCGTGAAAGAGCTTTGGGAGCGTGAGGCTTACGCCCCCCATTCGCTCGCGCTCAAGGAGGGCAGTGACTACCTGCCCAACTATCGCAACATCGACTATGCGCGCTACTTCGATCCGAAGTTTGCGGCTGAGGAGATCGAAGCGGTCTGGAAGAAGTGCTGGCTCTATGCCTGCCGCGAAGAAGACATCCCCAATGTCGGCGATCGCGTGCCGTTGCACGTCGGTACGCTATCGTTCTTCATCGTTCGCACCACCCCAACCGAATTCAAGGCCTTCCTGAATTCCTGTCTGCATCGCGGCACGATGCTCTGTGCCAAGCCGGAGAGCGGCGCCAGCATCCGTTGCTCATTCCACGGTTGGGAATGGAACATCGACGGCAAGCTCAAGAAGATTCCCGGCCACTGGGATTTTCCCGAGCTCACTCGCCTCAATGGATCGCTGCCCGAAGTGAAGCTCGAACGGTGGGCCGGCGGCATATTCATCAACGCCGATGCGAAGGCACCGCCGCTGTCAGCAGCGTTGGGACTGTTGCCCAAGCATTTCGAGAAATTCAAACTCGAACGCCGCTACACCGCGGCACGTTTCCGCAAGGAGATTCACGCCAACTGGAAGGTCGTGCAGGAAGCATTCATGGAGGCGTATCACCTCGGCACGACGCATCCCGAAGCCGCGCCGTTCAATGGTGATGTGCAAGCGCAGTACGACATTTGGCCGGGAAAGCCTTGGCCGGTGGCGAGAAATGCCAGCTGCTCGGCCAATCCCGCAGTCGATGTGCCGGCGGACGCAAACGCGCACACCGCGGGTCAGATGTACGCGGGTGCGATCAAGGATTGGCACTTCCCCGACGCTGAGTTGCCTGTTCTGGATCCCAATCAGGATATTCGCGCGCAACTGGGCCGCTGGCATCGGCAGCAATTCGAGAGAACCTATGGCCGTCCGACCGAGAATGCGGACGCCGAGCTGATGGACAGCCTGCTCTACTATGTATTTCCGCATTCGACGTTCTGGCTCTGCGAAGCTGTGCCGTTCACGTATCAGTTCACGCCGCATCCCACGGATTGCGAAAAGAGCTATTTCGAAGTGCGGCTGATGCGTCCACTCCCGGAGGGCCGTCCGATTCCGCCGTCGGCGCCTGCGGTCGAGCTGGGGCCCAACGACAGCGTCTTCACCAACGTTCCCGCGTTCGGATTTCTCGGCTACGTGTTCGATCAGGACATGTCCAATCTGCCGTTGGTCCAGCGCGGGTTGCATGCCGCAGATCCCAATCAATTCCACACGCGGCTGGGCGCGTATCAGGAGATGATCATCCAGCAGTGGCATGCAACGATCGACGAGCACATCGCGGCATACCGGGCACAGAAAAAATGAACTGACGGCAGGCAGGCGAGCGGTCGAGCC
>JBEVDW010000352.1:0-25096 GCA_040513115.1 Steroidobacteraceae bacterium | reverse complement strand
TCGAAGCGTTGGACGGCTCGAAGAGCTATTTCCTGGCGAGCGACATCCAGGAATTCGAGAAGCTGCGCTATCAACTGGATGACGCGGTCATGTCGGGGCAGTTGGAACCCGTGTTCACGATCTTCAACCGCTTTCAGCAGCGTAATCGTGAACGCGTGGCGTACGCACTTAAATTACTGAAGACCGAGCCCGATTTTGCGGTCGACGAAACCTTCGAATTCGACCGCACGAAGGCACCGTGGGCAAAGACCGAAACGGAATTGAACGAGCTATGGCGCCGGCGCGTGAAGAACGACGCCTTGTCGCTCCTGCTGACCGAGAAACCGTGGGCCGAGGCGAAGGACTTGCTCGCCAAGCGCTACGAGCGGGTGCTGAAGCGCAACGATCAAGTCACGAGCGACGACATTTTCGAAATTTTCATGAACGCGTTCGCACACGTGTTCGACCCGCACTCGAGCTACTTCTCGCCGCGTAACTCCGAGGAGTACCGCATCCAGATGAGCCTCTCGTACGAGGGCATCGGTGCATCGCTGCAACTCGTGGACGACTACGTCACTGTGCAGAACGTGTTGCCCGGCGGTCCTGCCGCGGTGAGCGGCCAGCTCAACGCGAACGACCGCATCATCGGCGTCGGCGAGGGCAAGACAGGCAAGCCGCAGGATGTGATCGGCTGGCGTTTGGATGACGTCGTGCAGTTGATCCGCGGTAAGGTCGGCACTGTCGTACGGTTGAATGTGCTGCCCGCGGGCGCCGCTCCCGGAACACCGGAAAAAGTCATCGAGCTCACGCGCAATAAAGTGACGCTGGAAGCGCAAGCCGCGCAGAAGGAAGTGCGCAAAGTGAAGCGCGGCGACAAGGAGATGACCATCGGCGTCATCAATGTGCCGAGCTTCTATCAGGACTACAACGCCAAGGCTGCAGGAGAGAAGGAATACCGTAGCACCACGCGCGATGTGCGTCGGCTCATCGACGAGCTCAAGCAGGAACATGCAGACGGCTTGATCATCGATCTGCGCGGCAACGGTGGCGGACATCTGACCGAAGCCACCGCGCTCTCCGGCTTGTTCATCCCGAGCGGCCCCGTGGTGCAGCTGCGCGAGACGGGGGGTCGCGTCGAAGTGCTGGACGATCCTGAGCCTAACGAAGCCTGGACGGGTCCGTTAGTCGTCCTGGTCGATCGCTTCAGCGCGTCTGCTTCAGAGATCTTCGCCGCCGCAATCCAAGACTACGGCCGCGGCATCGTGGTGGGACAGCAGACCTACGGTAAGGGCTCGGTGCAGAACTTGTATCCGCTCGACCGGTATGCGCTGGGACCGGATCCCGGCTTCGGTCAGCTGACGGTGACGATCGGCAAGTATTACCGCGTGACCGGCGAGAGCACGCAGCATCGCGGCGTGCAGCCTGATATCACCATGCCGTCGGCGATCAGTACGGAAGAAGTCGGTGAGAGCACGCGTGAAAGCGCCCTGCCCTGGGATCGCATCCGTCCGGTCGACTTTGGTCGCGACACGTCGCTCGCACGTACGGTCAGCGCACTGGAGCAAGCCCACGCGCGACGCGTGACCCAGGATCCCGACTTCCGTTCGCTGGTCGAGGATCTCGCCTCCTTCGAGCGTCTGCGTTCGCAGAAGACGCTGTCGCTGAACCTCAAGCAGCGCATCGCCGAGCGCGAGCAGTTGGACAAAGAACGTCTGGCACGTGAGAACGAGCGCCGTCATGCTCGCGGGTTGGCACCGCTGAATACGCTGACGGAGTTGAATGGTGCCGAGCCGCCGGATGCCGTGTTGGCGGAAGCTGCGGAGATCACCGCTGATCTCACGAACATGACGGGACCGATACTGACGCGACTCAAGGACGAGAAGACGGCGCACGCGATCAACTGAGACAAGATGAAGAGGCCGGGCTAATCCCCCGGCCTCATTGCATCAGGCACAAATACACATCCCAGTAATCATCGACGAGCACGTTGATACCCGCTCGCGCGATGGTGTCCAGGCCTGACACTGGCGCTGCCGGTCCCGACACTGTGCCGATCGAATCGGTCAACGGGACCGTATCCGCGTCGCTTCGATAGATCGCCTGTGCGCGCAATGCATCGGTACGTGACTTCAGCGCTGCCACGTCGTCGGCGTCGTCATTGAGAATGATCGCGTGGGCGCGCAAGTGACCCATGAGCCGCGCGCAGTCTTCACGTGAGCCATAGCGCACGTCGTAGACGCGCTTCGTGTTGGTTTCACGCGCGAGCAGCGCCGCCCCTCCTTCCATCAACAGCGTCAGCAACTGTTGTGCGTACGCGATCGTTGCCGTGTTGACTGCTCGCTTGCCGTCAATGGACAGACCGTTGAACGGCGGCGCTGCTTGCGCCTCGACGTCCGCGCGATCGTCCGAGAGATCCGTCACGCGAGTCACGGCGGCATCCCACTGCTCACGTTCGCGCTCGATTTCCTCCGACAGCTTGCGTCTGCGGAAGTAGTTCCAGAATCCACGCATCAAGCCCAGGCGCGCTTGCGACAGTTTCAGCTGTGCCTCCAGAAGATCAACTGTCGAACGCGCTTCGAGCAAGGCGCGATCGAGATCGGCGAGCTTGCTTTGGCGGCTTTGATCGAACTCGATCTGCTGACGGCGGCGCTCGCGATCTTCCTGCTGCTGCTGCAGTTGCTGCGAGAAGCGTTGCAGCCGCTCACACCCCAGGCGCCACAACGCTCGCAGCTGAAAGTAGGCGAGCGCATGAGTCGCGACTTCAGGGTCTCCAAGGTGCTGCTCGAGCTCGAGTAGCAGCGCGTCAGCTCGTGCCGTTGCAGCTTCTTGTTTCTTCAGACGCTCCTGCAGGACCAGCTTTTCCTTTTGCAGCCGTGACAGTTCCTTCTTGAGCTCGGCGCGATTCCAATACAACTGCAACAGACGTTCGTCTTCCCGGGGTGCCTGAGCACCCGGAAGCAGTTGGCGAATGCCTGGGAAGCGGTCAGAGATACTCATGCGCCGATGCGCTGCGAGAGAGGCAGCTCGACGAGCGGGCTGCAACCGAGCACATGCAACCTTAGAAGCGGTGGCCGCGCTCGACGCAGTAGTCGAGCCATTTGTTCAACATCATGTTCCGCGCCCATCGATCATCGAGCTCATGGTTGCAATGCGACCGCAATGACCGCAACACCTGGTGTTGATGCCAACGAGCGCAGGCGCGTACTTCCGCGAGATGCGCGTCGTGATAGACACGCACGACCAGATCGGGGTCGGCGTAACGGCCGTCCGCGTCATCGAAGAAGTAGGTCAATTTGAACGTCGTGGTATAGCGACTGTGTTCCTCGAGCTGCAGGTGCAGTGGGCAATCGCCTTCGACTCGGGAGATCAGTGTGCCGTCGATGCTTGCGATGTCGCGCACCAGCCATTTCAGGCGAATGTAGTTGCTCTCATACAGCGTCATGAGACTGACGAAGCTGGCGGGCTTTGCTCGCCAGCTTGTCGTACATGAAGAATCAGAGATGTACGCCGTCACCATGATGATTCGACTATAGCACAGCGTTTTGTCATCTCTCGGCGCTCACGATGCGAGAACTGTGCGCGGCCTCACGGTCGCAGTCGTCGCTCGAGGCCGGTGCGATCCAGGATGCGACTTGCAATCTCTTCGATGGAACATTCGGTCGTGTTGATGTAGGGAATGTCGTAACGTTCGAAGATTCCCGTCGCGGCACGCAATTCATAAGCCACTTGACCGGGCGAGGCATAACGACTGTTGGGCCGTCGCTCGTTTCTAATCTGCTGGAGACGCTCCGGCACGATCGTCAATCCGTAGAGCTTCTTCTGGTACTTTACGAGCGCCTGGGGCAAGCGCCCCGTCTCGAATTCCTCATCGGCAAAAGGATAATTTGCCGCGAAAATCCCGTACTGCAACGCCATGTACAGACACGTGGGTGTCTTGCCACTGCGCGACACGCCAACCAGAATCAGATCGGCGCGATCGTAATCGCGGGTGATGGCGCCGTCATCGTTGGCCAGCGCGAAGTTCGTCGCGTTGATGCGCAGCGTATAGGCACCGAGGTCCACCATGCCATGCGCCTTGCCTTGAGCGCGCGACGACTTCACTTTCAACTCCACCTCCAGCGGAGCAAGGAACGCGTCGAAGAAATCGAGGAACAATCCATTGGCCTGTTTCACGATTTCGCGCATGTCCTCCTGCACGAGGGTGCTGAAGACGACCGGCCGTAAGCCCTCGATTTCAGCGGTCGCATTGATCTTCCGGACGGCCTCCTCTGCCTTGTCAACAGTGGAGATAAATGGCAAAGTCACCTGTCTGAATGCGAGCCCGTCGAACTGCGTCAGCAGACTGTGGCCCATCGTCTCGGCCGTCACGCCGGTCTGGTCGGAAACGAAAAATACCGTTCGTCTTTCCATGTGCCCTCTGGTGCCGCCGGTCAAGGCCGCGCTGTAAATGAGTGCGCGATGACGCAAACTCCGCAAGCAGTCTTTCATCCTGTCGCCGACTAGATCAAGAGGATCGAGCTTGTCCGCCTACATCATTCCCTTCGAGCAATTGGGCCGGCATGACGTGGAGACCGTCGGCGGCAAGAACTCATCGCTGGGCGAGATGATCAGCCACCTCGCCAAAATGGGCGTGAGTGTGCCGGGTGGGTTTGCCACCACAGCTCAGGCGTATCGAGAATTCCTGGAGCACGAGGGTCTGGCACAGAAGATCTCCGCCGAGCTCGCACAGCTCGATGTGGACGACGTCACGCAGCTCACCAAGATCGGCACTCGGATCCGCAACTGGATTTTGGCGACGCCCTTCCAACCGCGTTTGGAGAAGGAGATAGTCGAAGCGTTCGACAAGATGAGCGGGGGTCGCGACATCGCCGTCGCGGTGCGCTCCTCGGCGACCGCAGAGGATCTTCCGGATGCGTCCTTTGCCGGACAGCAGGAAACCTTCCTGAACGTGCACGGCAAGGAAGAGCTGCTGAAGCGGGTGCATGAAGTATTTGCCTCGCTGTTCAACGACCGTGCGATCGCATACCGCGTGCACCAGGGCTTCGCGCACGATCAGGTCGCGCTGTCGGCCGGCGTTCAATACATGGTCCGCAGTGATGTCGGATCGAGCGGCGTGATGTTCACGCTCGACACCGATTCCGGCTTCCGCGATGTCGTGTTCCTCACCGCCTCCTACGGCTTGGGTGAAACGGTCGTGCAGGGCGCCGTGAACCCCGACGAGTTCTACGTCTACAAGCCAGGATTGCGTGCGGGCCACGACCCCATCCTGCGTCGCACGCTCGGCGGCAAAGCAATCAAGATGATTTACGGCACGAGCGGTGCCGCTCGTACCGTGACGGTCGATGTGGCGCCCCAGGATCGGCAGCGCTTCTCATTGTCCGACGAAGATGTGCTCGCGCTCTCACGTCAGGCACTCATCATCGAAGAGCACTACGGCTGTCCCATGGACATCGAATGGGGCAAGGATGGGGAAACGGGCAAGATCTACATCCTTCAGGCACGTCCGGAAACCGTGCAGAGCCGCGCTGGGCGTTCGGTACAGCGCTTTGCGCTCAAGGGTACGTCCAAGATCCTCACGACCGGTCGTTCGATCGGTCAGCGCATTGGCGCTGGCCCCGCACGCATCATTCGCGACGTGAAGGAAATGACTCGCGTTCAGAGCGGTGACGTGCTCGTCGCCGACATGACCGATCCGGACTGGGAACCGGTGATGAAGCGTGCCGCGGCCATCGTCACCAATCGCGGCGGCCGTACGTGCCACGCGGCCATCATTGCGCGCGAGCTGGGCATTCCTGCTGTTGTGGGCTGCGGTGATGCCACTGAGAAGATCAAAGAAGGCACTGAGGTCACGGTGTCCTGCGCCGAAGGCGATACAGGCTTCATTTACGAAGGTGCCCTGCCCTTCGAGCAGAAAACCCTAGAGCTCGATGCGCTGCCGCCCATTGCGACGAAGATCATGATGAACGTCGGCAATCCCGATCGTGCATTCGACTTCGCCGGCATTCCGAACAAAGGCGTGGGACTTGCGCGACTCGAATTCATCATCAATCGCATGATCGGCGTGCATCCGCGCGCATTGCTGGAATTCGACACGCTCTCCGACGACCTGCAGAAGCAGGTCCGACGTCAAATGGCGAGCCACACGGATCCGGTGCAGTTCTATATCGACAAGCTTTGCGAAGGCGTCGCCACGATTGCCGCTGCGTTCGCTCCGGAACCGGTGATCGTGCGCTTGTCGGACTTCAAGTCGAACGAGTACGCAAACCTCATCGCAGGACGCCAGTACGAGCCGCACGAAGAGAATCCGATGCTGGGCTTCCGCGGCGCCTCGCGCTACGTCGATGAAGTGTTCCGCCCCTGCTTCCAGCTGGAGTGCCGCGCGCTCAAGCGCGTGCGCGAGCAGATGGGGCTCACGAATGTGCAGGTCATGGTGCCGTTCGTCCGCACGCTGAAAGAAGCACAGCAGGTCACCGAGCTTCTGGCTGAAAACGGCCTCAAGCGCGGCGAGAACGGTCTCAAAGTCATCATGATGTGCGAGCTGCCGACGAATGCGCTGCTCGCCGATCAGTACCTGCAATTCTTCGATGGCATGTCGATCGGCTCGAACGACATGACCCAACTCACGCTGGGCCTCGATCGCGATTCGGCGATCGTGGCGAAGTCCTTCGACGAACGCGATGAAGCGGTGAAAATACTGTTGAAGATGGCGATCGACGCGTGCCTTCGCGCTGGCAAATACGTTGGTATCTGCGGTCAGGGGCCTTCCGATCACCCAGAGCTTGCGCGCTGGCTGGTCGAGCAAGGTATCGAGAGCATGTCGCTCAATCCTGACACGGTGGTTGAGACGTGGCTCTTCCTCGCCGGTCAGAAAGCCTGAAGGGATAGCAGGCGCTTCAGGCCCGCAAGAAATGCGTCCGGTAGTGCGCTAACTCGCGAATGGAATCGCGAATGTCGTCGAGCGCCAGGTGCGTGGAACTTTTCTGAAAGGTGCTGATGATTTGCGGCGACCAGCGCCGCGCCAGTTCCTTGAGCGTACTGACGTCGAGATTGCGGTAATGAAAGTACCGCTCGAGTGCGGGCATCTGCCGGGCCAAGAAGCGCCGATCCTGGCAAATCGAGTTGCCGCACATCGGCGAGGTCCCGGGCGGCACCCACTGCGACAGGAAATCCAACGTCTGCTTTTCTGCCTGCGCAGCCGTGATCGTACTGCTGCGGACGCGCGCAGCCAGGCCCGACGACGCGTGCTGCTTGCGGTTCCAGTCGTCCATCGCTTCGAGCACTTGAGGCGGTTGATGGATGGCGAGCACGGGACCTTCCGCCAGCGTTTTCAGATCCTTGTCGGTGACGACGGTGGCGATCTCGATGATGTGATCGGAGTCGGTTTTCAGACCCGTCATCTCCAAATCGATCCAGATCAGTCGCAGGGGGTCGAGCGAGCTCACAGTGTTGTCCGCATCCTTCGAGGCGCCTGATCATAACAGCGGAAGTTGAATTGGACGCGACCGAGGCCGCATATTCCGCCTGACGTCCATATCGCGAGTCCTATGCATCCGCTGACCGTCTCTTTCCTGCTTGCCATCGGCCTCAGCACGGCCGTGCGCCTTTGGCTGTCGCAACGTCAGCTGCGCTCGCTCGCGGAGCATCGCACGCGAGTACCCCACGCGTTCGTAGAACACATCTCGCTGGAAGCGCATCAGAAGGCAGCGGATTACACCGCCGAATTGACGCGCCTCGGCCGCATCGACACCGTGCTTTCCGGGCTCATAGCACTGGTATTTACCCTCGGCGGCGGCATTCAGTGGCTCGATACTCACTGGAATGCGGTCGTCGCCTCACCGCTCTGGCGGGGGGTGTTGGTGATACTGTCGTTCATGCTGATCTCCTCGCTGATCGATCTACCCCTATCCATTTGGCGGACATTCCGTGTGGAAGCGAAGTTCGGCTTCAATCGGGTGACCCCCAAACTTTTCGTGTCGGATCTGCTGAAGGGTTTGGTGCTGGGTCTGGTTCTGGGCGTGCCGTTGCTCATCGCGGTTCTGTACCTCATGGAGCGCGCCGGCGCTTTGTGGTGGGTATACGCATGGCTGCTGTGGACTGCATTCACGCTGCTCGTGAGCTGGGCCTACCCCACCTTCATAGCGCCGTTGTTCAACAAGTTCAGTCCGTTGAGCGACGCCAGCCTGAAAACGCGCGTAGAGAATCTCCTGCAACGCTGCGGATTCGCCTCGAAGGGCATCTTCGTCGTCGACGGCTCGCGGCGCTCGGCGCATGGCAATGCGTATTTCACTGGCCTCGGCAAGAACAAGCGCATCGTGTTCTTCGATACGTTGATGGAGCGTCTTGCTCCAGCGGAGATCGAAGCGGTACTGGCGCACGAGCTCGGACACTTCCGCTTGCATCATGTGCGTCAACGCCTGGTCCTGTCTTTGATCCTTGGCCTTGCGGGCTTTGCACTGCTCGGTGCATTGGTGCTGTGGCCATCCTTCTACACTGCATTGGGAGTGAATGAAGCCTCTGGGCACGCGGCGTTGCTGTTGCTCATGCTGGTGTTACCGGCGTTCACCTTCTTCCTGACGCCGCTCGGCTCCTGGTGGTCGCGCAAGCATGAATTCCAGGCGGACGAGTTTGCCTCCGAACATGCCGATGCGCAGGAACTCGCTCGAGCGCTCGTGAAGCTCTACCGCGATAACGCCACGACGCTGACCCCGGATCACGTCCATTCGGCCTTCTACGACTCTCACCCGCCCGCTCCTATTCGTATCGCGCGACTGCAGTCGATAGGCATTCATTGAGCGTCGCGTGTCGCAATCACCGCGCATAGCAGCAGGCCGCATCGTCGAAGCCTACGGACGACGGGCCATCGTCGAGTACGGCGGCGGGGAGCGCGGTGCTTGTGAAGTATTCGGAAAACGGCTGGCCGTTGTTTGCGGCGATCACGTTCGCGTGAGTTTCACGCAAGCGCAGGACGTCCCGCGAATCATCGAGCGTCTGCCGCGAAAGACCCTGTTCTCCCGTACCGATAGCCAGGGCCGAAGAGAGGAACTCGCGGCCAACCTGTCATTGCTCGCAGTGCTCATTGCGCCGGAACCGGAAATCGATCCATTCGTGGCTGACCGCTATCTGGCGGGCGCAGCGTATGCGGGAGTCGGCACGCGCGTCGTGGTAAACAAATGCGATCTCGCGAGCGCGCAGTCGCCATCGTTCGTCGCACTCGTGAAGGAGTTCGAGTCCGCGGGGTACACGGTGCTGCGAGCGTCCGCCGAGACGCGTCAGGGCATCGAACAACTGCAGGCGAATCTACAGCCGCATACAACGATGTTCGTCGGGCAATCGGGTGTCGGCAAATCCAGTTTGACGAACGTGCTGGTGCCTCATTCCATGCGCCCCACTCGCACCATTTCCGAGAGCACGCGCGAAGGTCGCCACACGACAGTGTCCGCAGCCTTGTTCAGGTTACCCGAAGGTGGAGAGCTGATCGACACGCCGGGCGTGCGCGACTACGCACCGCCTCCAGTGAGCGATGCTCAGATTCAATCGGGGTGGCTGGAGTTCGTGCAGCTGGCGCCCAGCTGCCGTTTCAACGATTGCTTGCACTTGCGTGAGCCCGCGTGCGCAGTGCTCAAAGCCGTCGAGGAAGGTCGGATCGCGCCGCGCCGCTATGAAAGCTATAAACGCTTGGTGCACCTGATGCGCAGTCTGTTGCCGTCGTACGAGCGGCCGCGCTGATTTTTTTCTACAGCGTATGACGGCCCGCGAGCGCATGCGCCAGCGTGCCGCCATCGACATACTCCAGCTCGCCACCGACGGGTACGCCATGCGCGATGCGCGTGGCTTTCACACCGTGGCGAGCAGCGAACTCGGCAATCACGTGCGCCGTCGCATTGCCTTCCACCGTCGGATTCGTGGCCAGAATGATCTCTCGCACCGTGCCGCTTGCGAGCAAACGATCCAGCTCTGAAAAGCCCAGCTCGTCCGGACCGACTCCATCCAGCGGCGACAAGTGCCCCATCAGCACGAAGTACATGCCGCGATAGCTGCCGGACTGCTCGACGGCCACGACATCCGACGGCGACTCGACGACGCAGAGCAGCCCGGCATCGCGTGCCGCCGATGCGCAGATCGGACACAGCTCTGCTTCCGCGAACATGCGGCAGCGATGGCAACGGCCCACGTTCGAAACGGCAAGGTTCAGTGCCTCAGCGAGCGCCGCCGCCGCGCGGCGATCCTTCTGCAGCAACTGAAACGCCATGCGCTGAGCGGACTTCGGCCCAACGCCCGGCAGGCACCGCAGCGCTTCGATCAAACGCAATAGCGATTGCGGATACAGCATCGCTTAGAACGGCAGCTTCATACCCGGCGGCAGGTTCATGCCGCCCATCAGACCCGACATGCGCTCCTGCGACACGCGCTCGAGCTTCTGCACGGCATCGTTCGCCGCTGCTGCGATGAGGTCTTCCAGCATGTCCTTGTCGTCGGCGGAGACGATGCTGGGATCAAGGCTCACGCGCTTCACCTCATGGCGGCCATTCATCACGACCTTCGCCATGCCGCCGCCGGCCTCACCTGTGACTTCGAGCGCAGCGATCTCCGCTTGGGCGCGCTGCATTTTCTCCTGCAGCTGCTGCGCCTGTTTCATCAGATTGCCGATATTACCTTTCATGAGTCGCTCCGCTTGAACATCGTGATCAATGTGAGTCGGCTGGTCGAATGGAATCCGCCTGTACCGTGGCACCGAAAATGTCGCGCATTGCGCGCACGTCGGGATCCTGTTCGATCGATGCTTGCGCGGCCTTGAGACGATCATCCGCATCTGCACGCTGCTTGCGCGCCGGCGTCGCGATGACATCCGACGCGAGCGTGATCTCGAGCTTGATCGGTTCCTTGAAGTACGCCGAGAGCGCTTGCGTGAGACGCTCTTCCAATGCGGGCCGCCGGAACTGGTCGCCGTCTGCGTCGAGTGCCAGCGCGACAAGATTTCCTTGCTTGCGGGTCAGTGCGCAGTGCGTTGCGAGCTGACTCGCGGGACCCTGCAGATTCAGCTCGCGGACGATCGTCAGCCAATCATCGGCGGCGGCGGACAGCGCAGCAGCCGGCGGCGCTTCGGCCACACCAAGGCTCGGTGCAACGCGAGGAGCCGTCGTAGGCACAGGGCGAGCCGCAGAGGCCGGTCGCGATTGCTTCACGGGCGTCGATGCAGTGACCTGCGCAGCACCCGCCGGATTGAATGCCAACATGCGCAATAGCACCATCTCAAAGCCGCCCCGCGCATCGGGTGCCAATTCGAGATCGCGTCGACCGACGAGCGCGATCTGATAGAACAACTGCGTGTCTTCGGCGCTCAGCTGCGCGCCCAGCTCGCGCACCGACTGCTCGTCTTCGCTTTCTTCCAGAGCGTAGTCAGGTACGGCCTGCAACAGAGCCACGCGCTGCAGGATCGCGGCCAGCTCACCCAGCACATCTTTGTAGTCGGGCGCACGTTCATCGAGTGCCGCGACGATGTCGATCACGGCACTTGCATCTCGCGCACCAACGGCCCGCAGCACAGCGAACACGTGCGAGCGGTCGATCGTGCCGAGCATGTTGCGCGCGTCGGCCAGCGTGACTTGCGCTCCGGCAAACGCGATGAGCTGATCGAGCAGGCTCAACGCGTCACGCATGCTGCCGTCGGCGGCACGCGCAAGCAGGCGCAACGCGTCGGGTTCGAAGCCGATCTGCTCGGCTTCCAAAATCTCGGTGAGACGCCGCGTGATCAATGCGGGAGAAAGACGCTTCAAATTGAACTGCAAGCAACGCGACAGCACCGTCACCGGCAGCTTCTGCGGATCCGTCGTCGCAAGCAGGAACTTCACATGCGGCGGCGGCTCTTCCAGCGTCTTCAACAGCGCATTGAAGGAATGCGTCGAGAGCATGTGCACTTCGTCGATCAGATACACCTTGTAGCGCCCGCGCGCCGGGGCGTACTGCACGTTGTCCAGCAACTCGCGCGTGTCATCCACTTTCGTGCGCGAAGCGGCATCCACTTCGATGAGATCGACGAAGCGGCCGGCATCGATTTCCTGGCAGGAACTGCACTTTCCGCAGGGCTGGGCCGTGACACCGGTTTCGCAATTCAGTGACTTGGCAAGAATGCGCGCGATGGTCGTTTTGCCGACACCGCGCGTGCCCGTGAACAGAAAGGCGTGATGAACGCGACCCGACTCGAGCGCATTCACCAGCGCCCGCATCACATGTTCCTGACCCTTCAGCTCGGCGAAGCTTCGCGGCCGCCACTTGCGTGCGAGAACGAGATAGGACATGTGCTGGCTGGTAATGAGGTTGACGCTGAGTGAATTGTGACGAGCATCGACGGCGGACGCCATCGCGTCGCGAACGAACGCCTCGCGGGCTGTACGCGGATGGAGACGGCCCGCGCCAGCACCCCTCCGGCGCACGATGTCATCCGCTACCGTTGCTCCCTTCCGGGCCTGGCGGGGTTTACGGCGAATCGTCGCGGAGGAACCGACGCGAGCCGCCATAAAAGCGGAGCGTTGAACCCTTGTGAGCAAGCCATCACCCGCCGGCTTGACAGGCACTTAGGATGTGCCCGCCGCCGCAGGTGGCGAGCGGTGAGCAAAAACCACGTTTTTTTGCTCACTGCTGCGAGGATCGCATGGAGTCCGATCCTCGCTCCTAAACAGCGGCGCGGACTATAGCAGGCTCGTCGAGCCCAATCAGTCGCGGCCGCGATACCCTGACACGCCCTGCTCCGGAATCCACACATTCGCCGGTGGATTACCCGTCTGCCAGAACACGTCTATGGGGATGCCTCCGCGCGGATACCAGTAACCGCCGATGCGCAGCCAACGCGGCTTCAGGAAGTCCACCAAGCGGCTGGCGATGCCGACGGTGCAATCCTCGTGAAAGGCACCGTGATTGCGGAAAGAGTTCAGGTAGAGCTTCAGAGATTTGCTCTCGATGAGCCAGGCCCGAGGGACGTAATCGATCACGAGGTGGGCAAAATCCGGCTGGCCGGTGATGGGACACAGCGAGGTGAACTCGGGGGCGGTGAAGCGGGTGAGGTAGAGCTGCTTTGGGTGCGGGTTGGGTACGCGTTCGAGAGTGGCTTCTGCTGGGGACGCCGGCAGCGGTGTTGTCCGACCGAGCTGGGTGAGATTCTTGTGGTTCCGGGCCATGGACGGAAGTGTACCTTTCAGAACCTTCGGAGCGCTCCGCGAAGACGGAGGGATTGCGCCTAGCCCATCCCTGGACGACGCGCGGTCGCGCCAGCTGCCGCTGTCCAAAATCGCTCCGTGCGATTTTGTCGAACCCACTTCGTGGTCTGATCCCACTCGGGCATAAACAAGAAGGCCCAGCAGTCGCTGGGCCTTCTTGTTTATGGCGGAGAGGGTGGGATTCGAACCCACGAACACCGGTGAAGATGTTACTGGAATTCCAGTCCAGCGCCTTCGGCCGCTCGGCCACCTCTCCGAATTCGAATCGTGCAGGGTGGCGCAGGTTACACGGCCGGCCCTACCCCGCCAAGTTCACGGCCCAAGTTCACGGCAACGGGATCTCCACGCTGCGCAACGCTTTCACGACAGTTTCGTGATGCTGCGGGCTGAGCGGCGTGAGGGGCAGACGCAGTCCGCCTGAAATCTTGCCCATGCGAGCCAGCGCCCATTTGACGGGAATGGGATTGGATTCGAGGAACATCGCCTTGTGCAGCGTCTGCATCCGCGCATCGAGGCGACGAGCCTCAGCGGTGTTCCTAGCCAGGGCCGCATCCATTACCGCACGCACCTGACGCGGCGCGACGTTCGCGCTCACGGAAACGACGCCGTTGTAGCCGGCGAGCACACACTCGCACGCGAGATCATCGTCGCCACTGAACAAGGCAATGCGGCCGCCCACGCGCGCGAACAACTCGCGATTCCGCTCGATCGAAGCGGCCTCTTTCAGGCCGACGATGTTTTTGAACGAGGCCAGACGCTCAACCGTCTCCGGCTTGAGATCGCACCCCGTGCGCCCCGGCACGTTGTACAAAATCTGGGGCACCGGCACCGCCTCCGCGATGGCGCGGTAATGCTGATACAGCCCTTCCTGAGTCGGCTTGTTGTAGTAGGGAGTCACGAGCAGGCAAGCAGTCGCCCCGGCCTCGTGCGCCATCTGCGTCAGCTCGATCGCCTCGCGGGTGGCATTGGCACCGGTGCCCGCAATGACCGGGATGCGACCCTTGGCATCCTGGATGACGCGTCGAATCACACCAATATGTTCTTCGACATCGAGCGTCGGGGATTCGCCGGTCGTACCTACGGCGACAATGGCATTCGTGCCGTTTTCGATGTGGAATTCGACCAGCCGGTCCAACGCCGCATGATCTACGGCGCCGTCGGGCTGCATGGGCGTGACCAGGGCTACGATGCTGCCGCTGAACATGAGGTTTCCCGCTGCAAAGAGGCCGGGATCCTACTGGCCGGGCTGGCGCGGGTGCAAGCGAACGCCCGGGCTCGGTTCCGGAACGGTTGCGGTACACTCGCCGTGACCTTCCACGACGGCCTCACTGCGTATCTGGACGATGCAATATCTGATCATCAACGCCATCGGCGGCGATCGTACCGGACTGGTGTACGACCTCACCCGAGTGGTTCTAGATTGCGGCGGCAACATCGTCGAGAGTCGCATGAGCGCACTCGGGAGCGAGTTCGCCATGCTGCTGCTCGTCACCGGCAACTGGCACGCCGTTGCGCGCCTGGAAACCGAACTCAAGCGCCTCAACGACACGGGCAACATGAGCGTTTCGCTGCGCCGCACGGAGCAACGTGCGCCGCGTACCGACGTCGTCACCTATACGGTGGACGCTGTATGCCTCGACCAGGCTGGAATCGTGCATAACCTGGCAGGCTTCTTCAGCTCGCGCGGTATCGATATCGCCGAGCTGACCACGCGCAGCTATGCTGCCGCACATACGGGTGCGCCGATGTTCGCCGTGCAGATGACCGTGTACATCCCGGCTCGCATCCATGTATCGGCACTGCGCGAAGAGTTCATGGATCTGTGCGATCACATGAACCTGGACGCCATTCTGGAACCTGCGAAACCGTAAGGATTTACGCTTTGGCCACTGCCTCTGCCGCCGCGCCCACGGTCAAGATCGGCAAGAAAGTCGCCGACTTCAGCTGCCCTTCGACGAGTGGCAGCTGGCGCCTGTCCGGATCCAAGGGAAAAGTCCGCGTGCTGTACTTCTATCCGAAGGACAACACGCCCGGCTGCACTCTCGAGGGCACGGATTTTCGCGATCTCGAGCCGCAGTTTCGCAAGGCGGGTGCGATCATCGTGGGCGTCTCACGCGATTCGCTGAGCTCGCATGAAAAGTTCTGCGCCAAGATGAGATTCCCTTTCACATTACTATCCGATGAAGACGGTAGTGTGTGCGAACGCTTCGACGTCATACGCGAAAAGAACCTGTATGGCCGCAAGTACATGGGCATCGAGCGCAGCACATTCATCATCGATGGCGAAGGCGTGCTGCGCCACGAGTGGCGCAAAGTCAAAGTGCCCGGGCATGCGCAGGAGGTACTGGAAACCATCAAAGCGCTTTGATTCTTCTCATTCACAACCGAGGGTGTACTGAAGTCCATGCCTAAAGGCGAAAGTCCCGTACCCAAGACCGTCCGCACCGTCTCCCGCCTCGCCCGACGTATCGCTCAACGCCGAATCTTCGTTCTCGACACGAACGTGCTGATGCACGATCCGACGGCGATCTTTCGTTTCGAAGAGCACGACGTCTACATCCCGATGGTGGTGCTCGAAGAGCTGGATGCCGGCAAGAAGGGCTTGTCCGAGCCCGCGCGCAACGTGCGTCAGATCAGCCGCTTCCTCGATGAGCTGATGGCCAATGCGACCAAGGCGGAAATCGACGCCGGCCTCGAGCTGCCCTCGTCGTCCCCGTACAGCCAAGGCAAGAAGACACCGACGGGTCGGCTGTTTTTTCAGACCCGCGATTTGAGCTCCGTGTTACCGCCCAACCTGCCCGGCACCGGCGCTGACAACACGATTCTCGCGCACACGCTCGCGTTGCAATCGGAGTTCCCTGACGCGCTGGTCACATTGGTGTCGAAGGACATCAACCTGCGCATCAAGGCAGCGATCGTCGGCGTGCATGCGGAGGACTACTCCAGCGACAAGACGATCGAAGACGTCGATCTGCTCTACACGGGCATGCAGGAGTTGCCATCCGATTTCTGGCAACGGCAGGCGAAGGACATCAAGTCCTGGCAGGAGCAGACGCGCACGTTCTATCGCATGCAGGGTGCGATGCTGCGCGACTGGCATGTCAATCAATTGCTGTACCAGCCGGACGCGGAAGGATTCGAAGCGATCGTGCGCAAGATCGAGGGCGAAGGTGCGGTCATCGAGCTGGTGCGCGATTATCGCAGCGAACGGCACAGCATCTGGGGCATCACCGCGCGCAATCGCGAACAGAACTTCGCATTGAATCTCCTGCTCGATCCTGAGATCGACTTCGTCACCATCCTGGGACCTGCGGGCACGGGCAAGACCCTGCTCACACTTGCCGCCGGACTTGCGCAAACGCTGGAGATGAATCGCTTCACCGAAATCATCATGACGCGCGTGACGATTCCGCTGGGTGAGGACATCGGCTTCCTGCCGGGCACCGAAGAGGAAAAGATGGAGCCCTGGATGGGCGCGCTGATGGACAATCTGGAAGTGCTCACGCAGAGTCAGGAAGGCGGCAATTGGGGTCGCGCGGCCACCAACGATCTGCTGCGCAACCGCATCAAGATCCGCTCGCTGAACTTCATGCGCGGGCGCACATTCCTGAATCGTTACATCATCATCGACGAGGCGCAGAATCTCACCCCGAAGCAGATGAAGGCGCTGGTCACGCGCGCAGGCCCGGGCACGAAGCTCGTGTGTCTGGGCAACGTCGCGCAGATCGATACACCGTATCTGACGGAGACGACGTCCGGGCTGACCTACGTAGTGAATCGCTTCCGCGGGTGGGAGCATTCGGGCCACATCACGCTCATGCGCGGCGAGCGCTCGCGGCTCGCGGATCACGCCTCCGAGATTTTGTGACGGGCGCGAAACCTCCGCGGCAGTCCCTGGTCCAACGTTGCGCCGCTCTTGTCCTGAGAATTCGCTCATGCGCGCACTCCTGCCACTTCTCGCCACCGCCCTGCTGGTCTTTGCAGCAGGCGCGCGTGCGGACGAAGAGCTGCCGGACATCGGCAGTCCGGCGGAGGCCGCGCTCACGCCGGAGGAGGAGTACAAGATCGGGCGCATGATCGTTCGCGGGCTGCGCGACTCGGATCTCATTCTCGAAGATCCCGAGGTGACCGAATACCTCCGCGACATCGGTCATCGCCTGGCCTCCGAAGCCAACGAAGGCACACAGAAATTCGATTTCTTCCCTGTTCGCGAGCCGGACATCAACGCATTTGCCTTACCGGGCGGATTCATCGGCGTGAATAGCGGGCTGATCCTCGCGACCAAGAACGAAAGCGAACTGGCAGGCGTGATGGCGCACGAAGTGGCACATGTCACCCAGCGGCATATCGCTCGCGGGCTCGTGTCGCAGAGTCGCTCGAGCCTCGTTTCGACGGCGGCGATGCTGGCTGCAATCCTGCTAGGTGCCGCAGGTGGTGGTGGCGATGCGGCCATGGCGGGCATCGCCGCAGCGCAGAGCGTTGCGATTCAGAATCAAATCTCGTTCACGCGCGCCAACGAGACGGAAGCCGATCGCGTCGCGGTCAACGTGCTGGCGCGAGCGGGATTCGATCCGGAGGGCATGCCGGCATTCTTCGAAACGATGAGCCGCCGCGCCGGTGTGAGCGAAGCACAGATTCCGGAGATGTTGCGCAGTCACCCCGTCACCTCGACGCGTATCGCGGAGACCAAGGCGCGCGCTGCGCAAATCGATGTGAAGCCGCAGCCGGACTCCATCAGCTACGCGCTCATGCGCGAACGCTTGCGCGTGCTGTCGACACCGCCCGGCGAAGACCCGCGCGAGTACTACGCGGCACAGATTCGCAACGAGCCTGACGCGACATCTGCCGAGATGTACGGCAGCGGTCTGGCCGCGCTGCAGGCGGGAGATGCGAAGCGAGCCGTCACGATCTTCAAGCGGCTCCGCGATGCGAACCCCAAGGTCATGCAGTACCACACTGCGTTGGGACAGGCGCAGATGGCCAACAAAGAGGCATCAGCGGGACTGCAGACCTTTGCGCAAGCACGACGGCTGTTCCCGCGCAATGTGGCCGTCACGGTGCGCTATGCGGACGCCCTCATGCAGCAGGGCGACAACAAGCGCGCGCACGAGATCCTGCTCGATCTGTTCAATTCCGTGCCTCCCACACCGGAGCAGGCGCGCTTGATTGCCCTCGCGGCGAATGCCGCAGGCGACGTGGCCGAGTCGTACTACTACATGTCCGAGTACCACATCATGAGTGGCGATCTGCCGCTGGCGGTCAATCAACTGCAGCTGGCGCTCGCCGTCCCTCAGATCTCCGCGGTCCAACGTGCGCGCTTCCAGGCGCGCCTCGATGAAGTGCAGGAAGCGATGCCGCGAAAGATGCGCCGCGCCGCCGGGGTGCAGCCGCAGGCTGACGCGGGCCGCTGAAGGACCGTGCGACGGCAGAACCCGATTGCCCACCCCAACGGCTATCCGCTATCGGCTTCTTCCCACTAGAATCGCCGCTCGTTGCCTCCCACCCCAAAGGGGATTCGATGACGGCCCTGCCCTCCCGCCTCTATTCCGTTGCGCGCATCGTCGCGCTGCTCGCCGTGGCAATGCTTGCTAGCGCGTGCGCAACAACGCCTGGACGCACGACGAGCAACGATCCCTACGAAGGCTTCAACCGGAAGATGGACAAGTTCAACGACACCATCGACCGCGCTGCGTTGAAGCCCGTGGCGAAGGCCTACAGCAAGGTGACGCCACGTGTCGTACGCACGAGCGTCTCCAACTTCTTCGCGAACCTCGAATACCCGACGACGTTCATCAACCAGTTCCTGCAAGGCAAGTTCGTGCTTGGCCTGCGCGATACGGGACGCTTCCTGGTGAACTCCACATTGGGCGTTGCTGGGTTGTTCGATGTCGCTTCGAAAATGAATCTGCCCGCAAACGACGAGGACTTCGGTCAAACGCTCGCGGTGTGGGGTGTGCCGTCGGGCCCTTATCTGGTGCTGCCGTTGTTCGGACCGTCGAATTTCCGCGACGGTCCGTCGCGTATCCCAGACGAATACACGTACACGCTGCACTACGTGGACATTTCGTGGGAAGCGAGAGCCGGTCTGAGCGCAATCGATCTCGTGAGCGAGCGCGCCGAGTTGCTGAGTCTCGATCAGACCATGAGCAAGACCTATGACCGTTATGCATTCATCCGCGATGCGTGGGTGCAACGCCGCGAATACAACGTCTTCGATGGCGAACCGCCCATGGACGATCTGGAAGATGAGGCGGCTGACATGGACGATGAGGCTGCGGCTGCAGAGAGCGCTGGAGCCGAGGCGCCCGCAGATCCAGACACGGGAACGGATGTGCCTTCAGACAAGCAAGAAGACGAGAAGCCGGCGCCTTGAATCGGACCTATTGGCTATCTATCCGCCAGTCGCCGCTTCGCTCTCGCGGACCGATTCAGCCGGCACACCGAGCAGCTCGTCCACTTCACTGATACGGGCAAGCGCCACCAATTGTGGCGGCATGTTGGCAAAGGTGATCGCACTATTTTTTTCACGCGCCAGACGCTTCCATTCGATCAAGAGCGCAAGGCCCGCACTGTCGCTCTCGCCGACTTGAGTCAGATCGATCTCGATCGGGTCGGACTGCCCGAACGCAGCCGCGCCCTGCTGCAGCATGCTCGATACGGTTTCGAACGTCATGGGCCCGCTGACACTGAAGCGTCCCGGACCCGTGCTGCTGAAAGAGGCGGACATCAAGACGCCGAATTCGGTTTGGGCGTCGCCGTGGGTTTCGGTGCCTGTCCGCTGGCAATCTGAGACTCCAGGCGCGCGATCACCGCTTCCAATCCCCTCTGCTGGATCTCGGAATTGAAGTCCGTTCGGAACGAGCGGATGTACGAGATGCCTTCGATCGTCACGTCCCACGCTTTCCAGCCGTCCGGTGTGCGATGCATGGAGTAGTTCACCGGGACACGCTGGCCGTTGTCACGACGCACTTCAGTCTTCACCGTCGCGCTGTCGGCGTTGCCCTCGCCACGGAATGGCAGCACTTTCAGGCGATCCGGGGTGAAGTCCAACAGCGCCTCACCGTAGTTCTGCAGCAGCGATTGATAGAACGCATCGACGAAGCGCTTGCGCTGCTCCGGCGTCGCCGTCTTCCAATGACGTGCCAACACGAGGCGCGCCGCATATTCCGTGTCGAAATGCGGCAGCAAGTGTTTGTCCACCAGCTGACGGATCAGCTTCGGGTTCTTGTTGTACTGCGCGCGATTCGCGTCCAGATCCTTCAGGACATCCTGGGCCACCTTCTCGATGAGCGCATTGGGATTGTCGGCCTGCGCGGCCGCATCCGCGGTCGCAGGCGTCGGCTTGGCATCTTGGGCAGCCTGAGCCCAGCTAACAGTGCCCACACCGAGCAGCACCGATATCGCACACGAGACCAGAATCGACTTCATTTCGTTGCCTCCTGAGGCGCGGGCTGGGATTGACCCTGTCCAGATCCGGATTCTTGATTCCGGTTCATGAACGTAGCCACAAGCTGGTTGATCAGGTTTTCCAGTACAAACGCATCCTGAACGAATGCGATCCGGTCGCCCTGCTTCAAGAACTCCTCGTCGCCGCCCGCCGTGATGCCGATGTACTGACCGCCGAGCAACCCCGAAGTTTGAATCGCCGCATCGCTGTCCTTGGGAATGCGGTTGTACGTGGAGTTGATCCGCAGCTTGACCACGGCCTTGTACACGTTCTGGTCGAAGCCGATCGATTCCACCCGCCCGATGGTCACGCCGGACATGGACACGGGCGCACCGACTTTGAGGCTGCCGATGTTCTCGAACTGTGCCTGTACCCCATAACTGTTGCCGTTCGTGGACATCTGCCGGTTGGTGATCTGCGTCACCATGAAAAATAGTGCTGCAAGTCCCAGCAGGACGAACAGGCCAGTCGAAATCTGAATTGCACGATTGGATTGCATGAATGACCTCACTCACAACATCAGGGCGGTGAGCATGTAGTCGAGAATCAATGTGAGCACGGCAGACGTGACGACCGTACGTGTGGTGGCGCGGCCCACGCCCTCGGCGGTTGGGATCGCGGTATAGCCTTCGTAGACCGCGATGAGGCTACAGGCAATACCGAACACCGAACCCTTGATCATCCCTTCCTGGACATCGGACACCTCCACGGCCGAGCGCATCTGCGACCAGAACGCAAATTCATCGACGCCGAACAGTTGCACGCCGATCAACTGCACACCAAAGATGCCGACACCGATGAAGATCGCCGTCAACAACGGCATGGCTACCACCCCACCGATGAAGCGCGGCGCAACCACGTGCCGCAAAGGATCGACCGCCATCATCTCCATGGCCGTCAATTGATCGGTGGCACGCATCAGCCCGATTTCGGAAGCCAGCGCGGTGCCAGCACGGCCTGCAAACAACAATGCAGTCACCACGGGACCCAGCTCTCGCAACAACGCCAGTGCGGCGCCCGTTCCCAACGCATCTTCAGAGCCGAAGCGCTCCAGCAGATCGTGCGCCTGCAGGCCGAGCACCATGCCAACGAACAGGCCCGACGTCATGATGATCACCAGCGACAACGCGCCGGCATTGTGTATCTGATGGATGATCAACCCCGGTCGCAGCAATGCGCGTGGCAGCTGGGCCAACAACCGACCGAAGAACAACGTCATGGCGCCGACGTTGTCGACGAAGCCGCGCATCCCGGCCAACAGCTCGGTCAATAACCCCATGTTTCAGGTGGCTCCGAGCAACTGGTCGTAGTAGTCCGATGCGGGGTAGTGAAATGCAACGGGACCATCGGCGATGCCATTCATGAATTGATGCACGATTTCGGCGTCGTGCGCTTTGAGATCCTTGAAGGAGCCTGCGGCCGCAACTTTCCCGGCCGACAGCAAATAGGCCATGTCCGCGAGCACGGACAGTTCTTCGACGTCGTGGGAGACGACGATGCTCGTGATACCCAAGGCGTTGTTCATCTGTCGCACGAGGCGAACGATCATGCCCATCGAGATGGGGTCGAGGCCGGTGAAGGGCTCGTCATAGATCAGCACGTCCGGATCCGTGACCATCCCGCGAGCCAGCGCCACGCGACGCGCCATGCCGCCCGATAGTTCCGCCGGCATCAGTTGCGCAGCACCGCGCAGCCCCACGGCCTGGAGCTTGGTCAGCACCAGGGTTCGAAGCATCGACTCGGGCAACTTCGTGTGCTCCCGCAATGGAAATGCGACGTTTTCGAACACGCTCATATCGGTGAGCAAGGCGCCGTTCTGAAACAGCATGCCCATGCGACGGCGCAGCGCGTACAGATCACGCTGCCGCAATGTGGAGACGTTGACCCCATCGAACAGGATTTCGCCCCGACTGGGCTTGATTTGACCGGTCAGCAAGCGCAGGAGCGTGGTCTTTCCCGTGCCGCTCGGTCCCATGATGGCAGTGACGCGACCGCGTTGGATCGTGAGATTGAGGCCGCTGAAAATGGCGCGGCCACCAATCGAGTAGTGCACGTCCCGAAATTGAACGATGTCCTCGCCAGCAGGGCTCGTTCGCGCAAACGCGGAAGCAGGCGACACTCAGGCGGCCTGCTGCTCGTGAGCAGCCGTGTAGCTGCCGCTGCGAGCCAGGCCGTTGAACTTGGCACGACGAACGAACGCTTTCTGACCCGCCGCGACATTCTCCGGCTTGCCACCCCACGCCTTCAACGCTTCATCCTGCAACGCGCGGCCGTAAGAGAAGGTCAGTTGCCATGGCAGCGAGCCAATCTTGTTCATCAGGCTCAAGTGCTCACTCGCTTCCGCCGCGCTCTGTCCGCCGGACAGAAAGGCGATACCGGGGACGGCGCTCGGCACATGGCGCCTCAAGCAGCGCACCGTCGCTTCGGCTACTTGCTGGGCGGAGGCCCGCGAGCTGGCCTTCTTGCCTGAAATCACCATGTTCGGCTTCAGGACGATGCCTTCGAGGCGCACGCGATGGTCATGCAGCGCCTTGAACACGGATGCGAGCGTTGTTCCCGTGACCTCTTCGCAGCGAGCGATATCATGGGCGCCATCCATCAGCACCTCAGGCTCGACGATCGGAACGATCTTCGCCTCCTGACAAAGCGCCGCATAACGGGCGAGCGCATGGGCGTTGGCATCGATCGCAAACAGAGTGGGAATGCCGGGCCCGATATCGATGACCGCACGCCACTTCGCAAAGCGGGCGCCAAGTTGGTAGTACTCGGCCAGACGCTCCCGCAGTTCGTCCAAGCCTTCGGTGATCGTCTCGCCGGGGAAATTCGGCAGCGGCTTCGCGCCCGTATCGACCTTGATTCCGGGGATGATGCCGAGCTTGCTCAACAACTGCGGAAAAGGCACGCCGTCGCGGCTTTTCTGGCGAATCGTCTCGTCATACAGGATCACGCCGCTGATGTAGTCGGGCGCACCCTGCGCTGTGAACAGCATGTCCCGGTAGGCGCGGCGATTGTCCTCGGTGGACTCCAGCTTGATGCTGTCGAAGCGTTTCTTGATCGTGCCGCTCGACTCATCCGCTGCCAGAATGCCCTTGCCTTTGGCAACCATCGCTTGCGCGATCGTGTCCAGTTCGCTGCCGCTCATAAATCTATCGCCTCCAAATTGAAGATCCCTACCAGATGCCAGGCCGGCGGATCGTCTGACGTGTGACAAAGGGCGTGTAGGATAGCAAAACCACTACATTCGAATGCGCCGAAGCAGGCGACGTCGTTTGCGCCCTAGCGCAGGCTGTACGCATTACAGGGCGCAAAGTTTCCCGCTCGTTGAGTATTAGCGACAGGTACTGCCGTCACTCGCAGACCTGGGTGGGTTGGCGCATCCCTCCATGTGGACTAAAATGGTCCCAATTCAAGGTGACCGCCATGCTTCGTATCAGCAAACTCACCGATTACGGTACCGTCATTCTCGCGGTGCTCGCGACCCAGTCGGAGCAGCGCCTGACGGCGGCTGAAGTCGCCGAGCGCTCGCACATCGCCCTACCGACGGTGAGCAAATTGCTCAAGTCGCTGCAGCGAGGGGGACTCGTGGTGTCCATGCGGGGCAGCCTTGGCGGTTACCAGCTTGCGCGGCCAGCCGCAGAGATTTCCGCAGCCGAAATTCTCGACACGATCGAAGGGACCATCGCACTGACCGAATGCAGCAGCGGACACAGCACCTGCTGCATCGCTGCGACGTGCCGCGTGGGCCACGCGTGGCAGCGGGTGAACGCGGCCATTCGGCGCGCATTGAATGACGTGACCCTGGCCCAACTAGCTGGTTTAGATCGCGGCGTGATTCGGATTGTCGACATTTCCGCCGGGATCAAGGCGGGCGCACACGGCACCCGCGGCGCGCGGTCCTGAAGATTACGAGCGAAGGTTCTTATGTCCAGCAGTTCCTCAGATGCACTCGAAGCACTCGTCGGCCAGAAGTATCGGCACGGCTTCGTCACCGATATCGAGTCGGATACCGTTCCGCCCGGACTGGACGAGAGCGTCATTCGACTCATCTCGCGCAAGAAGAACGAACCCGAGTTCATGCTCCAGTGGCGCCTCAAGGCGTACGAGCATTGGCGCACGATGCGCGAGCCGAATTGGGCCCAAGTGCGCATTCAGCCCATCGACTACCAGGCGATTTCGTACTACTCGGCGCCGAAGGCAAAGACCGATGGACCCAAGAGCCTGGAGGAAGTCGATCCGAAGCTGCTGGAGACCTACGACAAGCTCGGCATCCCCTTGCACGAGCGCGCGCGACTGGCCGGCGTTGCGGTCGATGCGGTGTTCGACAGCGTGTCGGTCGCGACCACGTTCAAAGAACGGCTGCACAAGGCTGGCGTCATTTTCTGCTCGTTCTCCGAAGCCGTGCAGAAGCATCCCGAACTGATCGAGCGCTATCTCGGCAGTGTCGTGCCGTACACCGACA
>JBEVDW010000351.1:0-4058 GCA_040513115.1 Steroidobacteraceae bacterium | reverse complement strand
CCGGACTTTCCGTCTGAAGTCGCGGGTGAGTTGCAGGCATTCGAGCGTCGGGCGCCGCGGGATGGCGCAGGGATTCGCGACCTCCGGAATCTGCTCTGGTGTTCGATCGACAACGACGACTCGCGGGATCTCGATCAACTGACCGTCGCGGAGCAGCTCACGGATGGCGCACGAGTACTCGTTGCGATTGCAGATGTCGATGCGTTTGTAACTCCGACAAGCGCGATCGATGCCCACGCGCGCCACAACACCACCTCGGTCTATACCGCCGCGCAAGTCTTTCCGATGCTGCCCGAGCGGCTGTCGACGGATCTCACCTCGCTGAATCCAGGAGAGGAACGGCTCGCGATCGTCATCGACATGCGCGTCTCCACAGGCGGAGAGCTGATTGCCTCGGAGGTCTATCGCGCTCGCGTGCACAGTAAGGCGAAGCTCGCTTACAACGGCGTTGCGGCGTGGCTCGATGGCGATGCGCCGGTCCCAGAACGCGTGAGGTCGGCGGCAGGCCTCGAGGCGCAGCTGAAACTGCAGCATGCGATGGCCGAATCCATGCGTCAGCGGCGCCGTAAACAGGGTGCGCTGAACCTCGAGACGGTGCAGAGCCGTCCGGTGTTCAAGGACGAGTTCCTCACTGACTTGCGCGCCGACGAAGAGAACACCGCCAAGGAGCTCATCGAGGACTTCATGGTGACGGCGAACGGCGTGGTCGCGAGATTCCTCGCGGAGCGCAAACGCCCTACTCTGCGGCGTGTGCTGCGTGCACCGCAACGCTGGTCACGTATTGTTGCATTGGCTGCGGAGCAAGGCGGCAAGCTCCCTGCAGAACCCGATTCGGTAGCACTCAGTGCGTTTCTCGAATCGCGGCGGGAGACTGATTCTCAGCACTTCGCCGATCTATCGCTCTCGGTCGTCAAGTTGCTGGGTGCTGGTGAGTACGCTGTACATTTGCAAGATGAAGCCGCGCCTACCGGCCATTTCGGCCTGGCAGTCGGCGAGTACACGCATGCAACCGCGCCGAATCGACGCCTGCCCGACCTGATCACGCAACGGTTGGTGAAAGCTGCGCTGATCGACGCCGCCGCACCCTATTCGGCCGAGCAGTTGCAGACACTGGCCACGCACTGCAACGAACAAGAACGCAATGCAACCAAGGTGGAGCGCAAGGTCCGCAAAGCGGCCACTGCACTGCTACTTGTCTCTAGAATCGGTCAGCGCTTCCGCGCGGTCGTAACGGGCGCATCAGAGAAGGGCACCTGGGTGCGCATCGAGCATCCGCTTGCCGAGGGTAAGATAGTCCGTGGCTTCGACGGACTGGATGTCGGCGATCGCATCGACGTCGAGCTCGTGGACGTGGATCCGCAGCGTGGATTCATTGATTTCGCGCGTGCCGCCAATTGAATTACCGAGGAGCGAGAACTCACATGACGAAATCATGGGGATATGCAGCGCAAGCAGCCGGGTCTGATTTGATGAAGAGTGACATCGAGCGTCGTGCGCTCGGCGCGAAGGATGTGTTGCTGGAAATCAGGTACTGCGGCCTGTGCCATTCTGACCTGCACGCCGTCGACAACGACATGGGCATGACGCTGTACCCCATCGTGCCGGGCCATGAGATCGTCGGCCGCATCGCAGCCGTGGGCACGGAAGTGAGCAAGTTCAAAGTCGGTGATGTCGCCGCGATCGGGTGCTACACGGATTCCTGCAGTCACTGCGTGTACTGCGAACAAGACAAGCAACAACTGTGCTCGGGATTCGTTGGCGCATTCGGCGGGTATGAGCGTGATGGCAAACAGCGCACGTATGGTGGCTTCTCCAACAACTACGTCGCCAACGAGGACTATGTGTTCCGGATGCCGGCGAATCTGGATCCGGCTGCCGCAGCGCCGCTGTTGTGTGCTGGCATCACCACCTGGTCACCGCTGCGCCTTTGGAAGGTGGGCCCGGGTATGAACGTGGGCGTCGTCGGTCTCGGCGGCCTGGGACACATGGCGGTGAAACTGGCCGTCGCGTTGGGCGCTCAGGTGAGCGTATTCACGACGTCCGCCGGCAAGAAACAGGATGCGTTGGACTTGGGCGCCAGGACCGCGATCGTCTCGACCGATCCTGCAGCGATGGAGAAGGCGACAGGTCAGTTTGATTTCATTCTCGATACGGTCGCCGCACAACACGACATCAACGGCTATCTCGGCGCGTTGAAGCCCGAAGGCGTGTTCTGCGTGCTCGGCATCGCGCCGGGAGAATTGGGCTTCATGAATCTGCCGTTGGTCTTCGGTCAGAAGGTGATTGCCGGCTCTCTCATTGGCGGGCTGCGGGACACCCAGGAGATGCTGGATTTCTGCGGCAGGAACAACATCACCGCGACGATCGAGTTGTTACCTGCGTCGCGCATCAACGAGGCGTTCAAGCGCTTACACAAAAACGATGTGAAGTATCGATTTGTGTTGGACATGGCGGCGCAGGGCGGGAGGTAGCTCAGCATCGAAGCGATGCCGTTAGGACCCATACCCGCCACCACCAGGAGATTCCACCACGAACACGTCGCCGGGTCCGACTTCGGCCTGACCGACGTGTCCGAGCGCTTCGCGTCGGCCATCCAGTCGCTCGACGTAATTGCATCCCTTGCTTCCGGCCTGCCCGCCTGCCATCCCGAACGGCGGCACATCCCGATTGTTGGCAAGGATCGAAACGCTCATCGCTTCGAGAAAGCGGATGCGCCGCACGCCTCCATTCCCGCCGCGCCATCGCCCAGCGCCGCCTGATCCCTGCTTGATCTCGTAGCTTTCCAACCGCACCGGATACCGGAACTCCAACACTTCGGGATCAGTGAGACGGGAATTCGTCATGTGGGTTTGAACGACGTCGGTGCCGTCGAAACCTTCCCCCGCGCCGGATCCGCCGGAGATCGTTTCGTAGTACTGATAGCGCTCGTTGCCGAAGGTCAGATTGTTCATCGTGGCCTGGGATGAGGCCATCACGCCCAGCGCGCCGTACAAGGCGTTCGTGATGACGCTCGATGTCTCGACGTTGCCAGCGACCACGGCTGCGGGGTAGCGCGGCTTGAGCATCGAGCCTTCGGGGATGACGATCTTCAGCGGTTTCAGACAGCCGGCATTGAGCGGGATGTCATCGCTCACGAGCGTGCGAAAGACGTACAGTACCGCTGCGACTGAGATTGCCGCGGGTGCGTTGAAGTTGTTCGGCTGTCGCGGTGAGGTGCCGGTGAAATCGATCGTGGCCTCGCGACGTGTGCGATCAACCCTGATTTGCACCTTGATCACTGCGCCGTTGTCGAGCGGATAGTCATAGCTGCCGTCGTGCAACGCCGTGATCACGCGCCGCACGGCTTCTTCGGCATTGTCCTGCACGTGCTGCATGTACGCTTGCACGACGTTCAAACCAAAGTGCCCCACCATCTTGCGGATCTCTTCCACGCCCTTCTGATTCGCCGCGATCTGTGCGCGCAGATCAGCAACGTTCTGATCGGGATTGCGTGCTGGATACTTCGCGCGCGTGAGCAGCTCGCGCAGCGTCGACTCTCGCATTTGCCCTGTAAGACCATCCACGAGCTTCACGTTACTGAGCAGCACGCCTTCTTCATCGAGGGTGATCGAGTGGGGCGGCATCGAGCCGGGCGTGAGGCCGCCAATATCAGCGTGGTGGCCGCGTGAGCCGACGTAGAACAGCACGCGTTTGCCAGTTTCGTCGAACACGGGCGTGGCGACGGTGACGTCCGGCAGGTGTGTGCCGCCAGCGTAAGGATCATTCAGCACGAAGACATCGCCGGGAACCATCGTCGTTGAGCTCTCGCGCATGACGGTCTTGATGCTTTCGCTCATCGAGCCTAGATGCACTGGCATGTGCGGTGCGTTGGCGATCAAGTTGGCATTGCCATCGAACAAGGCGCAGGAGAAATCCAATCGTTCCTTGATGTTCACGGAGCTCGCCGTGTTCTGCAGGCGCAGACCCATCTGCTCGGCGATCGACATGAACAGGTTGTTGAACACCTCCAGCATCACGGGATCCGCCCGAGTGCCGAGTGAACGTGCGTCGAAAGGAGC
>JBEVDW010000350.1:0-13654 GCA_040513115.1 Steroidobacteraceae bacterium | reverse complement strand
TGGTTGATCCTGGCGCGTGCGCCAGCCTCCCAACGACAGACGATCGAGCCGCTGCTGGCGCAGCTTGGCAGCGCCAGCGCTATCGCCAACGCCTCCGCCGCGGCACTGCGTGTTGCGGGCGCGAGCAACGCCTTCGTCGATTTCATTTCCCGCTCGAGCCACGTCGCGGTCACACCTGATCTACGTTGGCTCGAGCACCAAGATCATCACCTCATCCACTGGCAGGACTCGCGCTATCCCGCGCTCTTGCGCGAGCTGCCGGACGCGCCGCTGACGCTGTACGTCCACGGTGATGCGGGTTGCCTGAGCCGAGCTCAAGTGGCCATCGTAGGCTCGCGCAATCCCACGCCATCAGGGCGAGAGACAGCGTTCGAGCTCGCACAGCAAATGGCGCAGCAAGGCCTCATCGTCACGAGCGGCCTCGCCGCGGGCATCGACGCTGCAGCACATCGCGGCGCGTTATCGGTGCAGGCACAGACGATCGCAGTGTGCGGCACCGGGTTGGATCACGTGTATCCGCGCAGTCATCGCGAGCTTGCAGAGCAAACTGCTGCGCACGGAGCGCTGGTCAGCGAGTTCCCGCTCGGAATGCCTGCCATCAAGTCCAACTTCCCGCGCCGCAATCGCATCATCAGCGGCCTTGCGCTCGGCACGATCGTAGTGGAAGCAGCGCTGCGCAGCGGCTCACTCATCACGGCTCGCCTCGCAGCCGAGCAGGGACGCGAGGTATTCGCGGTACCGGGTTCGATTCGCAATCCCTTGGCACACGGCTGTCATGCGCTGATTCGACAAGGCGCGAAGCTCATCGAGGGCGCGCAGGATGTGTTGTGCGAGCTGGGTCCTCTCGCCGGTACGCTGACACCGCAGAGGGAAACGTCGGCGCCGCAGTCGAGGACAATCGCTGACCCGCTATTGGACAAAGAATACGAAATCCTGTTAGATGCCCTCGGCTTCGAGCCCGCGAACGTCGACCGCCTGGTCGCGCGCACGGGGTTGAATGCTGGCGCCGTGGCATCGATGTTGTTGATGCTCGAGCTTGATGGCCGCGTCGAATCCTATGCGGGGGGTGTGTTCGTGCGGACACGTCCTTAAGGTAGCGAAATGAAGGAAACCGTTCTCGATATCCTTATATATCTCTTCGAGAACTACTTTGATGCCGATATCGAACTGGCCGCCGATCCCGACCGGGATACCCTGCGTGTAGAACTCGAGCGAGCTGGTTTTTCCGAGACGGATGTTGAACGCGCGCTGGAATGGCTGGAACAGCTGTCGGGTGAGCATGCGCGCAGTCGTCCCGTGCCGACGGCCCGGGCGATCCGGGTCTTCAGCGAGCGCGAAAGCGCGCGTTTGGACCTCGACAGCCGCGGCTACATCATGTACTTGGAGAACATCGGTATCCTGAGCAGCATGCAGCGCGAGCTCGTCATCGACCGTCTGCTCGCCCTCGACGCTGCGCAGATCGATATCGAACAGGTGAAGTGGGTGGTCCTTATGGTGCTGTTCAGTCAGCCGGACCAACATGGCGCGTACGCGCGCATGGAAGATTTGCTGTTCGATCGTGAGTCAGGAGCGTTGCACTAACACGATCAATCTATGTGAGGACCAACAACGCCGCGGCCGACCGCGGTTTCTTTTTTTATGGAGCACAAGAATCTCGTCATCGTGGAGTCGCCTGCCAAGGCGAAGACCATCAAGAAGTACCTGGGCAAGGACTTCGAGGTGTTGGCTTCCTATGGCCACGTCCGCGATCTCGTGCCGAAGGAAGGTGCGGTGGACCCGCGCCGCAACTTCGCCATGCGGTATCAGATACTCGAGAAGAACGAGAAGCATGTTCACGCCATCGCGAAGGCACTGAAGAAAGCGGAAGCGTTATATCTCGCCACCGACCCTGACCGCGAGGGCGAGGCGATCTCCTGGCACTTGCTCGAGCTGCTCAAGGAGCAGGGCGTCCTCAACGGCAAGGACGTGCATCGCGTGGTGTTCTACGAGATCACGCGCAATGCGATCCGTGATGCCATTCAGCAGCCACGTTCGGTATCTCAGGACCTGGTAGACGCGCAGCAGGCGCGCCGTGCGCTCGACTATCTCGTCGGCTTCAATCTGTCGCCACTGCTGTGGAAAAAGGCCGGCTTGCCAGGGGCTTCCGCCGGCCGCGTGCAGAGTCCCGCGTTGCGCATGATCTGCGAGCGCGAAGAGGAGATTCTGAAATTCCAGCCGCGCGAGTACTGGACCATCGACGCCGATTCCGAGCGTGCAGGACAAGCTGTGCCGGCACGCCTGATCGAGCTGCAAGGCAAGAAGGTCGAGCAGTTCACGCTGACGAACGACGCGCAGGCACAGGCCGCGCGCACGACGATCGAAACCGCTGCCAATGGACTCTTGCGCGTTCGCAGCATCGATCGCAAGCAACGCAAGCGAAATCCCTCACCACCGTTCACGACGTCCACGTTGCAACAGGAAGCCGCCCGCAAGCTGGGTTTCGGTGCGCAACGCACGATGCGCCTCGCGCAACAGCTCTATGAAGGCGTGGACTTCGGCGAAGGTGCAGTGGGCTTGATCACGTACATGCGTACGGACTCCGTGAATCTCGCCGCGGAAGCCGTGCAGGAAATGCGGCAGGCGATCACGAAGCTCTACGGTGCGGACTCGCTGCCCGCCGAACCACGCGTGTTCAAGACGAAGTCGAAGAATGCGCAAGAGGCTCACGAGGCCGTGCGTCCCACCTCGGCCGCGATCACGCCAGAGCGACTCGAGGGCAAGATCGAGCCGGATCAGCTCAAGCTCTACAGCCTGATCTGGAAGCGCGCCCTTGCGAGCCAGATGGAACCGGCCGTGTACGACACCGTGGCCGTCGACCTCTTACCGGCTCGCGATCCGAGCGCCGCTGTGTTGCGCGCGAATGGATCGACGTTGGTGAAGCCCGGCTTCATCGCCGTGTACAAGGAAGGTTCCGACGATTCCGCGGATGACGACAACGACCGCATCCTGCCGCCGCTCAAAGAGGGCGATGAGCTGAAGCTCCTGGCCCTGCGCGCCGAGCAGCACTTCACCGAACCTCCGCCGCGTTTTTCGGAAGCAAGCCTCGTGAAGACGCTGGAGGAATACGGCATCGGCCGCCCCTCCACCTACGCGAGCATCATTCAGACGCTGCTCGGCAAGAAATATGCAGAGTTGCTGAATCGCCGTTTCGTACCCACCGATCTCGGCAAGATCGTCAATCGCTTCCTGACGCGCAACTTCGAGCACTACGTCGACTACGGCTTCACCGCGAAGATGGAAGACGATCTGGATGGGATTGCCGAGGGTAAAGAAGAGTGGGTGCCCGTGCTCGATCGCTTCTGGGATCAATTCAAGAAGCGCGTCGATGTAGTGGATGAATCTGTCACGCGCGAAGACGTCGCGGATGCGCGCGAGCTCGGGAAGGATCCGACGACGGGCAAGCCCATCTCCGTGCGCTATGGCAAGTACGGACCGTTCGTGCAACTCGGCACCAAGAACGACGCAGAGAAGCCCAAGTTTGCGAGCCTGCGTCCGCATCAGCGCATGGACACGATCACGCTCGCCGAAGCGCTCGAGCTGTTCAAGCTGCCGCGCACGGTGGGTCACATGCCGTCAGGCGACCCGGTGAAGGTTGCCATCGGACGCTTCGGACCCTACGTGCAGTACGGCGCCAAGAAGTTCGTCTCCATCAAGGATGACGATCCGTATGTCGTCGATCTGCCGCGCGCCCTCGAATTGATCCAGGCGAAAGAGACAGCGGATGCCAATCGCATCATTCTCAATTTCGAAGAGGCAGGCATTCAGGTGCTGAACGGCCGCTATGGCCCATACATCACCGATCGCGTGAAGAACGCAAAGATTCCGAAGGATCGCCAGCCCGACACACTGACGCTCGATGAGTGCCGCGAGCTACTCGCCGCCGCACCCGTGCGTGGCAAGGGCGGATCCCGATTCGCCAAGAGCGCGAAAACCGCCGCTGCAACGCCAGCGCCCGCAGCGGCCGTGAAGGAGACTGTGAAGCCGGCGACATCGAAGACCGCCGCCGCAAAGCCAGTCGCGCTCGCTGCGAAGAAAAAGAAGGCACCCGCTGTGAAGCGGGCCGCACCGAAGAAGGGCTCTGCCAAGACCGGTTCGTAGCGGGAGCTGCTCGTGAGCGCTGGAAGTATCGACGTCGACGCGGTCGCGACTTACTTGCGCGAGCTGCAGGACCGCATCACCTCCGCGATCGAAACCGCCGATGGTGGTGCGGAATTTCGCCGCGATCCATGGGAACGCGCTGAAGGCGGCGGCGGTGAAGCGCGCGTCCTGCGTGAGGGACGCATCTTCGAACAAGCCGGCGCGAACTTCTCGTATGTCATGGGCAAAGGCTTGCCGGCATCCGCGACAGCGGCACGGCCGCAGCTCACCGATACGCCGTGGATTGCCACTGGGATGTCGCTCGTGTTCCATCCGCGCAATCCCTTCGTACCGACGACGCATGCGAACGTGCGCTTCTTCTGCGCGACACCGGCGAATGCAGAGCCCGTATGGTGGTTTGGCGGCGGATTCGATCTCACGCCGTTCTATCCCTTCGACGAAGACGTCCTGCATTGGCATCGCACCGCTCACGCTGCCTGCGAGCCATTCGGATCGGATCGTTATCGCGAGCACAAGGAATGGTGTGACCGCTATTTCTTCATCAAGCATCGCGACGAAACGCGCGGCGTCGGCGGACTCTTTTTCGACGATTTGAACGCCGATGGCTTCGAGCGCTGCTTCGAGTATCAACGCAGCGTCGGCGATCATTTCCTGCCTGCTTACATGCCGATCGTCGCGCAACGCAAGGATCATCGCTATGGCGAGCGCGAACGACAGTTCCAACTCTACCGTCGCGGCCGTTACGTCGAGTTCAACCTGGTATACGACCGCGGCACGATGTTCGGACTGCAATCCAACGGCCGCGTCGAGTCGATTCTCATGTCACTGCCGCCGTTGGTGCGTTGGGAATACGACTGGCATCCACAACCGGGTTCGCCGGAAGAACGTTTGTACAAGGATTACTTGCGTCCGCGAGATTGGTTGAACGAGTTGGAGTGACGCGCATCGAGCGTGTCGTACACAAGCGCGTAGTTCTTACACGCTGCAAGTTTTCCAAAGAGGATTTCGCAGAAGTGCTCAATTGAATTCGTAGCACTCGTGGCGTAGCGTCGTTGCGTCGATTCCTCGTGCTTCGGGTCATCGTCACTCGACGGCGTCATTCTGGGCGCGATCATCGACGGCATCCACCCAGTTACATCGAGCGCTGCGTCGCACGCAGATTGTGTAGCTTCGTGCTGCACGAGAGGCGTAGGAGGTGCAGCTGTCGCGCTCAGGACGACGCCATGAAGATTCTCAACCTCCGTGTCGTGCAGGGTTTATGTGTAGTGCTGGGCGCGAGCATCGCGATGCATGCGGGCACGTCCATCGCAGGGAACAGCTTGAAGGACACCAGGCTGCGCGAGCCGCAAGGCGTCGATGTGTTCGTGCAGTTGCAGACGCCATCGGTCGGCGAAGTGAATGCGCAAGCGCTGCAGAGTAAGGGCAGTGTTCTGGATGCCGCCAGTCAACGCGAACACGCGGCCCGCATCAGTCAGGAACAAGCTGAGTTCGATGCGCGACTGCGCGGAATGGGCCTCAATCCGAGGTATCCACAGCGCGTCGGCGCCAATGGCATTCGCGTGCGTGCAACAGCAGCGCAGATCGCACAGCTTCGATCGATGCCGGAAGTGCGTTCGGTGGCCAAGGTCGAACGTCATGTTCCCGACAACATCGACAGCGTGCCGTGGATTGGAACGCAGCAAGCCTGGGCACGCGGCTTGACCGGTAAGGGCATTACGATCGGCATCATCGACACCGGCATCGACTACACGCACGCTAACTTCGGTGGCGCGGGTGATCCGGCCGACTACGAAGCGAACGATCCGAATCTTGTCGAGAAAAGCACCTTCCCCACCGCGAAGGTGGCCGGCGGACATGACTTCGCAGGCGCGGAATACAACGCCGATGATCCCGCGACAGCTCCTGTGGAAGACGACGATCCGCTTGACGTCGTAGGACACGGCTCGCATGTCGCGGGCACCGCGGCCGGCATCGGCGTACCGGACTCGATCGGTCCAGGCGTGGCGAAAGATGCAACGCTGTACTCATTGAAAGTCTTCGGCGATGTCGAAGGCTCGACGGAGCTCACATCGCTCGCCATCGAGTGGGCGATGGACCCGAACGGCGATGGCGACATGTCGGATCACCTGGACGTGATCAACATGAGCTTGGGCGGACCGCTCGGTAGTCCCGATGATCCATCTTCGATCTCGTCGAATACTGCCGTTGCGAACGGCATCGTCGTCGTGGCTTCTGCAGGCAACGAGAACGATGTGCCCTATGTGACCGGCGCACCCGCAGTGGCTCAGAACGCGATCTCCGTCGCGGCATCGATTCCCGGCGGTCGGAACTGGGCACGCTTCCAAGTGACTGCACCAGCCGATGTAGCAGGCACATATCCATCGGAGGAAGGTGCCGGTCTGGTCCGCTTCGAAGACGTAGGAACGGTGACGGGCGAGTTGGTGAGCGCAGCGCCCGCCGATGGTTGCGAAACCTTGACCAATCCCGCGGCCATCAGCGGCAAGATCGCGCTGATCATTCGCGGCACGTGCGACTTTCTCGTGAAGTACACGAATGCGCAGAATGCCGGCGCGCGCGCCATCATCGTGTACAACGATGGCACCGCGCCGGACCGCATCGACCCCATCGTCATGGGTGGCCTCGATGACACGATCACGATTCCGGGACTGATGATCTCCTACACGATCGGCAACACGCTCGTATCCGCGAGCGGTGTGCAAGTCACGGTCGACACTCAGCCTGATCCGACGCGCGACGATCGCATCGGCGAGTTCAGCTCTCGCGGACCCGGCCACGGCGGTTCGATTTTCAAGCCGGATCTCGCCGCGCCGGGTGTCGGCATCGTATCCACTGGTGTCGGCACGGGTACAGGCTCATCGAATCTGGACGGCACGTCGATGGCAGCACCGCACGTTGCCGGTGCCGCTGCGATCCTTCTGCAGAAATGGCCGCACGCTGCACCGAAGGCAATCAAGGCGCTGCTGCAGAACTCATCGGTGTCTGCGAATGACAGCGGCAACACCGTTGTCGCGCGCCAGGGCGTGGGCCTCATTCGAATCAATCGCGCGATCGAGCTGACGAGTTACGCAAGTCCTGGCGGCGTCAGTTTCGGGCGCATCAATCGCGTGTTCCCAACGCTGCGCACGCGTTTCGTGACACTCCACAACCTGGACACGACCCGCCGTGCGTTCAACGTGAAGCAGGTGAACGGTCAAATCTATCCTGGCGTGCACGTGCAGTGTCCGTCGCACGTCGTAGTGGGGCCCGAAGGGGCGGCACGCTTCGAGATCACGATGAGCTTCGATCCCACACGCGCGGCCAAGAATGGCGTGTTCGACAACGCATCGATCAGTCAAAGCGAGGTCGATGGGTGGTGCGTGCTGAGCAACGGTGACGATTCGCTGCGCGTCGCGTATCTCGGCGTTGTCGATGCTGCCTCACGAACTATCGCCCGCTTGAGAAGCGGGGGGAATGAGCTGGGTGTCGGCAACCTGGGACCTGCGCCGGCACTGGCCGAAGGCTTCACATGGGCCGCGGACAACGGTGAGGTCCCGGAAGCCGAGGGCACCACGGCCGGCCTGTTCCGTGTGGGTTATCGAACAGCGGATCCCGCACTGTACATCGATGAACCCGTGATCGAGTTCGGCATCGCAACGGATGCGCCATGGGAGCATCTGTCCGATTTGCGCTTCGACTTCTTCCTGGATGTGGACGACGACGGCACGGACGACGTGCACCTCGCCGCGGCCGACCTGTCCACGTTCGCCGATGTCGATCCTGGCCTTTTCGTCACTGCGCAGTTCGAGGTCGGCGGCGAGGGCGGTCTCGACTGGCCCGTCCTCACCTGGGACTTCAACGACCGCGTCGCCATCCTGCCGTTCACCAAGGTGGGCGGCACGCTCGGTCAAGTGCCGCCCGCTTTCAACTATCGACTCGAGGTGACTGGGCCCGATGGCAGCGTCGACGTTCAACACGGATCGATCGATACCGCGAAGGAGATCGGCCTCGACTTGAACAGCTTCGGCTTGGATCCGTTCGACACGGCTACGATTCATGTCACCAAGGGCACAGGTGATCTACTGTTCCTGTATCCCAACGACACCGTGCCGAATCAAACGCAGAAGGTCGGGCCCGTATCACCCCAGTAGTTAACGGCTCATCATCCCTCCCTCGCGTCGTGCGGGGGATGACCGGGGGAAATGGGGCGCCAGGGCCAGCCGGCAACCCCACTCACTTCCCCGCAATCACCGGGCACGCAAACACCCGCGCCTCATCCGTGTGATACGTGTACAGGCGCCCTTGATACTCCAAGTACAGCTTGAACCCCGGAATGATGGCCGCTCTTTCCTGTTCGGCGGGCCCTCTGCATTCCAATGCAGACTGCGTCCACCCCTTGGGCACGCGTCGAACCACATCGATGCGATCGACCGCCACATTGACTCGAGCAGCCAAATCCTGTCGTGCTAACAACTCCAACTCAGGTAACTGAGTCGCGCGCACTCGTGGTTGCGGTGCGCGTAGTCCGCCAGCGATATTGAACGGACACACAACGGCATGATCGCCAGCGACGTGCACTTCATGCGTCCGCTCCTCTTCGCGCAGTAGCACGACATAGCCACGCGTGATCACCTGCTGATTCATCGTGCCCGGCGTTCGACATCCCAGACTGCTGTCGGACCACTCTTTGGCTTCGATGGCCGCGACGGTGTATTGCGAAGGCCGCGCGTCGTTCTCGCTCTCCGCTAGCGCCACCCGCGCCCGTTCTACTGCCGCAACTTGTTCCGGCGTCAGCGACTGCGCTCCGGCAGCCGTCGATGTCAGCGCTGCACCGGCCAGCACTGCACCGATCACGATGTTACGCATGAAGGCTCGCTCCACATTCCGCATTACCATACCCCCATGAACTATCGACACGCCTTCCACGCGGGGAATTTCGCCGACGTCCACAAGCACGTCATTCTCGCCGCATTGCTCGACCGCCTGACCGCCAAGCCGACGCCACTCCTCTACCTCGATACGCATGCAGGCCGCGGCCTCTACGACTTCAAGAGCATCGAAGCGGCGCGCGGGCGCGAATGGCAAACCGGCGTCGAACGGCTGCGCGCGGCGCATCTCAAGCATCCGTTGTTGCGGCGCTATCGGGAATTGATCGCCACGCAACTGGACGCATCCCGCTACCCGGGCTCACCGCTCCTGGCGTTGCAGTCGTTGCGCGCTGACGATCGCGCCGTGCTCGTCGAGAAGCAAACCGACGAAGCTCGCATCCTGCGCACGCACCTGACCCGCACGCGTCACGTCTCGGTACTTGCCGAAGACGGTTACATCGCGCTCAAAGCCCAACTACCGCCGAAAGAGAAACGCGGGCTCGTGCTGGTAGATCCGCCTTACGAGGACACACAGGAGTTTCAACAGCTCGAACGCGCCATGACGCTGGCCTTGTCGCGTTGGCCGCAAGCCGTCATGGCCGTGTGGTATCCGATCAAGGCCGGGGCCACCACCGAACGCTGGTTTCAGGTATTGCAGGCGGCGGGTTTGCGAAAGCTGCTGCTCTGCGAGCTTGCGATCCGTCCGCGAGACTCGGCTGTAGGCCTGAATGGCTCGGGTGTGCTGATCACGAATCCCCCATACCAACTCGATGCGGCGCTGAAGGAAGCGCACGCCGAGTTGTTGCCCTTGTTAGCGGAGCCGCCGCATGCGGGTGATCAGAGCGTCCGCTGGCTGGTCGGGGAATGACGCGCCGGTCTCAGCGACATTCCTTGTAGCGGAAACAGCTCACGAGGTGGTCGTTCACCATGCCGGTCGCCTGCATGTGCGCGTAGATGATCGTGCTGCCGACGAAGCGGAAGCCACGCTTTTTCAGATCCTTGCTCAGCGCATCCGACTCTGCGGTCGTCGCGGGTACTTCGCCCGTCTTGCGGAAGCGGTGCACGATGGGCTTGCCGCCGACGAAGCTCCACATGTGCTTGGCCAGGCCATGGCCTTTCGACTGCAGCTCGAGAAAGGCCCGGGCATTTGAGATCGTCGCTTCGATCTTGAGCCGATTGCGAATGATGTTCGGATTCTTCATCAGCCGTTCGACCTCGCGCTTGCCGAAGCGGGCGATGCGCTCGGCATCGAAGGCTGCAAAGGCCTCGCGGTAGCCTTCGCGCTTGTTGAGCACCGTCGACCAGGACAGGCCCGCTTGCGCGCCTTCCAGTATCAGAAACTCGAACTGTGTGTGGTCGTCGTAGGCAGGCACGCCCCATTCCGTATCGTGGTAGTGGACGTACAACTCGTTGCCACTCAGACACCACGGACAGCGCACGGGCTTGGACACCTCTTTGGGCATGGGTTGGGTCAGCCTCTTCGGTTGCGGTATAAGGCAATCTTTACACAGGACGAGGCGTCATGAGCGATCGTGAGACGGGTGAGTTTCCACGCACACGGCTGCGCCGCATGCGGCGCGATGAGTTCTCGCGGCGATTGATGCGCGAAAACACGTTGAGCGCAGACAACTTCATCTATCCCATGTTCGTCATCGAAGGTCGCAACCGCCGCGAGGCGATTCAGTCGATGCCGGGCATCGAAAGGGTCACGGTCGATGAGCTCGTTCGCGAGGCCGAGCAGCTCGCCGAGTTGCGAGTTCCAGCACTGGCGCTGTTTCCGGTCATCGATCCCAACGCAAAGAGTCTCGATGCCAGGGAAGCGTGGAATCCCGATGGCCTCGTGCAGCGGGCGATTCGTGAGATCAAGGGCGCCGTCCCGCAGCTGGGTGTGATCACCGACGTTGCCTTGGACCCCTACACGACACACGGTCAGGATGGACTCATCGACGAGTCCGGCTACGTCGTGAACGATGCGACCGTCGAAGCGTTGGTGAAGCAATCGCTGTCGCATGCCGAGGCGGGCGCCGACATCGTGTCGCCCAGCGACATGATGGATGGCCGCATCGGTGCGATTCGAGAAGCGCTGGAAATCGCCGGTCATCTCAACACGCGCATCCTGGCCTACTCCGCGAAGTACGCATCGAGCTTCTATGGCCCGTTCCGCGAAGCCGTGGGTTCCGCAGGCAACCTGGGCAAGGGCAACAAGTACAGCTATCAGATGGACCCGGCCAACTCCGATGAAGCACTGCGGGAGGTCGCGCTGGACCTGCAGGAAGGGGCCGACATGGTGATGATCAAACCAGGCCTGCCTTATCTGGACATCGTGCGCCGCGTGAAGGACACCTTCGGCGTGCCGACCTTCGTTTATCAAGTGAGCGGCGAGTACGCGATGCTCATGGCCGCAGCCAAGAACGGCTGGCTCGATGAGCGCGCAGCGATCATGGAGTCACTGCTGTCGATCCGACGCGCCGGGGCCGACGGCATCCTGACCTACTTCGCAAAGCGCGCGGCAGCGTGGTTGCGTGAAACCGCATAGCCTGGGATCCACGTCGCGGAATCGCGCAGATCCTTGCGCAACACTCCCGCGACGTTTAAGGGATTAGCAGGGGGGGCAATGGGCAGTACTCCTACGAGCACGGACCGGTATGCCGTCATGGGTTATCCCGTGCAGCACAGCTGGTCGCCTTTTATTCATGGCATGTTTGCCAAGCAGACGGGACAGGCGCTCGCCTATACGCGTATCGAAGTGGCGCCGGATCAGCTCTCCCAGGCCGTTGCACAGTTCTTCGACGAAGGTGGCAAAGGCCTGAACATCACGGTGCCACACAAACAGGCGGCAGCGGCGCTCGTACGGTGGCGCACGCCGCGAGCCTCGATCGCCGGCGCGATCAATACGATTGCTTTGCAGGATGGCGGCTGGCTCGGTGACAACACCGACGGTGCAGGCCTCATCAACGATCTCACGCGCAACCTGCAAGTGAAGCTTGCCGACGCGCGCATCCTGTTGCTGGGCGCCGGTGGCGCAGCTCGCGGAGTGCTCGGCCCACTGCTCGCGACAGCGCCAGCGCGGTTGGAAGTGGTGAATCGAAACGTGGAGCGCGCACTGGAGCTCGTCGAGGAGTTCGAAGCGCTCGGCGAGATCCATGCCTGCGGGTTCGATAACGTCACTCGCGAGCCGTTCGATCTGATCATCAACGCCACTTCGGCCAGCCTGCAAGGCACTACGTTGTCGGTACCCTCTGAAGCCGTCAGCCGTCACACCGTGTGCTACGACATGGCCTATGGAAAGGGCGATACACCGTTCACCCGTTGGGGAAAACAGGCCGGCGCCGCTCTCGCGGAGATGGGCTGGGGCATGCTCGTCGAGCAAGCCGCTGAAGCATTCGAGCTGTGGCGCGGGGTGCGACCAGAAACAGCGCCTGTGCTGAAGGCGCTGACGTCGCCGCCGCCGCCGAGACAGGCTGTGGTTTGAACTGGGGCCGACGCTCGCATCGCTTGTGATAGTGGTGACCTGCCCCCACCCTGATTCTCTGCGCCGGAACAATAGCCGCCCGCGAACCCCGCTAGCGCCAGCGCGTTACACCTGACACGCTAGCCCTCAGTTTCCTTGCCCAGACCAACGGTCATGACCACGACGCTTCCCGCTTTCTCGCAAATCAGTGTCGATCAAATCGAGCCGACGATCCGTCAACTCTTGACGGATCATCGGGCACAGCTAACCACCCTGTTGCAACAACCCGAGCCCACCTTCGGCTCGCTCGTGTTGCCGCTCGAAGAGATGCACCATCGTCTCGCGCGCACGTGGTCGCCCATCGGGCATATGAATGGCGTGGTCAACAGCGATGAGCTGCGCGCGGCATATAACGCCTGTTTGCCGTTGCTCGTGGGCTGGAACACTGAGCTCGCTCAGAACGAGCAGCTGTTTCGCGCGTATGGCCGCATCCTGGAGCGGGAGGGCGCACAGCTGACCAGTGCGCAGCGCAAGCTGATCGAGAATGCGCTGCGCGATTTCAAACTGGCTGGTGTGGCGCTGCCCCACGACCGCAAAGAGCGCTTTCGTCAGCTGATGGAGCAGCTCACCACGGTGCAGGCGAAGTTCGATGAGAACGTGCTCGATGCTACGAATGCCTGGTCGAAGCACGTGACGGATGCAGCCGTGTTAAACGGACTGCCACCGACAGTCGTGCAACGTGCGCGCGGCGCGGCCGAAAATAAACAGCTCGACGGCTGGTGGTTCACGCTGGACGCGCCGAACTATCAAGCTGTGATGATGCATGCGACCGACGAGGCGCTGCGGCGCGAGTTCTACGAAGCGTGGGTTACGCGTGCATCCGATGCCGGTCCGTTGCCTGGCAAATGGGACAACACAGCGAATATGGAAGAGATCCTGCGCTTGCGGTCCGAGCTCGCACAGCTCGTCGGATTCGAGAACTACGCTCAGTATTCACTTGCGACCAAGATGGCCGGCTCGGTCAGCGAAGTGGGTGACTTCCTGGAACAGCTCGTTGGCTATTCGCGTGCAGCCGCACAGCGCGAGTTCAATGAGCTCGAACAGTTTGCCAAGCGCAAGGTCAACCCTTGGGACGTTGCTCACTGCTCCGAAGCGCTGAAGCGCGAACGCTTTGCGTTGTCCGAAGAAGCGTTGCGACCGT
>JBEVDW010000349.1:0-8418 GCA_040513115.1 Steroidobacteraceae bacterium | reverse complement strand
GTTCGCGTTCAAGGGCAGCGCGTGGACGGCGACACGACTGAATCCGTAAGCCGTGCTGAGCGACCGTGTGTGCAAACGTAGCTCGTTACTTCACGACCTTGAGTTTTGGTCGCTTCGACTCCTCGCCGCTGGGTGGTGGTTTTGGCGGCGAGGGCTGGGGCGGTGGCGAAGGATCCGCTTCCGAGAAAATCATTCCCTGCCCCGTCTCGCGGGCATAGATCCCCAATACGGCGGCGATCGGCACGGTCACGTCGTGAGTGATCGCACCGAACCGCGCGCGAAAGCGCACGGCTTCGTTGTTCATCACCAGGCCGCTTGTTGCGCTATGGCTCACATTCAGGATGATCTTGCCTTCCTGAACATATTGCCGCGGCACCTCCACGCCCTGCGCGCTGGCGTCGACCACCAAATGCGGCGTGTGCACATTGTCCGTGATCCATTCGTGCATGGCGCGCAGTAGATAGGGCCGGCGGGAGAGCAGCGGTCGCTCAGACATGTTTTTCAAAGCCGCAATTCGCGTTCGTAGTTCGAGAGGCTATGCCGAAAGGCCGGTCTTGAAAACAGACGTTGGGCGTAGTTGTGAATACCATCCGACTGCGGCAAATCGATGCCCCAGGAGCTGAGCCGCCACAGGATCGGTGCGGTGCTCGCATCGACCACCGAGAATTCGTCTGAAAGGAAATACGGCTTCGCTTTGAAAACTTCAGAGGTCGCCAGCAGGCTGTCGCGCAGCAACTTGCGAGCCCGCTCGGCACCCTTACGATCGGTCGGATCATCGATCTGCGAAGCAAGGCCGTACCAGTCGCGCTCGATCCGATACATCGCCACGCGAAACTGTGCGCGCGTGATTGGATCGATTGGCATCAACGGTGGATGCGGAAAGCGTTCGTCGAGGTATTCGATGATGACCCGCGAGTCGTAGAGAACCAGATCGCGATCCACGAGCGTGGGCACGCTCTGATAAGGATTCAGATCGAGCAGGTCTTCCGGCAGGTTACCGTCCTGCACATCGATGATTTCGATGTGCAGGTTCTTTTCCGCGACCACCAGCCGAGTGCGATGACTCCAGGGATCGTTGGCCTTGGAAAATAGTGTCATCAAATTCGGCAATCTCCGGTGGGGCCGCAAAGCCCCACGGCGGTGTTATGGAACGTCCTTCCAGTATTCCTTCTTGAGGAAATAAGCCAGCAGCAAGAATACGCCCAAGAAGGCGAGCACGTAGAAGCCCAACTGACGGCGTTGCGACTGCGTCGGCTCGCCGATGTAGGCGAGGAAGTTCACAGTGTCGCGTACGAACTGATCGTACTCTTCCGGCGTCAGCTTACCGGGCTCCTTGAGCTTCAACGCCTCGAACTTCTTGTGAACTGCGTTCGCCTCGGCATCGACCTCGCCGCGGTGCACTTGTTCCTGCAGACCCTGCAGTTCCCAAAGCACGTGCGGCATGGCCGTCCCCGGCAGAACCAAGTTGTTAACGCCGGTCGGGCGGCTTGGGTCCACGTAGAAGGACTTCAGGAACGTGTAGAGATAGTCAGGGCCGCGACTGCGCGCAACCAGCGACAGGTCAGGCGGCGTCGTTCCGAACCAACGCTTCGCATCCGCAGCGGGCAGCGCAGTATCGAGCGTGTCGTGAATGCGACCACCGGCGAACATCAGGTTGTCCGTGACCTGGCCTTCCGTCAGTTGCAGATCGTGCGCGAGCCGATTGAAGCGCACATAGCGAGCCGAATGACAGCCCGAACAATAATTCACGAAGTTGCGCGCGCCGCGTTGTAGCGATGCCGTATTGCTCACGTCGCTCTGGGCATCCTCGAGGTGTGCGCCGCCAGAGGACGCGAGCGCCACATTACCAACCAGCGCACCAAGGCTCAGTACCAGCGCGAGGAGTGACTTTTTAATGAGCATGGTAGGTCACCCTTTCCGGCACCTGCGACACTCGATCCGCGCGCGTGTACCAAGGCATCAACAAAAAGAACATGAAGTAAATGATCGCAAATACGCGAGCTGCATTCGTGTAACCCGGCGTGGCAGGCTGCAGGCCAAGGTAGCCGAGTGCAACGAAGCTCACCGCGAATGAGCACAGAAAGGCCTTGTACAGCCAGCCTCGGTAGCGGATCGACTTTACCTTCGCGCGATCGAGCCACGGGAGGAAGAAGAACGAAACCACGGCCAGGCCCATCAAACTGACGCCCAGCAGCTTGTTCGGCACCGCGCGCAAGATCGCGTAGAACGGCGTGAAGTACCAGACGGGCGCAATGTGCTCCGGCGTCTGCAGCGGATTGGCAGGATCGAAATTGGCGTGCTCGAGGAAGTAGCCGCCCATCTCCGGGGAGAAGAAGATCACGGCACAGAACACCATCAGGAAGATGATCACGCCGACCAGATCCTTCACCGTGTAATACGGATGGAACGGAATGCCATCGAGCGGATGGCCATCCGAGCCCTTCAGCTTCTTGATCTCGACGCCGTCCGGATTGTTCGATCCCACTTCGTGCAGCGCGAAAATGTGCGCGATGACCAGGAAGACGAGCGCCAGCGGCAGCGCGATCACGTGCAACGCGAAGAAGCGGTTCAGCGTGATGTCGGAGATGTAGTAGTCGCCCCGAATCCACTCCACCAGCGACTCACCGACATACGGAATTGCACCGAACAGCGACACGATCACCTGCGCGCCCCAGTACGACATGTTGCCCCATGGCAGCAGGTAGCCGAAGAACGCCTCTGCCATGAGACAGAGATAGATCAGCATGCCGAACAGCCAGATCAGCTCGCGCGGATTCTTATACGAGCCATACAACAGGCCGCGGAACATGTGCAGGTAGACGACGATGAAGAACGCCGACGCACCCGTGGAATGGATATAGCGAATGAGCCAGCCCCACTCCACATCGCGCATGATGTATTCGACGGACGCGAATGCATCCTGCGCGGAGGGCTTGTAGTTCATCGTCAGGAAGATGCCCGAGATGATCTGGATCACGAGCACGAAGAGCGCCAGCGAGCCGAAGTAGTACCAGAAGTTGAAATTCTTCGGCGCGTAGTACTCGGTGGCGTGGTCCTTCATGAACTGCGTCATGGGGAAACGCGCATCGATCCAATCGATCAGCGCGCCCCAGCGCGTACGGGTACCGGCGGCGGGCGGAGGGTTCATCAGACAGCTCCCGTGTCGGCGCCGATCAGGACGCGACCATCATTGATGAAGCGATACGGCGGAATGCGCAGGTTCAATGGCGCCGGCACGTCCTTGAACACGCGGCCTGCCAGATCGAACTTCGAGCCGTGACACGGACAATAGAAGCCGCCCGGCCAATCCGCGCCGAGCTCGGGATCCTTGGGTGCAAAGCGATTCATCGGCGCGCAACCCAGATGCGTGCAGACCCCGACGGCCACGAGGAACTCAGGATTGACTGCTCGTGTCTCGTTCTTGGCATACGCTGGCTGCTCCGACTGCTCCGATCCCGGATCGCGCAAGCGATCATTCAGAGTCGCCAGTGTGGCCAGCATCGCCGGCGTGCGATGTACGAGGAAGATCGCCTGCCCACGCCATTCCACTTTGATCATGGCGCCAGGCTCGATCTTACTGATGTCCACCTCCACCGGCGCACCCAGTGCTTGCGCGCGCGCGCTTGGCTTCCAGGAGGCGAGAAACGGCACGGCCGTCATTGCGGCACCAGCGATACCCGTGACGGTCGTGGCGACGAGCAGGAAGTGACGCCTGCTGTTATCTACTTTTTCAGCTTCTGTCATCAACGTCTCCGGTAGCCCGCACGCAGCGAACTCCAGTTGCGAACTCAGCCTCACGGCCTATCGAAATACGGCACCGTCGAAACGGCGCGGCGCGGTCCAACCGCGCATGCAGACGCACATCGAGCGCGGGCACCTACCTGATAGCGGCAGGTGCGAAAATGTTGTTCGCGCCGTGCGGAAAGCGGCGAATTATACACACAGAGTCGAAACGTCTTCGAACCTCTCGAGCGCCCGCCGGATCAACCCGCGGTGCGTTTGATCTGGGCACCCAGTTGCTGCAGTTTCTCTTCGATGCGCTCATATCCACGATCGATGTGATAGATGCGCAGGATTTCGGTGGTGCCGCGGGCGACCAGCGCAGCCAGCACGAGACTCGCGGATGCGCGCAGGTCGGTCGCCATCACGGGCGCGGCGGTCAGACTCTCCACACCGCGGATGATGGCCGTGTTGCCCTCGAGCCGAATGTCGGCGCCCATGCGCCGCATCTCGAGCATGTGCATGAAGCGGTTCTCGAAGATTGTCTCTGTGACCGTCCCCACGCCTTCGGCTACGGTGTTCAAGGCTGCGAACTGAGCCTGCATGTCGGTCGGGAAAGCCGGATACGGCGCGGTCCGCAAGTCCACCGCCGCGGGTCGACGGCCCTCCATGTCGAGCTCGATCCAGTCATCACCCGTCTGCACGTGAGCACCTGCCTGACGCAGTTTGCCGAACACGGCATCGAGATGATCGGGCCGCGTGCCTTTGACGCGCACTTTGCCGCGCGTGATGGCCGCAGCAACGAGGTAGGTCCCCGTTTCGATGCGATCGGGCAGGACGTCATGGCGCGCGCCCTTGAGCTCCTTGACACCATTGACGACGATACGATCGGTTCCGGCGCCGCGAATCTGCGCGCCCATGGCGCTGAGGCAATCGGCGAGATCGACCACTTCGGGCTCACGCGCGGCGTTTTCGATGATCGTCTCGCCCTCAGCCAGCGTTGCGGCCATGAGCAGATTCTCGGTGCCTGTTACGGTCACTGTTTCCAGATTGAGCACTGCGCCATGGAGCCGATCTGCGCGTGCGCGGATGTAGCCATTCTCTATGCGGATGTCGGCACCCATCGCCTGCAGTCCGCTCACGTGGATGTTCACCGGCCTCGCGCCGATGGCACATCCACCGGGCAGCGATACATCCGCGTGTCCATAGCGCGCCAGCAAGGGTCCGAGCACGAGAATCGACGCGCGCATCTTGCGCACGAGCTCGTAAGGTGCGGTGGAATCATTGAGTGTCGAGGCATCCACCTCGACACGCATGCGATCGTCGATCGTGACGCTCACCCCCATACGGCCGAGCAACTCGATCATCGTCGTGACGTCTTGCAAGTGCGGCACATTGCCGATGCTGACGGGCTTCGCGGCCAGCAAGGTGGCAGCCAGGATCGGCAACGCCGCATTCTTCGCACCGGAAATACGCACCTCGCCTTCGAGAGGCACGCCACCAGTGATCAGCAGTTTGTCCATGCGATTTGGATCAGGCGCCGCGCTGGAACTCTGCGGCGGTCAGTGTTTGCAGGCTGAGGGCATGGATTTCGCGTCCCATCAATTCCCCTAGCGTGGCGTACACGAGCTGATGCCGCTGCAATGTGCGTTTGCCTTCGAACTGCGCCGCGATCACGCGCGCAGCAAAGTGCGTATTGTCCTCCGACTCGACCAGCACTTCGGCTCCCGGCAGGCCGCGCTCGATGAGGGACTTGATGGCTTCGGGATTCATTGCAGGACTCGCGGGGAAGGCTGTGCGGGCGCGGATCTTAGCGCCGAGGCACCGCCGACCGCCAACCGCTCAGGACTTGTTGTAGCTATCATCTCGACATGCAGCCGCCCATTCAGCCCGACGCCCTTTTGCGACGCGCCCGCGTGGTGCTCGAAATCGAATCCGAGGCCGTGCGCGTGCTGATCGAGCGTTTGGGCGATGAGTTCGTGCGTGCGTGCACCTTGCTACGAGCATGCCAGGGCCGCGTGGTCGTGATGGGCATGGGCAAGTCGGGCCATGTGGGCAACAAGATTGCCGCCACCCTCGCCAGTACCGGCACCGCTGCATTTTTCGTACATCCGGCCGAGGCGAGTCACGGTGACATCGGCATGATGACGGCGCAGGACGTGGTCATTGCGATCTCGAATTCCGGCGAGACCGCAGAACTGCTGACCCTGCTGCCCACGATCAAACGCCTCGGCGTGTCGCTGATTGCGATGACAGGTAAACCAGCCTCCAACCTCGGTCGAGCCGCCGATGTCGTGCTGGATGTCAGCGTTCCAGAGGAGGCGTGTCCCCTGAACCTCGCGCCGACAGCAAGCACGACTGCGACGTTGGCGATGGGCGATGCGCTCGCCCTTGCGGTGCTTGAAGCACGCGGCTTCACTCAAGAGGACTTCGCCCGGTCCCATCCAGGCGGAATCCTCGGGCGCCGCTTGCTATTGCATGTCGCCGACGTCATGCGCACGGGAGAGCATCTGCCCCGCGTCGCGCCCGATGCGACGCTGCGCGATGGCCTGCTCGAAATGACGGCCAAGGGTCTGGGCATGACCACCATCGTCGATGATCAGAACCGCCTGCTCGGCGTCTTCACCGACGGCGATCTGCGCCGCACGCTGGACAAAGGCATCGACGTGCGCCAGGTCACCATGCGCGAAGTGATGACATCGAAACCCAAGTCAGCGCAACCGCAGATGCTGGCTGCCGAGGCCGTTCACGTCATGGAGTCCGCCCGCATCACCGCTTTGCCGGTGATCGATGGGTCGCATCGCCTCGTGGGCGCGCTGAACGTGCACGATCTGTTCCGCGCGGGTGTGATGTGAGGCCGTCTTGATGGATACGGTGCTGGAGCGCGCCGCGGACGTGCGCCTGCTGATATTGGACGTGGACGGCGTGCTCACGGATGGGCGGCTGCATTTTTCCGCTCGCGGCGAAGAGCTCAAGACCTTTCATGTTCGCGACGGCTCTGGCATCAAGGAGCTGATGCGCGCCGGCGTGCAAGTCGCTGTGATTTCCGGGCGTGACTCGAAGGCGGTCGAGCGACGCATGTCCGAGCTCGGCGTGACCTGGGTTCGCCAGGGTATCGCCGATAAGCGCGCGGCCTTGCAGGAGCTGCTCGATATCCTTGGCCTGGGCCCGCAGGCCGTGGCGGTCGTCGGCGATGACACACCCGACCTGCCGATGTTCGAACTGGCCCGATTCGCGATTGCGGTCGCTGATGCGCATTCGAGTGCGCGCGCCGCCGCCCATCACGTTACGCGCGCACCCGGCGGCCGCGGAGCCGTGCGCGAGGTCTGCGATTTGATCCTCGAAGCCCAAGCGCGAGGCGTCACTTGAACAGCAAGTGGGTATGGCTGGTCGCCGTGCTCGGCGCACTCGTGGTGAGCTATACGGTGCTCACGCGCCAAGGTGACGAGGACACCGCTCCTGTGACCAGACCGCCGCAGCCTGGCTATTACCTCGAAGATGCTGAGATAGTGGAAACAGGGCCGGACGGCAAACTCCGGGTGAAACTCTCCGCGCGAGTCATCGCTCAAAATCCCATGGATGACAGCATCGGGCTGACCGATGTGCGCGTGAACTACTCTGCCGATACAGCAAGGCAATGGTTGCTCACGGCGAAGGAAGGCTTCGTGCCACCAGGGTCACAACGCATCGAGTTCACAGGCAACGTAGAGATCCAGGACTTGAGCTCCACCACTTCACCGCGCGTGACTAGCGACCGATTGGAGCTCGACATGCGTAACAACATCGCGCACACCGATTCGCCCGTACAGATCACGTACGGGCCGCACACGTTGAGCGCCCGTGGTCTGTGGGCCGATTTGAAGGGTGAGAAGCTGCGGCTAGAATCCCAAGTGCATGGCAACTTTGCTCCCAAATAAACTCCCTCTGCTGATGTCTGCCTTTTTGTTCGGCAATAGCTGGGCGCAAGCCTTGCAACTGCCGGATCCCGCGGAGCCGATCACGATTACTGCGAATTCCAGCGTTCTCGATCATCGTCAGAACACCGTGCTCTATAGCAAGGTGCGCATCGCGCAAGGCGATGTCTCCGTCGAAGCCCAGCAGGCCTCTGCGAGCGGCAGGGAATTCGAGAACAGCCAATGGACGTTCACCGGCGATGTACGCATTCGACTGCCGAACGGCGCCATCGACGCGGACTCTGCCGTCGTGACATTCGATTCAGGCCAGCTTGCACACGCGCGCATGGTCGGCAGTCCCGCGCACTTCGAACAACATCGCACCGATCCCGAGCAGCTCGCCAAAGGTCACGCGGGTGTCATCGAGTACGACATCACGCACTCCACAGTACGTTTGAGCGACAAGGCATGGATTTCGGACGGCACGAATGACATCTCCAGCGAAACGCTCGTCTATGACATGCGTGGCGAGCGCGTCCTCGCGAACCCCGAGGGCAAGGCGCAAGGCGGCGTCAACATCACCTTCCGGCCGCGCGCGAACGGCGGCACGCCCTTTCCCGTCGCACCCAAATCCGAGAAGGCTAAATGAGCCAGCTGCGCGTCGAGCACCTCGCCAAGAGCTATCGCTCGCGGCAAGTGGTCCGGGATCTCTCCCTGAATGTGTCGAGCGGCGAAGTCGTCGGCCTGCTCGGGCCGAACGGTGCTGGCAAGACCACCTCGTTCTACATGATCGTAGGTCTCGTGC